>JAJXZI010000246.1 GCA_021780115.1 bacterium | reverse complement strand
CGGCCGGCCCGCCTTCGCGCCCCTCCGGTGGAAGCTGATCTCGCTGGAGAACCTGGAGGTCCATCTGAAATTCGAGTTCAACCAGAGCAACCGCGGCCTCTACGGTCCCGAGGCGGCCAAATCGCTGCTCGGAGAAGACGCGGTGGAATGAAATGTTCGTGGTGTTTCGCCCGGCGGCCACTGCGGGTCACTCCTTTTTCCGTTGCTGGGCCCGGCGCTTGGCCTCGAGCAATCGGCTGGCGGTACTCGCCGGCGGCTGCTTTGCCGGCGGTTCGGCGGCTGAGGGCGCTGGCTGGGCCGCCGGTGGCACATGCTCCGACGGGGCCACTACCTCGTCCACCGTCGCGGTGTGCCGCGGCTGAAACAACTCCGGCGGCGTCTCTCCGACCCGCGCGGCCCGGCGCTCGCGCACCTGATCGCGCCGCGCCAGCAGCGCCGCGAGCGACTCGTCCGCCTCCACCGGCCGCTCCACGCCGCGCCAGAAAAGGAGCCATTTGCGCAGCGTGAGCGTGGCCCGCCGCCATTCCTCGCGGTCGATTTGGATGCGCCGCACGCCGACGTCGAGCGGAAACAGGAGGATCGCCAACTGGAGCAGCCACGGCCACAGGTCGCGCGGTTGGAAGGTCTTCTGCCGGTCGTGGAGAAACGGATTCTCCGCCGGGAGCCGCGGATCGAGCACCTTTCCCCCGCTCAGGTCGGCGAGGCGGCGCAACAGGTTCAGGTTGGGCGCCGGATCGTTGAACTCCGGCGAGTAATTCACGCTCGCGCCCACCACCTGCGAACCGCGGAGCTGGCCGTCCTTCAGGTCCATCAGGTTCAGCATATAGACGCCGACCTCCTTCGTCGGGAACCGCGCCTCGTAGCGCCCCGGGCCGGTCTGTTCCAGCCGCGCCGTCTGCCGCTCGCCTTTGGGGCTGATCACGGCGGCCTGGAGGTTGAGGAAGTTCCGGTAGTTGCCCTGCGCGTCGAGGGCCTCGACGCTGACCTGTCCTTCGCCTTTATCGACGGTCACTTCGGTCGTGAAATCCGCGTTCTCCAGCCGGCGCAGGCTCCACTGCGCGACTTGCGACCAGAATTGCCGGTACTTCGCCCAGCCCAGCCAGTCGCGCGCCCACTTCGCCTTGGCGTCGGAGGTGAAGGCGACGGCGCGGCCCAGGCCGTACTGCCAGTTGGCCAGCAGCGGGTCGCCCTGGGACGTGACCAGCGGCGTCTCGGCGCGCGGCTTGGGCGTGGTCGCCACGTAGCCGAGCAACGGCGGATATTCCTGGGCGCCGATGCCGCGCAGCAATTCGCTGCCGGCGCGCTGCTGCGGCTGGAACGGCTCCTCGTAAATCGCCGACTTCAAGATCACCGCGGTTTCCTTGATGAAAATCTGCGGCAGGTCGTCGGGCGACGTGACGTTGTAGAACCGGCCTTTGCCCAGTTCGGCCATGCGAATCATCGTGTCCGGGCCGGCGTGCCCGGAAATGAGCACGGTGCTCACGGTGATTTGGTCGCTGACGATGGCGGCGAGCAACGCATCCGACGGCGGCGCGGGGTCGCCGTCGCTGAAGACGATGATGTGTTTGAGGCTGGCGTAGGACTTCTGGAGCGCCTGGTGCGCCATCGTCATCACGCCCTGGAAACTGCCGAGGTCGCCCTGGTTCATGCCGGCGATCTGGCGGCCGAGCGCCTTCTTGTCGCCGACGGCTTGCAGCGGGAAGAGCCAGCGCTCGTTGCCGTCCCAGAGCACCACGCCCATTTCGTCCCGCGGGCCGAGGGCGTTAAGCACGCCAAGGGCGCACTCGCGCGCCACTTCGTTGCCATTGTTGAACTCCATGCCGTGCATCACGAGGACGACCGCGCCGGGGGGCAGCACCTTCTTGCTGTCGAGTTCCATGCTCACCGGCAGCGTCCGTTCGAGCGGCGTGTTGCGGTAGCCGCCGGCGGCGAACGCGCGGTCGCCGCCCACGCACACCAAGCCGACGCCGAAGTCGCGCACCGCGCTTTCCAGCAGCGCCAGGGCGTCCGCGCCCAACGCGCCGGCCTCGATGTTGCACAGGAAGAGCGCGTCGTAACTCTGCATTTCCGCCAGGCTCCCCGGAAAGCCGGCCAGCCCGGCCAGCTTCACGTCCAGCCGCGACGATTGCAGCGCCGCCGCCAGATCGCGGTCCTGGTCCGGGTCGGAGGAGATCACCAGGATGCGCGGGTCGCCCTGGACACTGGTGAAGCCGCTGGCGCGATTGTTCTGCGGGACCGGATCGCCCGGCGCCTCGACGCGCACGTCGTAGCTGTAAAAGCCCGGTTCGGTGAGCGTCTGCGGGAAGGTGAACAGGTTCTTGCCGGCTTGCAGGTCCACCGGCTGTTCGCCGAGGTACTGATCGTTGCGATAGAGCCGCACCGTCGCCGGCCCCGGCTGGTCCGATTGAATGAAAATCTTCGCCTCGAACGTCTGGCCCTTTTTGAGTTTCGGCGGCAGGGCCAGTTTCTGCACCGCCACGTCGTGGCCCCGCGCCACGCCCATGGGCACGACATCGACGGTCACGCCCAGTGATTTCGCCGACAGCACGGCCGCGAAGGCGTCCCCCAGGTTTTCGTTGCCGTCCGAGAGCAAGACCAGCCGCTTCTGGCCCGTCTCGGGAAACGCCGCCGTGCCGAGCCGGAGGGCCGCCGCTAGGTCCGTTCGTTCGGTGCCGACGACGGTCTGGACCTTCTTCAACTCCACGATCTCGTGCGTCATCGTCTCGATGCTCGCCTCGGTGCCGAAGACGATCACGCCGGCTTTATCGACGGTGTTCTTCTGCGCGGCGGTCTTGACGACGTATTCGCGCGCCAGTTCCTGCTGAGCTGACGGCACGCTGTCCGAGCGGTCGAGCAGGTAGAAGACGTTCAGTCCTTCGAGCGGCTTGAGCCATTGCAGCCCGGCGAGGGCGAGCAACAGGGCGAACAGGACCAGCAGCCGGAGGACCAGCGCCGTCCCTCGTCGCCAGCGGCTGATCTGCACGTCCGACTTCACCGCCAAGCCAATCACCCAGGCTGCCGCGAACGGCCCGAGCCAGAGGAACCAGGCATGGGTGAAATGGAATCTCATGGATGAGTCGAAAGTCCGAAGTCCAAAGTTCCAAGTCCCAAGTCGTGGCCCGTCACCGCCGACGTTGGACCTTGGACTTTGGACTTTGAACTGGGGTTGGGACCGCGAATGAATTTCTGCACCCGATGGTTTTGCGTGTCGGCCACGTAAAGATTGCCGTGCGAATCAAGCGCCACGCTCCACGGGTTGGCGAACCGGCCCGGGGCGGCGCCGGGACCGCCGATGATTTCCAGCGACCGGCCGCCGGCGTCGAACACCTGGAGCCGGCTGTTTCCGAATTCGCAGACAACGACGCGGCCCGCGCCATCGACGCACACGTCGTAAGGATAACTCAGTTCGCCGGGGCCGGAACCGGCCTGGCCGAAGGCGCGCAGGAACCGGCCGTCGGCGTCGAAGACCTGGATGCGGTGGTTGCAGGAGTCCGCCACGTAAAGCCGGTCCTGGGCGTCCACGCCCAAACCTTCGGCCCGGTTTAGTTCGCCCGGCGCCGTGCCCGGCTTGCCGAAACTGAGGAGGAACCGCCCGAGTGGAGCCGGACCGGCGGTGCCCTTGGAGGACGGGAGGCCGGCCGGCGCCGGCTCCAGCTCCAGCCGGAACTTCTGGATGCGTTCCACCTGATCGTATTCGCTGACGAACACCTCGCCGCGCGAGTTCACCGCCACGGCGCACGGCATCTGGAACTGGCCGGCGTTGGTGCCGCGGGCGCCCCACTGCCCCAGGAGCTGGCCGGCCGGCGTGAAATGATCCACCCGCGCGAAATGCGGCTCCAGCACGAGGATGTTCCCGTCCGCGTCGCGCTCCAGGCTCAAGTCGGGGTCAAAATCCGTGGTGGGCATCTGCCAGGACAGCAGGTAGCGCCCGTCCGGCGCGAATTTCTGCACCCGGCCGGTCATGTCCACCACGAAGAGGTTGTCCTCCCGATCCACCGCTACCGAGCGCGGTTGGTTGAACTGGCCGGGCGCGACGCCGCGCGCGCCGATGATCTGCACGGCGCGGAAAAACCGGCTCACTACGGGCGCGGTGCTCTCCGGCGGCGGCGGCGTGCAGCCCGCCAATAGCAGTGCGGCTCCGAAGCCGGCTGCCACCGCGGCGAGCGCGGCCGGCGGGCGAAATCCGAATTCCGAATTCCGAAGCCCGAAACTCGACGGAACCGCGCCTCCGCCGAGAATGGATGGCGTCCGTTTCGTTCCGAGCCTGTTTCGCGTGGATGTGGCGTGGCGGCCGACCGTTTTCGGATTTCCGGTTTCGGGTTTCCCCCGGATTTCCGGTTTCGGATTCCGGATTTCACGCCGCCGCATCCATTTCCCCCCGCTGCGAAACGCCGCCCACACCGCCAACGGCGCGACCGCCAAACCCAGCAGCACCAGGCACAGCGCGTTGACCTGCGCGTTGTGACCGTAATGAAGCAGGTTGAACACCCGCAGCGCCAGCGTTTCCCCGCCGGGTGGAATGATGAGCACCAGGGATTCCACGTCCCACAGGCCCAGCAGATAGACGACGTACCACGCCGCGGCGAGCGGCGACGCGATTTGCGGCCACTCCACGCAGCGCAGCACCCGCCATCGGCCCGCGCCATCGAGCCGGGCCGCCTCGGCCAACTCGCGGTCCGTCGCCCGGAGCGCGTGCCGCGCGCCGGTCCACCCGATGGCCAGATACCGCAGCCCCAGCGCCACGATGACGATGCCCGCGCCCCGGTACAGCAGGAGAAACGGCCCGCGGTTGAACAGGACGATCAGCCCGATGCCCAGCAGCACGCCGGGGACGAGGAAGAGCAGCCAGGGCAGCGTTTCCAGCGCCGGGAGGGCCGCGGTGGAACGCCTTCCGCCCGGCGCCATGATGCCCGCCGCCAAGCCCAGTCCGACCACCAGCGTCGCCGACACGGCGGCGAACCAGAATGAATTCCAAACGGCGCCTTGCCCCGCCGCCAGCGCCCCCGCCAGCTCGATCCAAGTCCGCTGCGCCGCCCCGAGTTGCACGAGCGGCAGCCCGACGGAGAGCGCGCCCAGCAGCAGCGTGATCCCGCCGCAACTCCAGACCCAGACCGCGCCCAATTGGCGCCGGATGATCGCCGGCGCGACCGGGCCGGCGACGCGCGGCCACGCGATCTCGCGCCGCCCACACCCCACCAGCAGGAGCACCGGCGCCACGATGAGCGGCCAACTGGTGCCGAAGGCCGCCGCGGTGTCGAGCGTCGTGTTGAATTGCACCCAGACCTCCGCCGGGAAGACCTTCACCTGCAAGAGCGAGGGCACGGCGAAATTGTTCAGGGCGAGCACGAACGTCAGCAGCGTCGCCAACCCGAGCGCCGGGCGCGCCAGCGGAAAGAGCAGCCACCGCACGAGAACCCAACCCGTGACCGCCGGATCCGCTTCCAGTTGCGCCGCCTCCAGGCGTTGCCACGCGCCCCAGACGGCCCAGAGCGTGATCGGCCAGAGGAGCAGCGTCAAAATCCACACGGTGCCACCGGGCGAGAAGAGGTTGACCGGCAGCCAGGCCCGCCAGGCGCCGGTCGCGCCGAGGTAATGCAGCCAGCAATTGGTGACCAGGAACGGCGGCAGCGCCAGCGCGACGACGGCGGACGCCAGCAGCAGGTTGCGCCAGCGCCGTTCCAGCGTCGCCAGCGCCAGCGCGGCGACAAATCCGAGCGCGACCGCCAGCAGCGTCGTCAACCCGCTCACCAGCAGACTGTTTTTAAGGAGGAGCCAGTTCATCCGGGATGCGCTTCACTCTGGCCGGGCCGCTCCCGCCGCAACGCCTGTTCCACCGACAGCATTTCGACCCCGATCCAGCAATTGCCGGCGGCTGCTGCGGTGCTCCTTGCGGCGGCGGGATGCGTTGTCGGCGCTGTCCACATCGGTTCTCGAACGGCGTTCCACGGCCGTCGCAGGCGATGCCACAGCCTGGCGCGGACGATACAGGCGGGGCGGACGTGGCAGCAAGCACGGTTGCGTCGCGTCCGGGCTTGGGCCGCCACTCTGGCGGTGCCCCGTGTTTGACGTTTATCCGTCAAAGCGTATGGTTGCGAACGCGCGGTGCAGTTCGTCCGGCCCTGTCGGATGTTCCGAACATGAAATGCGCTGGATTCTTCCTGGCGCCGCTCACTGTGGCGTTGCCGGCCGGCGGACAAACGCCCATCACGTCCTCAGATTCCCAATACACGGTCGTGGATCGCGGCCCCTTTTGGCGCACCTGGGCCCAGACCACAGGCCAAATCAACCAGGTGACCGGCGCCGTCACCGAACAGACCGGCGCCCCATACACGGAACTCGGTTGCGGCATGCATTATTGATCCAACGGCCAATGGCTGCCTTCCCAGTCCCTGATCGAACTCACGCCTACCGGGGCTGCGGCCGTGCAGGGCCAGCACCAGGCCCGGTTCCCCCCCAACGTGAACACACCCGGCGCCATCGTCCTGACCACGGCCAGCGGCCAGACTTTTCGCACCCAGCCCTTGGGGCTGTACTATTTTGATGCCGCCTCGGGCAATCCGTGCTCCTGGCGCCGGTCCAGGACTCGGTCGGGCTGCTGGTGCCGCCCAACCGCGTGGTCTATACCAACGCCTTTGGCGCCCTGGCGGACTTGCTGTATGGGTACAGCACGAACGGCTTTGAACAAAACGTCGTGCTGCTGCAGGCGCCGCCCCCGCTGGAGCAGCGGCCGGTGGTCCTGAAGCAACAGACCGATCTGGTGTTGCGCCAGAGGATGGCCGAGCCGGACCTGATTGATCACCTCCTGATCTTCGCCGACTGCTGGTTCCCACGGGGCACGGCCTTTGTGGCGGATTCCTTGACCCTGCCCGCGCCCGGTCAGCCGGCCGGCACCAGCCTGGCCAGGCCTGGTGACACGAACCAGCTCTTCGTGGCGAAGAAGCTGGTCCAGAAAGGGCAGCAAACCGTGCTGGTGGAATCGGTGGACTATGAGGATTTGGCGCCGCAGTTGGCGGCGCTGGGCCACGCCGCGCTGCGACCCGATCCGGCGAGGGCCGGCCGGTTGCTGGCCGGGAACCGAGCCGAGGACTCATTCCCTCGACGCTGGGCTGCCGGGTCAGCGGGCGGGAAGTTCTCGATCACCCGCCAGCCCTACACCCCCCGCGGCGTGGTGCTGGACTACACGGTCCTTTCGGGCAGCGCCAGTTCCTACACCTTCACCAGCGGGACGACCTACTACATCCCGATCGGCTTCTGGGTCGGTTCCGGCACCGCCACCTTCCTGACCAATGCCTGCCTGAAATTCGCCAGCAACGCCAGTCTGGTCGTGTACGGGCCGGTCTGTTTTCCCGGGTGCAACAGCCAGACGACCGCGCCCAGCGGCCTGGGTCCCGTCAGCAGCGGCCCGCCGGTCATCTTCACCTCGGCGGACGACAACGCCTGGGGCGCGGTCATCACGAACAGCACCGGGCTGCCCTACTGCGCGGCGTCGGCGGCCCTGGAGTTTTACTACGAAACGGGCGCGACAACGGTGAACGACGTCCGCGTGCTCTGGGCCCAGCGCGGGATCGAAGAAGACGAGGGTTCCGGGGTGTACGACAAGCCCACCATCAGCAACGCGGCCCTGGAGAACTGCAACGTCGGGGTGTACCTCAACGTTGCCAACGACACCTTGTCCCTCTCGCAAGTCATTCAATGTGCGGTCGTGACGCCGCTGTACTATGTCAGCGGCAACTACTCCGGCAGCATCACCACCGACTGTGAACTCAACACCGACAAGAGTTTTCAAGGGATTAACGGGGGCGACACCTGGGCTTACCATCCTTCGGATACCGATGGCGCGGTGGGGCCATCCAATTTTGTGGAGATCGTGAACTTCGAATTCGCAGTGTATGATAAAACGAGTGCGATCCAGCTCACGAACCAATCCACGAAGCGGCTTTTTGGCACGACCAATGTGCCTGTCGACCCTCGGATCCTGTATGACCAGCAAAGCGGCAACTGGATCGCTTGCGCAGTTGATAGCGGTTCTCAGCAGGTTCTGTTCGCTTACACCGCTAATAGCAGCCCGTTGCCGCTCAGCAGTTGGAACAGGACCGTGCTGTATCTGGCGAAAGCGGGCGACATTTCGGACTCGCCCACCTTGGGCGTGGATACCAATGGCGTTTATCTTTCGTTGCTCAGATACTACAGAGTAAAC
>JAJXZI010000269.1 GCA_021780115.1 bacterium | reverse complement strand
GGGAGCTTCGTCACTATTTGTTCGGGACTGGGTCGTGTTCGTTTCATGGGTCATCAGTGTTCCTGACAGCGCTCCGCGCCGCCAGCAACTCTCATAACTCATGGCTCAGTTTAGGGGGAGCTTTCCAGTTGCCTGTCTGATCTTGCATGGGATTTCCCAAAGGACAAAAACGCGATTTTAACGCACTGCAACGGCGGCGGCTGAAAGCCGCCACTCTGTTCGACAAAGGACTGGCTCCTGCCGAGGTGACGCGCCAACTCGGTGTTTCCTGCCAGTCGGCCAGCCGCTGGCACAAGGCTTGGAAAAAGGGCGGCAAATCCGCCCTCAAGAAAACTCCCAAGGCTGGCCGGCCGCCACGGCTCAAGCCTGCCGAGGTGACCGCTCTCAAACACGCCCTTAAGGCTGGCCCCGGCGAACACGGTTTCGCCACCGAGCTGTGGACCACCGAGCGTGTTGCCCAAGTCATCCAAAACCGCTTCGGCGTCCAATACCATCCCGACCATGTCGGTCGCTTGCTGGGACAGATCGGCTGGAGTTGCCAGCGCCCCACCACCCGCGCCCTCCAGCGCGACCAGAAAGCTATCCAGCGCTGGAAACAAGTCACCTGGCCGCGCCTTAAAAAAAAGCCCTGAAAGAAGACCGGATCCTTGTCTTCATTGATGAAAGTGGACTCAGCCAAAAGCCCCACCGGGGGCGCACCTGGGCCCCGCGCGGCAAAACGCCTGTGCTGGAATTTGACTTCAACTGGAAAAAGCTGTCGGTCATCGGCGGCATCACCGTCTGGAACTTCTATTTCCAATTCTATCCGGGAGCGATCAAAAGCCCGCAGGTCATCGAGTTTTTGGAACACCTTCAGCGCCAACTGCCCGGCCAACTGCTGGTCCTTTGGGATGGAGCCATGATTCACCGGAGCCGGGCGGTGCGGGACTATCTCCAAGGCCTCAAGGGCAACATTTACGCCGCGGCGCTGCCGGCTTACGCCCCCGAACTTAATCCCGTCGAATATGTCTGGGGCTATTTCCAACAACACCGGCTGCCCAACTTCTCGGCCAAGGATCTGGCCCACCTGTCCGATTTCGGACGCCGCCAGTTGCGAAACATCCGCCGCCGTCCCAAGTTGATCGCCGCTTTCTGGAAGCAAGCTGAATTGTGGTGAAAAACTCACTATGTTATGCAGGGATCAATAGAACCTGAAATTGTCCCGGGCAAAAGCCCAAATCAAAATGCTAGAGGCTGTTACAAGTTTCGATGAGAGAACATGCGGATAACTGGGCGAATTTGCCGAATGGGGTTGAACGCACTCACGGCTCGAAATTCAATTCGGCTTGCCGCGGCGCCGGTTCGCAGAGCAACGCGCGTTGGGCATCCGGGGCGCGCAACCGCGCGTGCGCCCGCACCAGCACCACGGTGTCGGCCCACAGCGCCCTGCCCCACGGGAACCTCGATCTGTTGAAAACATCGGTCCCAATCCCCATTGGTTTTTCTCGTGCGACTGCGCGGGCTCGATCCACGGACGCACTTGCTGCAACAATCGTCGGGCGGCCCGCGTGTTGAGCGGCAACAATCCCCGCGAGGTTTCGTGAGCGGCGGGCGCGGAGGCGAACGGCCGCGGGCAACCGCTGGCCCGCCAACAGATCGGACAGAGTTCCGCCGGGGGTGCGGCGCCCCACCAAGGGCGGTCCTCCAGCGCGTCGGAGCCCAGCCCTTGCGGCGATTGGCCGTGCGGGCAGGCCGCGCTTGGGTTTCGCTCCCAAAGGGCGCGGCCAGTTTCATGGCCGAACGCCAATGCGTCCCGAGGGCCCCGCGCCAGCGTTGGCGGCACAACCGTTTGCTTTCGGCGGCCCGGGATCCCCAGGGGCGGCCACGACCTGGCGCGGCCACCCCGACCCGCGTTGGACGCAATAGTGGAGACTGGGGCCGATCCCACCGCCCGCCGCAACATTGGCGGGAGCCACCCCACTGACCAGCGGCACCAGCCAGACCGCCGGCGAATACGCGCGCCACCAGAGGCGGAAGCTGTGCTTGTTGCAGCCGACCAACCAGCGGCTCTGCCCGGTCTTGAGCGTGCGCCCGCCCAGCGCGGCGTGGGCCGCCGTGAGCGGGGCCAGGTCGGTGTCCACCAGGCCCAGCTCGCCCTTCTTGTCGGCGGCGTAGGCGGCAAAGTTCTTCTGCCAGACATCGAACTCGGCGTCGTTTTGGGGGATGTAGTCAGCCATGAGGTTGCTCCTTGGATTGGGTTTGGGGGTTGGTATTGAGCGGTCAACGTCCCGGTGGGGGGGGGCGTGGAATCTTATGTAATGCGCTGGGGGCGGAGGTGTTGCACCGAATCCCGCCGGAACGGCGGCGGAAGGAGGGCGGGAATAAATGGTTTATCCCGCGGCCGAACCGAATCTTCCCGCAGCGAGAATGCATCCGGCGGAAGCCGGAAAGAATGACACCGAAGCGGGACCGAATTCTGATTTGCGCGCCCCGCGACGGTTGTTAGGTTTCCGTCGTTGAAGCGCAGCCGGATCCAGTCGAACAAGGCCCGCCCGACGCGCGGCGGCGCGGCGGTGACTCGGGGAGATGATCCAGCCCCGCCCCTTTCTGCGCGCCGGAAATGGCTGTTTCGCCTGGCGGCGTTGGTGGTGTTGCCGCTCGTCCTCCTGGGGGGCGGAGAAGCTGCGTTGCGCCTGGCCGGGTACGGCTACGATCCGGACTTTTTCAAGCCGATCCGCATCGGCCCGGAAGACTTCCTGGTGGAGAACGATCAGTTCGGGCTGAGTTTCTTCCCGCCGGACATTTCACGCAGCCCGGCGCCGGTGGCCATGCGAGACCGGAAGCCGCCCGGCGTTTACCGCATTTTCCTGCTCGGCGAATCGGCGGCGCTCGGCGACCCGCGTCCGGCGTTCGGCCCCGGACGCTACTTGCAGGCGCTGCTGCGGGAACGGTTCCCCAACGCGAAGTTCGAGGTGGTCTGCGTCGCGATGACGGCCATCAATTCACACGCCCTCCTCCCCATTGCCCGCGAATGCGCGCGGCACCAGGGTGACCTCTGGATCGTTTACATGGGCAACAACGAGATGGTCGGGCCGTTCGGCGCCGTCTCGGTCTTCGGGCCGCAGGCGCCGCCCGCGGCCTTCGTGCGGCTGGGCCTGGCGATCCAGCGGACGCGCCTCGGTCAGGCGCTCGTGGCGCTGGGACGCAGACTTAGAGGCCATTCCTCGGAGGCGTCATCGTGGGCCGGCATGGAGATGTTCTTGAAAAGCCAACTCGCGCCGGACGACCGCCGGAAGGAAACGGTGTACGAGAATTTCCGGGAAAATCTGGACGACATCCTGCGGGCCGGCCTCCAGTCGGGCGCCAAAGTCGTCCTCAGCACTGTGGCGGTGAATCTCAAAGACTGCCCGCCATTCGCATCGTGGTCCGACACCCATCTGCCCGCCGCGGATCGCGCTACCTGCGTCCAACTTGACGCGGAGGCTTCGGCGGACGAGGCCCAGGACCGGTTCGCCGAGGCGGCGCAATTGTCCGAGCGGGCCGCGCGTTTGGATCCCCAGTCCGCCGAGTGGCAGTTCCGCTGGGCCGATTACCTGTTGCGCCTCACGAACACCGCCGCAGCCCTCCCGCACTTCGCGACCGCACGCGATCTGGACGCGCTGCCCTTCCGTGCGGACTCGCGGATCAACACGCTGATCCAGGCCGCCGGTCAACGCCGCGCCGGCGAGCCGCTGCTTTTGTGTGACGCGGTGGGATTGCTGGCCGCCGCCAGCCCGGTGGGCATCCCCGGCGCGGAATCGTTTTACGAGCACGTCCACCTGAACTTCGACGGCAACTATTGTCTGGCCCGCGCCTGGGCGGCGGAGGTGGAGCGGCTGCTGCCGGCGGCCCTGACCAAGGGCGCGTCCGCCGACTGGGCCGCGCAGGCCGCGTGCGAGCGCCGGCTGGGGCTGACGGATTGGAACCGCGCCGCCGTCATCCAGGACGTGATCCGCCGGATGCGGCAGCCACCGTTCACGGGCCAGTCCAACAGCGCGCGGCGGCTGGCGTCGCTGCAGGCTTGGCTGAAGGAAGTCCGCCAACGGATGGACACCAACACGGCGGCGCAGGCGCGCACCGTCTATCTCGCGGCGCTGAAGCAGGCCCCGGACGATCACCGCCTGCACGAGAACTACGCCGAATTCCTGGAGGCCGTCGGCGACTTGCCGGGGGCGACCGCACAGTGGCAGCAGGTCTGCGACCTCATTCCGCAGCACCATCTGGCTTTCTTCCAGGCGGGCCGGCTGTTGGCCCGGCAGGGAAAAGTAGCCGAGGCGGAGACGGCCCTGGTCCGGGCGGTGACGTTGCGGCCGGACCTGAGCGCGGGTTGGTTTGAACTGGGCCGTCTGCACGCCGCCGAAGGCCGGTTCGCCATGGCCTTGGCGGACTTCGAGCGGTCGCGGCGGCTCGTGCCGCAGTACGACCGGGTGTATTACGAAATCGGCCTGGTGTATTCCAAGTTGAACCGTAGCGCGGAGGCGATGGACAGTTTCCGTCAGGCACTGCGACTGGATCCCAATTCCTGGGAGGCGCGGTCCCGGCTCGGGGAGGAACTGGCGTTCGCCGGCCAGATCACAGCGGCGCGCGGTGAATTCGAGCGGGTCCTCCGGCTCAAGCCGGATTACGCGCTGGCGCACCTGAATCTTGGCGTGGCGTTGTTCAAGTTGGGACGCTTCGGCGCCGCCCGGCAGCAGTTCGCCGAGGCGGTGCGGCTCGACCCGCAAAACCGGATGGCCGCGGAGTACCTGCGCCAGCTCGACTCGGGGAAACCATTCAAACAATGACGTCAACCAAGCCACCTGAAACCCGGAAGCCGGAGCGCGGCTCGCGTCGTCCCGGCGGTGGATTTCCCCCGGCGCGGGACGCAGTCAGATCCGCTGACCCACCATGACTCCAGTCAGACAATGTGACGTGTTGGTGGTGGGCGGCGGTCCCGCGGGATCGACGCTAGCGGCGATGCTGGCCCGGGCGGGCCTGGAGGTCGTTCTCCTGGAGCGGGAGGCGTTTCCCCGCTACCACATCGGAGAATCGCTGGTGCCGGAGGTCCTGGACGTGCTGGAGGAGTCCGGCGCGCTGCCCGCCGTGGAAGCGGCCGGGTTTCTGCCCAAGGCCGGCGGCGTTTTCCGCTGGGGCGCCCATCCCGAACCCTGGTCGTTCCGCTTCGACGAGGCGAAGGACCGCTACCATCGCCACTATGCCTATCAGGTGGTGCGGTCCACCTTCGACGCGCTCCTGCTGGACCACGCCCGCGCTTGCGGCGCGGAAATCCTGCACGGGTTCGCGGCGCGCGAGTTCTTTGAAGTCGGCCCCGCCGGCGGGGCGGGGCTTGCGGGCGGACGCGTCCTCGCCTCCGCCCACGACGGCGAACCGCGGGAATTTGCGGCCCGGCTGGTGGCGGACTGCTCGGGCCAGGCCGGTTGGCTCGCCTCGAAGTTGCGGCTGCGCAAGTACGATCCGTTTCTGCGAAATGTCGCCCTGTTCGGTTACTTCCGCGGCGCGGCGCGGCTGCCCGGCCGGGACGCCAACTCGATCCTGTGCGAGGCCATGGACCTGGGCTGGCTGTGGAACATTCCGCTCCACGACGGCACGAACAGCGTCGGGCTGATCACGCAGGCCGGCGCGTGCCCCGCCGCCGGGGAGCGCACGCGGTTCTACGAGTCGGCGATCCAGAAGAGCGTCTATGTGCGCGACCTGCTCTCGCCGGCCGCGCGGACCACCGAGTTGCGGTGCATCGCGGATTACTCCTACCGGCCCAGCCGGCTGGTGGGGCCGGGCTTCCTGCTGGTCGGCGACGCGGGGAACTTCATTGATCCGATTTGGTCCACCGGCGTTTTCCTGGCTACGACCGGCGCGCGTCTCGCGGCCCGGGCGATCGGGGAGGCGCTGCGAACCGGCGACCACCGCGCGTTGCTCGAATACGAGACGGCGATTCGCCGGTTGGTGGGCCGCTACCGGCAATTCATCTATTTTTTCTACCGGACCAACGCGGCCCCGGCGAACTACTTCTGGAAGGCCTACTCGCTCGTCAACGGCGCGGTGGATCCGGAGGACGCCTTCATCCGGTTGGTCTCGGGCCGGCTGGGCGTTTGAACCGGAAGCCGGACGGCGCAGCCGCAAGTGTGTGCGCTGCGGCGCGGCCCCGACCGGAAGGTCCTCTGGCGCGAACTTCCGGCCCTGCGCCGCCGGGACAAACAGAAGACCAGACGCGGGCGCGTCCGGTCTTCGGGAAGCAGGCCGTTGCCTACCGGGCGGCGCTCACTGGCGGGCCCGGAAGAACAGGTTCGGCTGGTTGGCCGGAACCGTCCACGGCGAGGTGGCGCCCGCCACATCGCTCCACGTCTCGAGGTCCGTGCTGGATTGGAGCGTGCCCGTATAAATCAGGGTCACGTTGCCGCTGCTGTAGCTCTGGCTGATCATCGGCTGCGCGGCGCCGGTGGCGTAGAACGCACGGAGGCCGCCCTTGGTGAGATCGTTGATCAGCACCCGGGTGCCACCGACGTAGGAGAAGAACTCGGCGTTGGCGCCACCACCGCCCTGCCAATAGACAATCCGCAACGGATAAACGCCCGCCTGCTGGACGACCACCGGGAACAGCACGTCGGACGAGCCTTTGCCCCAGTCGGCCTGCCCGAGCGGCGACTGATCCGGGGGCGGATTGACGGTGTAATCCATCGGGTTCAGCGTGACGCTGACGACGGTGTTGTTGGTGGCGGCGCCGGCCGCGAGCAAGGCAAGGCCGTCTGCTTGCTCAATCTCCACGGCCGGAATCGGCACGGCCGGAGTCACCTCCGGCTCTTGTGGGAGGAACCCTTCGTTGGCCGGCCGATTTTGCACCAGCACGACGCCGATGGCTCCGGCGTCGGCGGCGTTCTGCACCTGCTGCAGGTAACCGCAGGCGGAGACGCTCCGGAAGATGAGGGCGATCTTGCCGACCAAGTCCGACGGGTTGGAAATCACGCACGCTTCCCCGTTGGTCGTGCTGCCGTAGCCGATGCCTTGGGCGAGCACCAGATAGCCGGTTACCGGGTTGGTGAGCGCGTAGGAGGCCAGGTAAAAGCCCCGGGCGGCGGTCTGACCGCCGTTCAGCACGGTCGCCTTCGGGCCGGCCAAAGCGGCGGGCGAGTTGACCACCAGTTCGCCGATGTGCGCCGGCGGCGCCGAGCCTTTGGTGACACGGAAGCCGTCGTCGCTGTTGAAGCCCAGTGTGTAGATGCCATTGGTGGGGAATTCGACGTAGGTCTGGAACTCCCACGCGAAGCTGTTGTTCGTGTTGCTGTTGATGGCCGGGTAGGTGATCGTGCCGGGGATGCCGGGGAACAAGGTGTCCGGGTAGCCGCCGCTGGCCTGGAAGTCGCCCGCCTGCGCCTGGCCCGGGATGTTGAAGTTGATGGTGCCGTTGGTCGGCCCGGTGCCGGCGAGGTGCCAGTAGGGGGCCGCGGTCAGGTTGGTGAGATGCGCCGCGTTGGTCGCCCAAAGCCCGGCGAGGATTTGCTCGGCGACGTGGACGCGGTTGGGAATGTTCGGCTGCGATCCGCTGGGGTTCGCGCTGGCCAGCGGATCAATCTGATAGACCCTGGCCTTGAAGCCGGCCTTGTTGGTGTCGAACGCTGCGATGGGCATCGCGTTGGTGAGCGTGCCCCAGAAGGCCGTCGCAACGTACCACGTCGTCGCCTCAGTCCGTCCCGCGCTGTCCTGGTAAGTCAGCGTGAGCGGGCCATAGGCGCCGGACGGCCAGAACTGGGGATCGCCGGCCGGGCGCACGATGTGGGTCAACCCGCTCGACGACTGGGTGATCGCCAGCGGCTGGGCGATGCCGTTGAACGTCAGCGCGAGGGTGTTCGTCCGGACGGCAGTGGCGCCATCGGCCAGGTCGAGGGCCAGGTCCGGCTGCCCCATCCCCGATCCCAAGGCCATCACCGGCGTGGCGGCGCCGGCCGCCGAGGTGGGCACGGGACTGATGTTTTTGACAAACGGCGTGCTGAGCGAACTGCTCTGGTAGGCCAGGATGGCGTCAGGCACGTTGGTGTCGTTGATCAACACCTTCACCACGGAGCCGTCGGGCCGGAACTTGTAGATGCTCCATTCGCAACCGAACCCGCCGGTGACGTTCCACCACAGAAGCCGGAACGGATACGCGCCCGGCGCGGGGATGTTGAGCGCGACGTACGTGCCGCCGACCTGGCCGACGCTCGCCCCGCCTTGGCCGCCGGTGCTTTCGCGCCAGGTCAGCTCGGTGCCGACTTTGTTGAACGGATTTCCATAGGGGGCGGTCAGGCGGAAACCGTCGTCGGGGTTGACATGCATGATGTAGGTGCCCGCCTGCGGGAATTCGAGCCAGGCGCCGATGTCGAGGGAGAAGTAATTGGTGTTCTGCCCGCCGCCGTTGTTAACCAGGCCGAAGCTGGAGAGGGCCGCTCCGCCCGCCGCCGTGCTCGCGCCGATGTTCCAGCCGTAAATGTAGGCGTTGTAACCCCACTCGCCGTAGGCGCCGTTCCCGCCGAAGTCGAGCATGTCCGTCCAGGCAAAGGAACCGAACTGATTGGTCGCCTGCGTTTGATCGGCCAGATTGGCTCCTTGCAGGCCCATCTGCTGCTGCTCCACCCAAACGGAGGAGTTGCCGGGCACGGCCGCGGCGGTTTCGTAGGAGCGGATCAGGAAGCCGGGCTTGCTATGGTCAATGGAGGCCGTCGGCACCATGTTGGTGAGTGGGATATTGATGATCCCGAACGGCCGGATATTCATCACGCTGAAGGACCAGGTGTTGGAGTAGGTGGCGCCGGCATTGTCCGTGTAGGTCAGGAGATTCGTGTGGAACCCGGGCTGCCAGGCCAGGCCATCCATCTGCTGGACGACGTGGGTGACGCTACCCGACTTGGTCGCGCCCACCGTCTGGGGCACGCCATCGACCCAAAGGTTGACTTTGGTGGCGTCCACCGTCTTGGCGCCGCCGTCGGTCAGGTCCACCACAATCGGCTGATAAAAGACGGCGTTCTGCGTATCCGGTGCCGGATTGGCATAGGTCACGTAGGGCCCGGCGGCGTCCGCCGAGAGCAAAGTCTGGTAGGCCCGGATCGAGTAAGGCTGGTCGGGGTCGTTGACCGGCACCTTGCCCACGGAGCCATCGGGCAGGAACTGGTAGATGGACCATTCCAATGCGAGGCCGCCGGTGCCGTTTTCCCACAACAGCCGGAACGGATAGGCGCCCGGCGCGGGGATGCTGAAGCTGAAGTATTGCACACCGCTGCCAACCATCGCGCCCAGGTTCGGCCCGCCGGTGCTGCTGCCGGCGTCCCGCAGGCCGACGACCGTGCCGAGCTTGTTGAACGGCGTGCCGAAGGGGCAGGACACCTGCCAGCCGTCGTCGCTGTTGACATGCATGAGGTAGGTTCCGGCCGCGGGGAACACCAGCCAGGCGCCGATTTCCAACGTGCAGTTGTCCCAGAACGGAAAGACGCCGCTGGGGTCGTTGATGCCGAAGGTGGTAAAGCTGCCGTTGTAGTTCCACTCCATGGTGGCCCCGCCGTTGTTGGCGAAGTCCCAGACGCCGTTGTAGCTGAAGAAGCCGGGGCCATTGGTCAGGAGTTGGTCGGCCAGGTTGGGGCCGCGCAGTCCTTCGATTTGTTCCTCGGTCCAGCCGTGGCGGTTGGGCTGGTAGGCCACGGTCTGATAGGAACGGACGCGGAAGCCGGGCTGGGTGAAGTCGAGCGTGTTCGTGGCTACCATGACGCTGGCGGGGACCGCGACGACAGGAGTATTGGTGGGCACCACGCTGATCACCGTGAACGGCCAGGTATAGGTGTAAGTGTTGGGCGGTGTTGCGTTGTCCAGGAACGTCAGGAGGTTTGTGTGCGGTCCCTGGGTCCAGGTGTTGGTGCCCAAGTTCTGCACGACGTGCGTGGTGTCACCGGCCTTGGTGACGGTCAGGCTGGTTTGCGCCACGCCATCCACCTTGAGGCTGATCGTGCCGGAGTTCACGGTGAGACTGCCGTTGCCATCGGCCAGATCGATGACGATGGGTTGATAGAAGACGACGTTCTGGCCGTCATGCACCGGGTTGGCTTTCTTGACGTAGGGCTTGCGAATCGCACTGGCGGTGGCGCGGTAGCACTGAATGGGGCTGGGCGTGGTGCTGAGGTAATTCACCCCATCGTCGTTGAGCAGGATGAAGTTGGTGGTGCCATCGGTCTGCGGGTACCCGGCGAACAATTCCAGGCCCGCGCCGCCGTTGCCGTTTTCCCACAAGAGGCGCATGGGATAGACCCCCGGCTGGTCCACCACCCAGGCAATATGGTAGGCGGCGCTGGGATCGGTCGGGGCCTGCCAGCCGCCGAGGGACATGGCGTAGTTGCCCATGCGGTCCATCGCATTCTGGGACGTGGTGATATAGAAGGTGTCGTCCGACTCCACATAGACCTGATAGATGCCACTGGTGGGAAAATAGACGTAGCTGAAAATCTCGAGGGCGCTGTTGTCCGCGAAGGCGGGGGCCGGATAGTTGCCGTCGCCAATGCCGAAGGCGGTAAGGGGGAAGTTGTTGGGGAACGCGCCGGGCGTCTGCCCATTGGAAAAGTCCAGCACCCCGGGCCAGACGAAGTCGCCGTTGGCGTCTTTGGTCGCGGTCGCGCCGGCCAAATCCGCCACGTTGGGGCCGCGCAGGCCGAGGATTTGTTCCTCCGCCCAGCGGTAGGCATTCGGCTCGTACTGGTGCTGGCTCTGCCAGGGCCGGATCGTGAAGCCGGGCTGGTTGGTGTCGATGGCGCTCAGGGGCAGCACCCAGTTCGTCGGCGCGGTGAAGAACCAGGGCACCGTGTAGGTCAGGCCCGTCAAGGTGTTCGTTTTCCCGTCGGCCGTTTCAAAGGTCACGTCCACCGTGTGCGGCGCGTTCGCCACCTGCCGGTTCGTGGTGCCGGGGTAATCCAAAAAGGCCAGGCCGGACGGGGCGTTGGACGTCACCACGCTGGCGGTGATGTTGGTGCCGTCCAGCTTGACCGTGTCAATGTTCGTGATGGCATTCTGGAGCACCAAGCCGTATCCGGTGAACCCGAACACGGTGCCGGCGAGGGTGAAGATGGGCGTGCCGGGCGGCGCGAGGTGGAGGTTCCGGAAGTCTCCGATCCCCAGCGTGGTGTTGGGATTGCTGTGCGCCGTGACCGCCACGCCGACCAAGAGCGGGTCCGCGCCGAACTCCGCCCAGCCCGACGCTCCGGTGTCGAAGGTGTGGAGTTGCGTCCAGGTTTTCCCATCGGTGCCGCGATAAGAGGTGACGGTGTACGTCCCGCTGGGATTGATGATCCGTGTCAGTCGCAGCCAGACGTTGGGATAGATCGGGGGAATGGTGGGCGAGGGAGCGATACCCCCGGAACTGCCGCCGCGCGTCTGGCGCCATTGGGTTCGGATTTCGTTCTGGCCCGCCGAGCGGGTGGTGAGCGCGTCATACTGGGGATCGCCGCCGCCGGGGTTGTTCGGCCAAGTCGCGCCGTTGGGATCGGGGACGCGCATCATCAACTCGGCCTTGGTCCAGGTGTCCGGGCCAGTCAGGTTCGTGCATTGGACCGAGATGTCGAACGACCCGCTGACGATGGTGTAAAAGTAGTGGAAGGCGTCGGAGTTATTGTAAATGTCACTGCCGCCGCCGCTCACTCGGAACGCTCCGGGGGCGGTGGCGTTCGTTGCCCAGGAACCGGCGTTCGCGGGATCCGTTCCGGGGGTGCCCACGTCCACATCCATCCATTGCGCAAGAGCTTGGTAACTGGCGCCGGCCACCAAGCCGGCCACCAACAGGAGGATTTGTGTCGTCTTCATAGGTTTCTTTGCTTGGTTTGTCTGAATCACGGATTGAGAGGCAAAAGCTGAATCTCGGTTTGGACACACGGACCACCGCGGAATTCTCGGGCTGACCCTGGCCGCGCGCGGCCCCACTCCCGACGGCACTTCCCCAACACACGACCGCCGGGATTTTCGCTTCCCCGGCCAGGCCGCGCCATGCGCGGGGCCGGACGATCCCAACTTGGCTACCACCGCGGGACCGCGCCGCGCCGTCGCCAGCCGAGGGCCAGCAGGCCCAGCGCGAGCAACGCGCCAGCGCCCGGCTCCGGCACGAACGTCCACGCCATCTGCGTGATGTCGGTGGCCTGGCCGGCAGTGATGTTAAAGGCGCCATACAGCGGCGTGGCCGCGGCCCCCAGGGAAATGCTGCCCAACACGCCGGGCCCGGCCAGGATGCCTGTGGAATCCCACGCCGTGCCGGAGATGCTGGCCTGGCCGCCTGGAACGATGGTGAGCGTGACGGCCGCGAAGAGTGAGGAGTTCACGCCCGCCGCGCCGCCCAGGTTGCCGGACCACAACGTCTTCGAGCCGCCCCCCAGCGAGGCCACGGTGATGTTGTCCGCTGCCGCCGTGGCCGAGTTGGCCAAGCTCAATTGCATTCCGGCCGTGTGCCCGGGGTTGCTGAACTCCATGCGGAGCGTGGTGCCGCTGTCCAGAATGCCATTGAAGAAAAACGAGTACGACTGGTTGACCTGAAGGGTGCCCTGGAAAGTCCCCGCCGCATCCTGCGACCGGGCGAAGCTCGGTCCTGGCAGAGGGTTGTCCGCGATGCTGCCGGGTGAAGTCCGGTTCATCACGGGCAACTGGCTCACGACGTAGGACACCCACGATGTCGCCGAACTACCGAGGAAATAGTAGGATTGTTGGTCAACGGCCCGCGCACTGGCCAAGCTGCCGAAAACGAACACAAGCCCGAGGAAAAATCCGCTTCTGATGCTCCGTTGCATATGCTGGAGCGTTTTTAACCAGATTCAACTTAAGTGTCAAGCCCGGATTTTGAAAAAGGCGCGGCCGCATGGCCACCGTCCGCGCGGGTACCGTGAAGGCTCTGTCTGCGAGGCAACCCACCGAACCGACGTCGTCCCTTACTGGGGCCGGAGGGACGCCGACGGTGGCAGGCTTGACGACGCTTCGCCGGGTCAGTCGGTCCTGTGGCGTGCGCGCCCAAATAAGAAGGGCACGGTCGCCCGTGCCCTGGCCGGATGATCGGTGACGCGCCTTGCCTACGCGCCCATGCCGTCCTCGAATGATCCCGCGGCCAGCGGGAAGCAGAGGTGATCGCGCACGTAGGCGATGCCGTTGGCGCTCGTGGCATCCAGATCGCGGTAGGCGCTTTCGGCCTCGACGATCAGCGGTGCGGTCTTGGTGCCCATCACCTGGCAGTAACGCTGCGGGTAGCCGAGGTGGATCAGGCACTCGACGTAGCGCGTCATGTTCAGGTCGCCGCTGGGGATATCGACGAACTGCATCGCGCGCTCCGGCCAGTTCGGCGCCATGAAACGCAGCGGCACGCCCGGGCGGATGACGAAGTTCTTCACATGGCAGGCGTAGATGCGTTCGCCCACTTTGCGGAAGCGCGTTTCCCAGTCCTCGCCTTCCCAGCAGTGCGACGGGTCGGCGTTGACCGCGAGGCATTTGTCCCCGTCGCAGATCTTCACCAGCAGATTGAAGTCATCGGCGCACATGGCCGCGGTGCCGGGATGGATCTCGTGACCGAGGTAAAGGCCGAGTTGGTTCGCGTGCTTGCGCAACTTCGCTGTCTTCTTCACAAACCGCTCCTGGCCCTGCTGGAGCAGGTCATAATCGCCGCCCTTCCAAAAGCCCCACGGGTAGCCGGTGGCCAGTTCCCAACCGAAGGCCACGCCCCAGAACATAGGCAGGATCTTCACGTTGAGTTCCACGGCCAGATCCATCAGCTTGAGCAGGTATTTCTCCGCCCACTCCTCGATGGCGGCGGGCGATTTCGCGGCGACCTCGGCGGGCGTGAACGGCCGGATGGTCGGGCTGCCCGTCCAAGCCGTGGTGTGGACCCAGAAGGGACAGTGGCAGGAGATACCGTCGAGACTCAGCCCGCGTTGGGCGAACGTGTCCTTGATTTCCCGGGCGGTCTTGAACTTCTTGCCGTCCTGGAGCATGAAATTGGACGGCTGCGCGCCCGTGGCGCCGGAGGCCTGGGCGTAGTCCAGGAATTCCGCGAGGCTCTTCGCGCCGTGCTGCGCGCCTTCGATGCTGGGATGGTAGCAATTCTGTGCCATAGGTTCTGTTCGGGTTGAAGGTGTTGTCTGCCTGTTCGGCGGCAACGAATAAACTGCCGCGTCGGCGAATGCAACTGGAAATCAGCCGCGGGCCAGAAAATGAGGATTTGACACCGCGCCGGCTTTCTGCTGATATTTCGGCCCCTTTGACGGGGAATTATGTACGCCGTTTTAGAAACTGGCAGCAAACAGTATCGCGTCAGCGCTGGCGATACGCTGGAAATCGAGCGCTTGGAAGTGGAAGCCGGGCAGCCGGTCACCTTTGACCGGGTGCTTCTGCTCAACCACGAGGGCCAGGTTCGCGTGGGTGCGCCCACCGTGACCGGCGCCAGCGTCGTGGCCGACGTCGTCGAGCACAAGCGCGGACCCAAGCTCATCGCTTTCAAGATGCGCCGGCGCGAAGGCTACCACCGCAAGGTGGGCCACCGGCAGGAGCTGACGGTGGTGAAGATCAAGGAAATCAAATTCGGCCCCGGTTCGGAACCGGCCTCCACGCCGGCCCCGGCCCCGGCCGCCGAGACAGCGCCCTCCGCGTCGTGACCGGCGAAGGTCCGGACACCCCCACTCCACTTTTATGGCACACAAGAAAGGTCAAGGCAGCGTTCGCAACGGCCGCGACAGCGTCAGCAAGCGGCTCGGCGTCAAGGCCTATGGCGGTGAGCAGGTGACCGCCGGCAGCATCATCATCCGCCAGCGCGGGAGCCGATGGGTCGCCGGCAAGAACGTCGGCACCGGCCGCGACTGGACCCTGTTCGCGCTGGCCCACGGCAAGGTGAAGTTCGACCAACAGGGCCGCCGCGTCAACATCGTCACGGAGACGGCGACCACCACGGCTTCGCCGCCACCCTCCGAGGTCGTCGCCGCGGCGGCAGACAACTGAGCCGGCCCCGAGGCCCCTTTTGCGGCGAGGTCGCGGGCCTCGCCGTTTTTTGTTTCAAGCGGCGTTGCGGGAGAGCGGATCGAACGCGTCGGTACTCCCGCGTCCCAGCGGCTGCGATGTTCATCGACGAAATAGCCATCTTTGCCCGCGCCGGCCACGGCGGACGCGGTTGCGTCGCCTTTCACCGCGAGAAGTTTATTCCCAAGGGCGGTCCCAGCGGCGGCAACGGCGGACGCGGCGCCAACGTCGTCCTCCAGGCCGACCACGACCTTAACAACCTCATCGCCCAGTATTACAACCCGCGCCTGCTGGCGCCGAACGGCGGACACGGCTTGGGCAAGGGCATGGACGGCGCGGCGGGCCGGGACTTGGTTGTCAAGGTTCCCTGCGGCACGCTCGTGTGGAAGCTGGCGGAACACCGGGGGGCCGCGGTGGAAGCGGTGGACGCCGCCACTGACTCGCGGCCCGCCCTGTCGGCCAGCGGCGCACGCCGACCGGTCATCCGTTCCGCGCGCGGCGGCCAGGCGGTGGAAATTGATTTGTCCGCCGAACCGGCCGACGACACTGCGGCGGACGTGCCGCGTCCGCACGGCGAATTGATCGCCGATCTCACGCAGCACGGCCAGCAATTCGTGCTCTGCAAAGGTGGCCGCGGCGGTCTGGGCAATCGCAATTTTGCCACCGCGCGCCGGCAAACGCCGCGCTTCGCGCAGCCGGGTGAACCCGGCGGCGAAGGCGACTTCCGGCTGGAGTTGCGCCTCATGGCGGAGGTCGGCCTGGTCGGCTACCCGAACGCCGGCAAGTCCACGCTGCTCACCGCCATCTCCCGCGCCCGGCCCAAGATCGCGCCGTATCCGTTTACCACGCTGCATCCGCAGATCGGCATCGTCGAGTATGCCGACTTTCACCGCCTCACGGTGTGCGACGTGCCGGGGTTGATCGAAGGCGCCCACCGCAACGTCGGCCTGGGCCACGCCTTTTTGCGGCACATCGAGCGATGCAAAATCCTGGTCCTGCTCCTCGACATGGCCGGCGCCGATGGCCGCGCACCCTGGGACGACCACCAGCAACTTCTAAGCGAACTTGAACTCTACGATTCGAAACTGCTGGACCGGCCGCGGCTGGTCGTCGCGAACAAAATGGATGAGCCGATCGCCGAGGCGAACCTGCGCCGGTTCAAGCGTCGCGTGCCGAAGACGCCGGTCCTGCCGATCTCGGCCGCGTTCGGCGAAGGCGTCGAGAAGTTCCGGAGCACCATTCGCCAAGCCGTGGACGAGGCGACGGCCGCATAGAACCGGCCGTTCCACCCGCTACTTCAACTCCGCCGCCAGTTGCCGGCCCAGGTCGATCGCTTCCGGGACGGGCCGTTTGCCCTCGGCCCGTCTGGGTTCCGCGCCGCGGTAGGACACCGCGCGCATCCGGAGTTGGTCACCGACGATTTCCGCGAGCGCCGCGACGGGACTTTGGCAGCCGCCCCCCATTTCGTGGAGGAACGCGCGCTCGGCCAGGACGCATTGGTGCGTGGGAAAGTGGTTCAACTCCACGCAAACGGCCTCCATCCGCTCGTCTTGGGCGCGAATCTCAATGCCGACGGCGCCCTGGCCCACGCACGGCAGCATAATCTCCGGTGGGAGTACGACCGCCAGCAGGCCGTCCGGCACCGCGTTGCCTTCGAGCCGGCCCGCCGGGGTGATGCGGAAGTTGAGCCGGCTGATTCCGGCCAGCGCGAGCACGGTGGCGTCGAGTTCGGCGCGCTCCGCCAGCTTTTGCAGCCGGGTGGCGACGTTGCCGCGAATCTCGACGACTTTCAGATCGGGCCGCTGATCGAGCAACTGCGCTTTGCGCCGCGTGCTGCTGGTCGCGATGGTCGCGCCCGCCGGCAGGTCGGCGAGCATGAGGTGCGGCTCGAATCCGCGGCGCCCGGCCCGGTCCGCAGTCCAGTCGGCCGAGGGCGCCTGCTTCAGGAACTCGGCGTCGCGGTAGATCAGCACGTCGCGGACGTCCGCGCGCTGGCCGACGGCGCCGAGCTTCAGCCCGGTCGGCAGGTCGGTGGGCAAGTCCTTCAGGCTGTGGACCGCCAAGTCAGCGCGGTGTTTCAGCAACGCCAGTTCCAGTTCCTTGGTGAACAGGCCTTTCGGCAGAGCGGCGTTGGTCTGCGCCAGCGAAGCGGTCTGCCGTTTGTCCCCGGTGGTTTTGATGATCTTCAGCTCGAAGTGGAGCTTGGGAAACGCCCCGCGGCACTGGGCAATGACGGCGTTGGCCTGGGCCAGCGCGAGAGCGCTGCCGCGGGTGGCGATGAGGATGGGGCGTGTCGGGTCGAGCATCAGGTCGGGAAGGGTTCGGCCGCGACCGAGCGCAAGGCCGGCCGGAGGCGGGAAGGCGGCGGCGCGGGCGGGCCGAGCAACGCCCTGGTTTTCTCCGCGATGATCGCCTCGCAGCGGGCGATCTCTTCCTGGCGCTGGCGCAGAGAGTCGTCGGCGATGGTCTGGAGATCGTCGATGTTGTAGAGGTAAACGTTTTCCAGGAAGTTGACATCCGGATCGATGTCGCGCGGCACGGCGATGTCGATCAAGAGGAGCGGGCGGTTGCGCCGGAGCTTCATGAGCGGCGCGAGGCGGGCGCGGTCCAGGATGCAGTGTGGCGCGGCGGTGCTGCTGATGACAATGTCAATCGGCTCGCACTGCTGGCCCCAGTCCTCGAACGGCACCGCCCGCCCGCCCAACTCGGCCGCCAGCGCCTGGGCGCGCTCGAAGGAACGGTTGGTGACGACGAGGCCCCGCGCGCCCCGACTCAACAAGGCGCGGGCGGTCTTCTCGCTGGTGTCGCCCGCGCCGATCACCAGCACGTGCCGGCCGTCGAGCGCGCTGAAGATCCGCTGCGCCAGTTCCACGGCGGCCGAGGCCACGGAGACGCTGCCGCGCTGGATGTTCGTCTCCGTGCGGATTTGTTTGGCGACGTTGAAGGCGCGCTGAAAGGCCTTGTTCAACCGGCCGCCGGTGTGGCCGCTTTTCAACGCCAGATCGTAAGCCTTTTTGAGCTGCCCCAGGATTTCGGTTTCGCCCAGTAACATCGAGTCCAGGCCGCAGGCCACGCGGAACAGGTGCTCGACGCTCCGCGGCTCGGCAAAGGTGTACAGCTCGTCGTTGAGCGGGCCGCGGTAGGCGTGGCAGTCCACCAGGAACTGGCTCAACCCGCTGAACGCCTGCGGGGCGTCCTGGCTCGTGGCCACGTAAAGCTCGACGCGGTTGCAGGTGGACAAAATCACCGCCTCCTCGGCGAGGCCGGCCGCGCGCAGCCCCGCCAGTGCCCCGGGAATCCGGTCCTCGGCAAAGGCGAACCGCTCCCGCAATTCCACGGGCGCGGAGCGGTGGCTCAGGCCGATGACGACGATGGACATGGTCACCCCAGGCGGACGGTCACAAAGGTGGAGATCACCGGCCCGGAGGGTTCAGCCGCCCGGTGCCGTCCGCGCGCCGGCGCTGATGGCGCGGCGCCGGCACGGTAACGATTTGACGCTTTCACAACGCGACCGCTTTCACCGGCTGTGGATGGGAGAGAGCAGGTTGAACCCCCAGAAGGTCAGCAGCACGAAGGCGAAGGCGCCGATGGTGCCGCACGCGAACCGCCGGCCCAGCCAGGCAAAGCGCCACCGTGTTACCAGCAGCGCCAGGTACAGCAGCCACAGCGCCGCCGACCAGAGCACCTTCGGGTCTTTGATATAGACCACGCCCTCCGGCCGCGGGATGCGTCCGCCGAGGGCCAGTCCCACCGTCAGCAGCACGAAGCCCGCGAACACCAGGCGATTGGTGATCAATTCCAGTCGTTGGATCGGCGGCAGCAAGGCGGTGATCGCGCGCAGCTTGTGAAACTTGAGATCGTGCTCCTGCGTAAGGTACATGACGGCGGACACCGAGGCGAGGCCGAACGCGCCGTAAGCCAGCAGGATGAGCGAAGCGTGGAGGCTGGGCAGGCCGCCGGTGAAGTCCGGTTGGTGCCCATGCGGCGCGTCCAGTCCGGGCATCAGTGCGAACACCCCCATCGCGAAGAGCACCGGCGACGCGAACGCGCTCCAAAACCGCAGCCGAGGCCACAATCCGAACACCAGGTAAGCGGCCACGATGGTCCACCCCACGAACGCGGTGGCCTCGTAGAGATTGTGGAGCGGGCAGGTGTGCAGAAGGAAGCCGCGCTCCAGCATGGCCACGGTATGAAACAGGAAGGCCGCCAGCAGCAGCAGGTAACTGGTCCACTCGTGCTGCCGGAATCCCTTGCGCCAAAGAAAGACCGAGTACAGCGTGCTCACGCCGTACACCATCACGGCGCACAGGAAGAAATGTCGGTCGGTCGGCCAGTTCACAGTGCGGAGCCTAAGCTGGCAGAAGGCGGCGGAAGATGCAATTCGCGTCGTGCCTCGTTGGGGCCGGCGGCGCTCCGGGCGGTGGGGCGGCGGCGGGTCTGCGGGTTCGTCTTCGTTGGGCGCATCCGGTTCCCCCGACCCTCACGCCGGCTCCGCGATCAGGTCGTAGTCGGTGTGGCCGAGGATCCGCACCCGGGCGAATGCGCTGGGCGGCACCCGGCCGCGCACGTACACCCGGCCGTCGATGTCCGGCGCGTCCGCCTCGCCGCGCGCGACCAGGTAGCGCCCCCGCAGTTGGGCCGCCTGCGCGTCGGGTTCCCGGATCAAGCCGTGCTCCCAGGAGTTGAGGCGGGCGCTGTGCAACTCCTTCGCGCTGGCCTCGCGCTCGACGAGTACCGGGATCGTGCGGCCGATGAAAGACGCCGAGATTTCGCGGGCGATCCGGTGCTGCTCCGCCATGGCCCGTTCGCGGCGGCGCTGCTTGAGCGGGCCGGGAACCTGGCCGGCCATCCGGCCCGCGATGGTTCCGTCCTCCTGCGAGTAGGTGAAGACGCCCAGGCGCTCGAACCGGGCCTCGCGGATGAAGTCCAGCAGGGTTTCAAAACACGCCTCCGTCTCGCCGGGGAACCCGACGATGAACGTGGTCCGCAGCGCGATGCCCGGCAGGCCGGCGCGGATGCGCCGGATCAGGTCCACGAGGTACGGCTGCGAGGTCTCGCGCCGCATGCGCTGGAGCATGTTCTCGTGGATGTGCTGGAGCGGCATATCGACGTAACGCGCGACCTTGGGGCACGCGGCGATGGTGCGAATCAACTCGTCGGTCCAGTGCGCCGGGTGCGTGTAGAGCAGGCGGATCCAGAACACGCCCGGCAGGGCGTTGAGCTCGCGCAGCAGCGCGCACAAGGTCGCGCTGTCGGCGGGCAGGGCGTTGGTCGCCGCCGCGAAATGCTCCGGCGACGCCAGCGGGCGGCGGTGCTCCGGCCGCAGGTCGAGGCCGTAGTAAGTCGTGTCCTGCGAAATGAGATTCAACTCCTTCACGCCGTCGGCCAGGAGCCGGCGCGCTTCGGCCAGCACGTCCGCCGGCGGCCGGCTGCGATGGCGGCCGCGCATCCGCGGAATGATGCAGAAGCTGCACGGGTGATTGCACCCCTCGGCGATCTTGACGTAGGCAAAATGCCGCGGCGTCAGCCGGAAACGCGGTGTGGCGTAGTCGGGGACGTAGCGGGGGCGGGGCGTGACCGCCAGGAGCGGGGCCGATGCGCCGTGGGATGCCGGACGCGCGCTACCCGGCGCGGGCGGGCTGGGGTGGACCCGGTCCTGGCCAACGCCGCTGCCGCTTTCTTCCGGCGCGGTGACGCGAGCCTTTTCCAATTCCGCCAACCGCGCCGTGACGCGGGACTTTGGACGCTGGACACCGGTCTTCGCGCCGTTCGCGATCTTCTCCGCCCGTCTTGCCAGCGCGTCGCGGACGATTTGACTGACATGCGTGACCTGGTCGATGCCCATGAACGCGTCCACCTCCGGGAACAGCTTGGGCAACTCGTCCTGAAACCGCTGCGGCAGGCAACCGGACACGACCAGCCCTTGGCCGCGATTCCGCGCCTCCCGCACCTGGGCCGATTCGAGAATCGTGTCCACGCTCTCCTCCTGCGCCGAGTCGATGAACGAACACGTGTTGACGATCACCACGTCCGCCCGGGCGGCGTCGTTGGTGAGCTCCACGCCATCCTGGAGGAGCGAGCCGAGCATGATCTCGGCGTCCACCAGGTTCTTGGCGCAGCCGAGCGAGATCAGACCGACCCGCACCGGGCGCTTGCTTGCGCTGGGTTGCATTGGAACCGCAGCTTAGGCGATGGAACGCGGCGAGGCAATGCCCCGGCCGAAGCGACAGAGACTTTGAAAACCGCGCGGCGCGGGCGGATACTCCATTCACATGGGCCGCATCCGCCAAGCCTGCGAAGGCCGCTTCCGCGCGCTCCTGGCGCAGGTCGGGGCGCGCCGCACCGAGCAAGGCGTGCGCTGGCTCGCGGCCCAGGCGCGGCAACTCGCCGAGCGCGAACGACTCCTTCCCGCCGACGCGCTCACCCTGGTTTACCGCGAACTGCTGGGCCGGCTTTACCACCACCGCCACGCGCGCAATCCCCCCTGTCCGGCGGGGAACGGCCCCACGCGGCCGGCCGCGCCCGCACCGCACTTCCTCTGCGACGCCGGCCTGGGCGGCTTGGCGCGCTGGCTGCGCGCGGCGGGCTACGAGGCGGTCTGGATCCCCGGCATCACCGACGACGAGTTGTTGCGCCAGGCGCAGCGGCTGGGCGCCGTGGTGTTGACGACCGACAGCGGCCTGCTGGAACGCCGTCTCCTCCGCGACGGAAGGGTGCCCCACCTCTGGCTGCCGCCGGCCCTGCGCAGCGCCGGGCAACTGGCGCTGGTGCTTCGGGAACTAGGTCTGGGGCTGCGGCCGCCGCGCTGCATGAGTTGCGGCGGGGAGTTGCGCCGTGTCCCGAAGGAAACGGTGCGCGACCGCATCCCGCCCAAGACCTGGCGCTGGCAGGACGAGTATCACCTCTGCACGCGCTGCGACAAACTCTTTTGGCACGGCACCCACTGGCAGCGCATCCGCGAGAGCCTGGAGCAGAGCGTGGCGTAGCTCCGCGCCCCACCGCCCCATTTTCAGCGCCGCTGCCTTGGTGAAATAGAGTTTGCCAAGGCCCCCCGCCGCGCCTACCGTCTGGCCTCGTTGAAGGCCAACGCGACAACGACGACTTTGTAGCGTTCACGGACATCCCGTGAACGCCACGCCTCGCACTGATCCAGTCCGAGGCGTTTTTGTTTGGTACCGGAAACCAACGCCATGCGCTACCTGATGAAGCAAAAGCTCGTTTGCTGGGGAGACGACTTCGCCATCAAGAACGAGGCCGGCGAAGACGTGTTCTTCGTGGACGGCAAGGCGTTCAGCCTCGGCGATAAGCTCTCGTTCCGGGACATGCAGCGCAACGAACTCGCGTTCATCCGGCAGAAGCTCCTTTCCTGGGGGCCGACGTACGAGATCACACGGAAAGGCGAGTTGGCCGCGGTCGTGAAGAAGCACCTGTTCACCCTGTTCCGCTGCAAATTCACGGTGGACGTGCCCGGCCCGGACGACCTCGAGGCGGCCGGCAGCTTCCTCGACATGGAATACACCTTCACCCGCGCCGGCGAGCGCGTCGCCGAGGTGTCGAAGCGCTGGTTCACCTGGGCCGACACCTACGGCGTGGACATCGCTGAGGGCGAGGACGACGTGCTGCTCCTCGCCAGCACGGTGGTTATTGACATGGTCTGCCACGCCGACAACAAACGGTGATGAAGACCGCAGATGGACGCCGATGAACGCAGATTCCCGACACAGCAGGTTCAGTCGCGCAGACCGATCAGCCGAACCTCGGTCACCGCTTTCGACAAACACTGGCCTTAGCCTGTTTCATCCGCGTCCATCCGCGTCCATCTGCGGTTAAAAGATTATGGAAAACGAACGCAAAACCCTCGACGATCGCGCCAGGATGACCGACCTGGAGCGGCTCCGCCACTCCGCCGCCCACGTCATGGCCAACGCCATCGTCAAACTCTGGCCCGACGCCCAGTTCGCCGCCGGCCCGCCGGTCGAGCAGGGCTTTTATTACGACGTCGAACTCGAACACCGCATCAGTCCGGAGGATTTCCCGAAGATCGAGGCCGAGATGAAGGCCATCATCAAGGCCAACCAGCCCTTCGAGCGGGTCGTCGTCACGCGCGACCAGGCGTTGGCCGACGCCCAGCGCGGTCGCCTCGCCGCCCTGGCCGACCGCCCGGTGCCGAGCAAGTTTAAGATCGGCAACCTCGAGGACATCCCCGAGGGCGAGCCGATCTCCTACTTCAAGAACGGCGAGTTCATCGATCTCTGCGCCGGGCCGCACGTGATGCGCACCGGCAACATCGGCGCGTTCAAGCTCACCAGTGTGGCCAGTGCCTATTACAAGGGCGACGAGAAGAACCCGCAGCTCCAGCGCATTTACGGCACCGCGTTCAAGAACAAGACCCAGCTCGACGAGTGGCTCAAGATGCAGGAGGAGGCCAAGAAGCGCGATCACCGCAAGATCGGCGCGGAGATGGGCCTGTTCGCAATGGACCCGGACTACACCGGCCCCGGCCTGCCGCTCTGGCTGCCCAAAGGCGGCGCGATCCTCGAGGAACTGGAGAAGCTGGCCAAGGAAACCGAATTCGCCGCCGGCTACGTCCGCGTGAAGACGCCGCATCTGGCGAAGGAGAAAATGTATCTGACGAGCGGGCATCTGCCGAAGCTGTATGCGGAATCAATGTATCCGCCGATGGAAATGGACGAACACCGCGAGGAACGAATGAAGATCGAAGCCCGAATCGCCGAACTGGAAAAAAACCTGCTGGAATACGCGAAGAAGATTGGCGAGCGGAACTCCGTCGGGTGAAACAATTGTTACGGGGGCCGTGCGAGTCCGGCTAAACCGCTGCCAGACGATGCCGGCCGACTGCAATTGGCCCTTCGGCGCCTGCAAATCGGCCCAACGCCGATGCACGCGAGGCTGAAAGACGTACAAGCCGAGGCTGGAGACGGTGCAACTCCATCCGCATCCTGTGCAAACCGGGTTGAGGCGTGTGCAAATCCGACCGAAGCCCGTGTCGGGCGACCGAAAGCGCGTGCGAATCTGCCGGCGGCGCGTGTCAGACGAACTGAAGCGCCTGCGAGTTCAGCCTGAAGCCTGTGCAAACCGACCGGCGGGGCGTGTCAATCGAGCCCGAAGCCGCCGTAACTGACCTGAATCGCGTGTGAACCGAGCCTGAAGCGCATGCAAATTGATCGGAAGGGCGTGCAAATCGAGCCGATGCCCGTGCCAGCCTCATCCCGGCACCTGTCAAATCACCCTGAAAACCAGCAATTTGCGCCGGCGCGGCCAGCCGGAGCGCCAAAGTCCGATTCGGCGAGTTCACCACCTCTTCATTTCTTTCATTTTTCCGTTTGCATTTGGGATTTGCCCGGACGGATACTCGGCTCGTAATCGGAAACCGAAACCAGCCGTTTCGATTCGGGAGATCATTATGAACGAACGGGACATCCGCCGTTACGAGATGTTTGGCCGCGTCCAAACCTTCGGCCAGGACCACAAGGACGACTTCGCCCCGGACAGCGTAGCCGCTACTTCCTTCACCCACCTCGCCCAAATCATCCAGGACCTTGACGCCGCCAAAGTCGCCCAGCAAGGCGGTCCCACCGCCGCCTCGCGCGAAGTCCTGCTCGACGCCCTCCGGCTCGACCTCCAGAACGTCACCCGCACCGCCCGCGCCATCGCCCAGGACGAGCCGGGCTTCGCCGACCCTTACCGGCTACCCGACGGCGGCAGCCAGACCGCGTTGCTGACCACCGCCGACGCCATCCTGCTCGAACTCAAGAAACCCGGCGTCGCCGCCCGGTTCATCGCCCACGAACTGCCCGCCGATTTCCTGAAGAACCTCGAAGACGACCGCAAGGCCATCGACGCCGCCCGCGCCGCCGCGCAGAGTGGCGACAACGAAAGCGTGGCCAGCACCGCCGCCATTGGTCGGCTGATCGCCGATGGCATGAAAGAAGTGACCACGCTCGACGCGATCATGCACAACAAATACACGCGCGCCCCGGACACGCTGCGCGCCTGGAAAAGCGCCAGCCACATCGAGCGCCCCGCGCAACGGGAAAAGAAGCCGGAACCGCCCGCACCGCCCAAACCGCCCACCGCCTGAACCATCTTCCGAGACAAAGCGTCCGGCGGACGGCAGCCGAAGCACAGCGCGCCCATTGCGCAATAACCCGAGGCCATGCTCCTCTACCTCGACAACAGCGCCCTGAACCGGCCATTCGACGACCAACGCCAGCCGCGCATCTGGCTCGAAACGCTCTCCTTCAGCCTCGTGCTGACATTGGTTGAGGCGGGTGAAGCCAAGTGCATTCACTCGCCGATCCATGACTTGGAAAACAGCCGCAACCCTTTCGCTCTTCGCCGACAGTGGGTGGAGAAATGCCTTCGTCTCTCGACTCAGCGCATTTCCCTGGACGGCGGCATCAAAGCCCGCGCCCTGGCCTTGGAGCAGGACGGATTGAAACCCCTCGACGCTTTGCACTTGAGTTGCGCCGAAGCCGCCGGGGCAGACCATTTCCTGACTTGTGACGACCGGTTGCTCCGGCGATATTCCGGGCCGATGGTTGTTCAAAGCCCGGTGACCTTCGTCACCAACCTGACTTGATCATGAACCTGATCGTGGAAAACGAATCCGCAACGACCGCCGAGGCGGTGGAAGTCCTCATGGAGCGCCTGCCCGCCTCCAAAGTGGCCCGCCTGCTCTCTTCCTGGCAAGTGGGCCAGGCAGACTACCTCAAACTTCGCGACGAACTCTTCGCGGGTGAAACCGTCGAAAGCCTCTACGAAGCCGCCGGCAAGACGAAGGGCTGATGGATCTTTGAACCATGAATTCAAACGAAACCCTGACGGAAATCCGCCGAACGCGCGATGACCTTGCGCGCGAGGCCGGCTACGCCCAAAATCATCGAAACGCTCGGCCTGCACAAACTGCACGAGCGCGATGCCATCACCGGCAACGGTTTGGTCAAACGCGCCGTCTATGAGCCGGCTCGGCTTCAGGTCCAGGATCGCGAGGTGGACATGAACGTGATGGAAGTCCCCACCGACACGCCGTTGCTGCTCGGCTACCTGCCCCTGGAAGCCCTGGACCTATATCCCAATCCGAAGAAGCGCGTGCTGGAAGGCAATCCGCAATATGACGGCAAGATGGTCACCGATTTGCTGTGAACGCCGAGCCTCTCGATCGAACCGGCCACTCGCCCCGTGCGGGAAGCCCTACCGGCGTGAGTGAGGCTAAGCATGGAGTGTCAAAGTGAGGACTGACTCCTTCAGTGATTTGGCCGGAGGGTTCAGAGAGGGAGTTCACACTCGGATGAGAACGCGACCTACCCATTGACGTAGCAACGTGTAAGGTGACCTATGCACTGCTATACACATGATGTTGACTACACTTTTGGTTGTGGTTGTCCTCAATGCAATATACAGAAGGAATGAAGAGCTTATCAAGGCTCAGAAAGAGGCAAGTGAGAAGCTCGCCACGGCTCAAAGTGAGACGATGTGGCAAAGAGAACGCGATGAACAGTATAGGCAAGATGAATTCATCCTGGCTCAGCAGGAACAGCAAGACGAACTAATCAGGGCTCAGGAAGAAGCCCAGGAAAGATCCCAAGCCGCTCAGGAGAAAGCCCTTTTTAAGAGCCAGAACCCGGGAGACTATGAGTGCCCTCATTGCCTTTTTATAACACTCAAACGGACTTCCACACATGATGCCTCAATATGCCCAATGTGTCATGGACAAATTAGTCCAGAATATTGGCAGTTAGTAGATGAGCAGATTCGTCGTCGGGAAGATGAAGCTGCTAAAGAAAGGCGAGAACGCGAACGAGCCGCAGCGGTCGCAAGAGCCAAGAGGGAACGTGAGGAGGCCGAAGCAAGAGCCCGCTGGATCGCCGATGAGCCAAAGAGAATCGCCGCCCAAAAGGAAGCGGAAGCACAGGCGCAGGCAACAAAGAGAGCCGAAGCCCGGGCTCGTTTTATCTCGAAATTGGTGACCGTAATTTCCATCGCTCTATTTGCTACTTTGGCCTTAGTTCTTTTGGCCGGTCCCCTGCGCACTGCCTACAAGAACTTTGCTGTCAAACGCGAGCAGATTGCCGCACTGGCGCAGTTGGCTGAAGCTGATCTCCAAGCCAGTCGATTCACTACTCCTGCGGGAAGCAACGCCTTCGAACGGTTCCAGGCAATACTCGCCGTCAGTCCAAACGACAGCACTGGCAAAGATGGTATCGCCCGAACCGCCAAGGCCTGCGGGCAAGCCGCTGACAACGCAATCCAAGCGAAGGATTTTCCACTCGCCGACGAGTACGTCCGGCAATTGCTGACCATGCCTATGTATCGACAAGCAGTGCTGCAAATGCAGTCCAACCTGTACACGAGGCGGGTTATCAGCGCGCCCGTGGGGACATGGTCGGAACAGCTTGCCTTGGTTGAGGACAAATACTTTAAGGTCTATGCGTCAGGGCCGATCCGTGTCCGCAACTTGGATCGAACCGGCGATTACCAGATTGGCGAGACCAAGGCCTGCTACGTCGCGTCCGCACAACCGCGGTATTCGAGTGCAAGCGGAACGCCACGAGCGGCGAGCCTGCAATTCATGTCACTCGCAAACCACAGCGTTGAAGTGGTGGCGTATCTGACTCGACGCGATAGTGGACCTATCATGCTCCACAATCCTATCGGCTCCGACTTCACCTCTGGCGACATTGCGGTGAGCCCGAAGTCTGGAAGCGGTATCGATCGCAGCGTCGGAGCGATGAAAATCCTCACAAAGCCGGAAGGACTGGAATTCCAAATCGAGAATCCGCAGTTTGGGAAGCGGACTGGCCGAACGCCGCAAGTTCTTGAGGATTTGCCGGCTGGCGTTTATGAGGTCTCGGCAAAGCGAGAAAGCGGAGCTGAGCAGAAGAAGCAAGTCACCGTGAAACGTGGAGAGGCCGTCATGGTGAATTTTGAGTTTCCGTCTGGTCGCGTAACCATCACCAGTCAGCCATCGGGCGCGTCAGTCAAAGTGGCGGGTAAGGAAATGGGCGTGACTCCGTTGTCGCTTGCCGACATGCCGCCCGGAGACATGGCCCTGGAAGTAAGCCTTACGGGCTACAAGACGGCACAGCTAAAGTGGCACCTGGATGCGGATCGAGATACGCCTTTGTTCTTTCCACTAGAAAAGCTCGCCGCGGCTCCGACGTATCTGTGGCAAACGAATGTGGCGCAACCGAACACGGGTCAGACCTCCACGGGCCGGACTTTCAGCGGGCAAACGTACTCTGGCCAAAGCTACTCCGGCGGGTCGTATTCTGGTGGAGGCTCTTACTCGGGAGGAAGCTACCAAGGCGGATCATACCAAGGCGGATCATATCAAGGCGGATCATACCGCGGTAGCACGTACGGCTCCGGGTTGGCATCGCCTGGTACTCGACGCTCGACACCTCCTTCGCAAGGAGTCAGTACTACAAATCGTCCGGCCGGCAAGTGAGCACAAAATGCAGTCGAGAAAGCCCGCTGGATCCCTCGCAGCAATTGCGACTCGCGACCCGGCAATCAGCAACGAAACATTATGGCAAAGTGCAACAAATGCGGTAAGACACTGGTCACCTGTGGCCACTGCGACGGCAAGGGAACGCACCATGGAAAGCGGTGCAGCGTATGCAAAGGAAGTGGTAAGCTCTGCCCGGGCACCCATGGACCGGACCACGGGAACTAGAATCGGCTGGCGTTGCTAATCGCCGCGCGCTTGACCGACTGTGGCGCGCTTCTCGGTGCTCCCCTTGGGACCCAGCGAATGCTTAAACGGCGAGGAGCGAGGAGGGTTCTTTCTTCGCGCCCAGTTCGCGCATCATGAAGATCCTGCCTGCCAGTGCCGTGAATTCCCTGTTGTGGCAGGAGCGGAAACGCTGGGATGTGCTGAGCATTTGCAGAGAGGGCGATTTGCCGCTCATCGTCTTCTGTAGGCGGCATTGCCATGTGAATTGCGACGACTTGTCCGACGGCGACCTGTACGATCCAGAAGTGCGTGAGCAGATTGCGGCATTGCGTCGGATCGCGCCGTCTCCGGCTCACATTCAACAGGCCCTCGGCTTTGCACGTGAGGTCGGGACAGAACACTTGGTGATCCATTGTCGGCAAGCGATTTCGCGCAGTCCGGCGATTGCCTTCTGTATCTTGCTCGATCAGCTACGCTCTACAAACGCCGCGATAGAAAGGCTGTACCAACTCCGCCCACAAGCGATCCCGAACAGTCTGATTGTCCGGCTCGGCCTGCAAGTGGTGCTGGGCAGTGACGCCGATTTTGACGCCGTAATTGCCGAAATGCGACTTCGGGGTGGCGGCGCCGAGGCCTCCAGGGAGATGGATTGAGCCACCCGGGGGCTAGCAGCACTCTCGGCAGTTACCGCATCGTGGTGGTGACGGACGCCGGTGCGGTGCGCCCGGCGGTGGTGGTTCCGGGTCGTGCGGTCCAGTCGGGCGATGACCCGCGCCTCGACCAACGCGCGGGGCGAGACGAAGACGTTTGCGGTCCGCTCGACAAAATCACTTTTGCCTCAAGCCTGTAGCGAGTATTTTTGGCCGCATGAAGTCGCTGCAAACCGAGTATCCGGAATCGTGGCCGGCCGCCGCGGATTCGAGCTTGGAGCGGTTCGCATGCGAGGCGCGTGTTGCGCTGGCGATGAAGCTTTTTGAAATGGGCCGGCTCGCCAGCGGCCAAGCGGCGCAACTGGCCGGCGGTGCTGGCGCACGGCCACCAAGGCGCGTGGCCTTTCTCCTGTCCGGTCCGCAGTGGAACGTGCCGGCGGTCGCGTGGGATGCCGCCGAAATCAGCGCGGCATTCAAACCGCTTCCGTCGTGAGCCGGATTGTCTGCAACGCGTCAAACCAAACTGAGCCATGAGCGAGATTATTTTTGAAGTGCGCGAGGCCGAAGAAGGCGGCTTGTGGGCGCGGGCGCTCGGTCACAGCATTTTTACGCAAGGCGAAGATTGGAGCGATGTGCGCACGATGGTCAAAGACGCCGTGACTTGCCATTTCGAGAACGAAACGGAGCGGCCCAAGGTCATCCGCCTGCACTACGTTTGAGCCATGAAAAGAGAATTCGTCTTTGAAATCGAGCAGGACGAGGACATGCTCGTCGCCGTTTGCCATGAGCCGGAAATGGCGACGCAAGGGGCAAGTCTCGACGAATTGCTTGCGATGATTCGGGATTTGGTTCAGTGCCGGTTCGACGCCAGTGACGAGCGCTTGCGGTGGCCGATCCGGCTTCACTTCGTGCATGACCCCGTGTTGTCCACTCAGGTCGCGTGAAACTGCCACGCGCTGTTTCCGGCGAGGAAGTCTGCCGTGCGTTGAAGCGACTCGGTTTTGAATTCGTTCGGCAGACGGGATCACATCGGCATTACGTCAAGGGTTCGCTTCATCCCTGCGTGCCGATGCATCGGGAAATCAAACCGAAGACCCTGCAATCCATTTTGAAACAGGCGGGAATCACCGCTGACGAATTGCTGGAAAACCTTTGAACTCACCAGGGATTACTGCGAATGACAGCCACAGAAACAGAACAATTCAGTTTGGTCGAAGACGCCGTCAAAACCGGCACCGCGCCGGCGGAGATCGTTGACGCTTTCAACGAATGGGCCGCGCTGCGCGAGCAGTTGAAAAGGCTCGGCGAGGCGGAGCGTTACTACCTCAAAGCCATGAACTGCCCGCACCACCACCGCATTTTTGCGGCGGAGCCGCGCAGTTACCGCGACCTGCCGTTGCGCCTGGCTGAATACGGCACCTGCTACCGCTACGAGCAGTCGGGCGAACTCTTCGGCCTGATGCGCGTGCGTTCGCTCAACATGAACGACGCCCACGTCTATTGCACGCCGGAGCAGTTCGCCGCCGAGTTCAACGCGGTGAACGAAATGTATCTGAAGTATTTCAAGATTTTTGGCATCGAGAAATACGTCATGCGCTTCAGCACGCACGACCCGGCGCGGCTGGGCGAGAAATACGTCGGCGAGCCGGAGCTGTGGAAGCAGACCGAGGACATGGTCCGCCAGGTCCTCCAGGCCAGCGGCATCAACTACGTCGAGGTGGCCAACGAAGCCGCGTTCTACGGCCCGAAGATTGACGTGCAGGTCTGGAGCGTGATCGGCCGCGAATTCACGCTGGCGACCAACCAGGTGGACTTCGCCGTGCCCAAGCGGTTCGGTCTGGTCTATCGCGACCGCGACAACACGGACAAGACGCCGCTGTGCATCCACCGCGCGCCGCTGGGAACGCACGAACGGTTCATCGGCTTCCTGATCGAGCATTACGCCGGCAATTTCCCGCTCTGGCTGGCGCCCGACCAGGTCCGCGTCATCACGCTCAACGACGACGAGGCGTTGATCAACTACGCCAAGCCCATCGTGGCCGAATTGCGCGCGAACATGGTGCGCGTGGACTCGGATTTCAGCGCGACGCCGTTCAAGGCGAAGATTGCGGATGCCGAAAAAACCCGCGTTCACACGATGCTGGTCATCGGCGGTCGTGACATGGAAGCGGGACAAGTTTCCGTGCGCTTGCACCACGGCGGCCCCCAAGGCGCGAAGCCGAAGGCAGAGGTCATTGATAGTATTCTGACTGCGATACGACAGCGCCGGAGCTGACTCACGGCACCCAGCGGAGGCGATAAAACGCTTGCGGCGGTTGGTTCGTGAGGTCGGCAAAATTGTCCCACACGTAGATTGAGCCGTCAGCCCCGGCTTGGAGGGGCCAAGTCTGCAGCGTGCCGGCGGTGAAGGTCGCGTTCGTCGCGCGCTGGCACTCGTAGGAATACCACGGCACCCCGATGAAGCTGGCAGTCACGCTGCCGGGCACGGTTGGATCAAGAGCAAGCGCGCGGCTCGGCACATTCGTAATAATGGCAATCGTCGCCGTGCCGTTGGTCGTGACGCCACGGCCGTCGGCGATGCTGTAGCTGAAGCTATCGGCTGCCGAGTTCGTGGGAACCAGAATCTGCGTGCCCTGGATGGTGAGCGGGAGGCCATTAGCGGTATTGGTGCTGACGCCGACGAAGAAGACCGGTTCGCCGTCGAGGTCGTAATCGCTCCACATCAAATCGGCGATGTTGATGGCGAGCGGTTGACCGGCGAGTTGGCAGAAGGCACTGCCGAAGGCCAGCGGTGGCGCGTGCGGCGGTAGTGGCGCGGCGAGTTGGACAACGATGTTGTCCACCAAGAGGAGGTAGCTCGGCACGGGGCTTTGCGACGGCACTTCGATCTTCACCTTCGTGAATGGTGCCGCCGAACCGAGCGACAGCACCCCCTCCGGATACGCGCCTGTAAGCCACGCGCCACGCGCCGAGCCAGTGGCGACCGGATTCGTCATCGCGGAATTCGTGTAGGCTGTGACCTGCACCAGCCCGGCCGTGTTGTATTCGCTGGAGACTTCGCCGGTGAGGAAGGCCATCGTGAAGTTGGTAACGGACTGGCTGAACTCCACGGCCATCGTGCTGCCCCAGGTGCTCGGATAAAGAAAATTGCCGGAGAAGACGCCCGCACCCAGAACGCGAAGTTGTTCTGAACCGACCATCCGCCGGCGAGCGTGCTGAACGTCGCGGTGACGCCGTTCTTGGTTTGCGTTGCCGGCATTCCGTGGGTTGGGCTAACCGCTGGTGTGCCGGTGTCGAAATCGAACGTCGCGCTGACGCCGGCGGGCGCGAAGTTCGCGACGAGTGGCCGGTCAGCCGCTGTCTGTGTGGCGTTCCGGTTCTCAGTCACTTTGGTTCTGTTCATCGGTGCTTGTTCTTAGCGCACCGACCCCAAGGTGTCCATCAAACCGGGTCAATCCCAGGATTGGGAACAGCGACTCATTTTCGATACAGAGTTGTCTCACCTATGGAGGCAATTTGTCAATCGCGTGGATGGCGTTTGATTCGGGGTTTTGGGCAAGGTACATGGGCGCGACGTGCATCGGGCTAACGGTGCGACGCGGATCCCTGCCCGCATTTACGCGGCAGACACAGTGGGAGCATTCCTGGGCGTGCTGACTGCGGGTTACTGTCTGGTGCCGACGCTTGGTTTGCCAGCCTCCTTGCGCGCGGTGGCTGTAATCAATCTGATCTCGGCGGTTGTCTTCTCCCGGTTCTCACGGCCTGAATACTCCGCGGCTGAAGCTGGCAATCCCTCTGACCGCGAATCCTCGCGAAGCAGCGACTCCTCCCTGCGACCGTTTCCGGTGTGGGTGCTTTACGCCGTGGCCTGCCTGAACGGAGCGGCGGTGATGACGCTGGAGAATGTGGTGATCCGCATCACGAACCTGCCCCTCGGTTCCTCGTCGTATTCGTTCTGAGTCTCCACCACAGTTGCGGCGTTCAAAGGCACCCACTTGACCGCCTGTGCCCGGTCTCGCCTTCAACGGTGAGCCGTGCCAGGAAATGGTCGTTGCGTTTCCAGAGCCCGCGAATTGGGTGTTTGCGGTTGTCAAGAACCTTGGTGTATCTGTATCGGCGTGCGTTGGAACTTGCGCCAGTATTGCACTGCGATGCATCGCTTTTCATACGGTGACACGGTCGCAAATGCTGCCGCAGGTGTCAGGTTCGCAGTGAGCAACGGGTGTCAGTAATTGAACATAAGGATGGGCACGTGGCGGAATTGGCAGACGCGCAGGACTTAGGATCCTGTGGAGAAATCCATGTAGGTTCGACCCCTATCGTGCCCACCAAAATCCCAAGCAAATCGGAGAAGTCTGTGATTGCCGTCCCGTTTCCGGCTGAATCCGGTGCCAAGATGAGGTTCCTGGTCCCAGTCTGACATCGGTCGGCCGTGGCAACCAACTACGCCACGACCCAGTCCCACCCTTATACCGCGTCTGTCACCAAGCCGCCGGCCGGCGCATCGTCCACTCCTTCACCACCGACTCGGAGGCGCGCAAGGAAGCCGAAGCCAAGGTTTGCGAACTCGCCCGCGGCAACCAGAGCGTCGCGTTTTCGTCGAAGGAAGCCGACCGATGCGCCAGCCATCCGCGATGCCCTGGACGCCTTCCGGTGCATCACCGGTCGCCCGTCATGGCGATTCAAGCCATTCCGCGCTGCCAAGCTCCTGCCCGCCAGATGCCGAAAGACGTTCTGCCGAAAAGCGTCGTCCCAGCCGGAGCCGGTGGCCGGTGTGGGGGCTGGGCAGTGCCCGCTCACCCTGCGGGTAGGTTGAGGTGCTCCCCAATGTCGAGACAGTTTTGGGGGTGATTTAAGAGTGTGAAAAGTGCGATCTGCCCACGGCGCTATTAGCGGAGATAAACGAGCGGGGGGGCGGCTTCTGAGCCGCAGCTCG
>JAJXZI010000026.1 GCA_021780115.1 bacterium | reverse complement strand
CCCCCAGCCAGCACCGCGGCTGCGATCCGGGCCAGCGACGGTTCCCTTGTCGCATGTGTTTTCAGGGTGCGTTTGCTCGGAAGCTCTCGTCGTTCCTCCTGTCCTTGAGAAACCGAACACCCAACGTATGGAGAACTGTCAAGATGCATACGAGGCTCAAATCAAAGAAGGCGGTTCAGCCGAGGTGCAAACTTCCCAAAGCAACCCAAGAGAACATGAACGGCTCATCCGATGATCCCAGCCATGCTCGCGTGAGCGGCGGGCAAAGGCTTCTCCTTCCGCCTTCCGCTCGGGAAGTCTGCGACCAACTTGGCCTCAACTGGTGGGCCGCGCTCAAACTCCACGACGACGGCTGGGTCAGCTTCAATCCCGAAACGACGCCCGAACTCGATCAGGCGCAGGAAACCGAATTGCGCTTCGTCGGCTCGTTGGTCACAGCCGGATGCGAGCCGCGCCTTCTGGAGCAACTGCTGAAAGGTCTGGAACGCCCCTACTGTTACGCCGGCCACCGCATCTACTACGACTGGTCCGCCCGCCGCTGGCGCTTGCTGCCTGTCGTCGAGGAACCAGACCTCGAATCCGTCTTCGCCGACTGGCTGGAAAGTCTGAAGGAGGCGGGGGACGCGGGGCAACTGGAGTCCATCAAGGCCGGCGTGCAGGCCGCCCTTGACTCGCTCAGGACCAAGCCATGAGCAGCATACCCCTTCACCAACTTCTGAACAAAGTCCCGCACGAAACTGAGGAGCGAGTGAAAAGGGCGCGGGAGGCCATGCGGAGTGTGATTCAGGAGCTACTCCGCTCGGAGTGTCGGCTGCAACCGCGCACGGACCGAGAGCAGCGCCGGAACGAGCCAGTGGTGCAAATGACCGTCAACATCGTGGCCGGCCTTCCCGACGCGCTGTGCAAGGTCACTTTCGACGACAACTTGGCGTTGTGCCTGATCCTGGGTCGCCATCGGTATTCGTTGGAGCAGGCCAAGCAAGGGTTGGCGGATGTGGAGGAATTGTTGGTCGAGTTGCAGTGTTTCCAGCAGGTCGCCAGGATGGTCCAAGCTGGCGGGCCTGCCGCACAGGCAACGAAGCAGTTGGTTGAGTCGCTGCTCAATCTGCTCGAAAAGGAAGACCCACTCAAACAAATTCTCGGCGTGGCCGAGGATGTGTTGGGCGCCTACTTCTACCGGCCTCACGGGCGGTTCACGGACAGGCAAGCCAAACCGCCCCGAATCGAACTTTACGGGCGGTCATTGGACTCGCCGCCGAATGGCTGGCTGTGACGCCGGAAGACTTGACGCTACTGTAGTGTCTCGCAAACGACTGGAGTTATTTTTCCTTTGTTTTGCGCATTCGTGGGCGGGTGCAACCCGGCTTGATCTGCTCAAGGGTCTGCCGACAGCGATGCCGTTTTTCCACGATGCTGTCCACGGTCGCGGTCCAGACAAAAGGTCTCGGCTCGGTGTTCCACGCGGCCAGAAACTCCGCAATCGCCTGCTGGAGATCGGCCACACGGACGAAGACCCCCCGCCGAATCCGTTTCCCGGTCCGTTCGCCCAACCCGCGTTCGACCAGATTCCACCAGATGGAACTGGTCGGAAAAAAATGGGGGAGGAAGCGGGGATGCCGCCCCAGCCAGCGCTTGCACGCGGGGATGTTGGTGCGGGCCGTAGTTGTCCATCACGACATGCAGCTTCAGCGCATCCGGAAACTCTTCGTCCAACCGCTGGAGAAATTTCAGGAACTCCTGGTGGCGCTGCCGCGCATAGCATTCTCCGACCACTTTGCCTTCAGCCCACTCCAGCGCGACAACGAGCGTGGTCGTCCCGTTGCGCTTGTCGTCGTGCGTCATCGTTCCGCAGCGACCGCGCTTGAGGGGCAAGCCCGGCGGCGTGCGATCCAAGGCCTGGATTGGGCTCTTTTCATCAATGCAGAGCACCAAGGCCTTGGCGGGCGGATTCAAATACAATCCCACCCCGTCGGTCAGCTATTCCAGGAAGCGGGGGTCCCTGGACAGTTTGAAGCTCGCGGTGCGATGCGGTTTGAGTTGATGACTTTGCCCGATCCGGTTGACTTTGCCCGATCCGGTTGACGGTCGCCTGGCTCATCCGCGGCGCCTGGGCGTGCTCGTTGCTCAAATGCCCAAACACCTTCCCGATTAGCACACCGCCGTCCTTGTGCCCCACCCAGCGGGCAATCGTCATGTAGTCGATCGCGCTCATCACGGCGTAGCTGATGAAGTGATGCCGGCAATCATGGAAGCCAAACCGTTGCAGGTTTTCCGGCAATGCCCGCTCTTTCGCCTCCAGCAGTCCGCCCTGGCATTGCGGACAGGCTTTCGGGGTGTCCTTCCGGAAGGTTAACTTGCCGCAGTCCTGGCAGGTCCAGCCGGGCACGGCGCGAGTGAGCAGAAGCGATTCCCGGAATGTCCTGGCCCGGTCGTCCCGGTCGCCGCGTTGCGGGCTGGGAAAGAGCCATTGCGAATCCGGTGCCCGGCGGGCGAACATCTCCCGCAAGTGCGCTTCCAAATCCGCGTTGAAGTCCCCCCCGGCGGGCTTCCCGGTTCTTCGTGTCCGCGTCAGATCCAATCGTCAGCAGCCGGCGCTCGAAATCCACGTCCGTCCACCGCAGCTTGATCGCCTCCTGTTCGCGGGCGCCGCACAGCGCCAGCAACCGGAGGTAATCGGCGAACTGGGAGCCGTTCTTCGACGCCGCCAGGCCCGCCCGGCTGAGCAGGTCAATGTCCTCGCGGGTGTAGAGTCGGCGGGCTTTCTTTTCCGTGCGCTGTCACTGGATGCCCTCGACCGGGAGCGCCTTGATGAAGCCGTCCACGCGGGCCGATTTAAGCACGTTGCGCAGCATCACCAATGCGAGGTTGCAGGTGCGACTCGATCTGCCGTTCTCCTTCAACTTTTGCAGGTGGCCGCTGATGTGGTAGGGGCGCACTTTGTCGAGATGCAACGGCCCCAGGCTTGCGCGCCAGCGTTCCAGGTGGCTCTTCTCCGTCACCAGCGAATCGGGTGTTTTGCCGGACGTGGCGAGGCGGGGCAGGTAAGTCTGTTCGAGGTATTCGCGCGAAGCGCGGGCACTGCCCGATGTGGCGGAGCCGGTTTTCGCTCCGCTCTGCCAGGAGCTTGCGGAATTCGTCTTGGGCCTGCGCCACCGTTGCCGCCTGCAAGGCCAACCACTTCACCGCTTTGCGCCCGGCGTCGTCCTCGACCGTGATCCGGGCGACAAAATTGTCGTTGCGTCGCCAGAGCCCACGGATTGGCTGCTTGCGATTGTCCAGAACCTTGGTGTATTTGTATCGCCGTGAACTTGAACTTGCGCCAGAATTGCTTTGGATTGCCGGGCGTTTCATACGGCAACACTGTCGCAATTATCAATCAACTACTCGGTTTTAGTTGTAAATTATTGATAATTAGGTTGCCGGCGTGGCGGAATTGGCAGACGCGCTAGACTCAAAATCTGGTACCCGAAAGGGTGTGTGGGTTCGACCCCCTCCGCCGGCACCAATGTCCCCGGCCCGCCGCGCGGGCCGGTTGGCGGGCGGATGGAATGAGCTTGTTCTCGCGGGCGGCGAACCGATACTCCTGCGCCATGACTTCAGCGGTGTTGCGTGAACCCCGGTGGACGCCCGCAGAACCTCCATTGATCCGGCGTTTTCTGGGGCCTCGGCCAGGCGCATGGTCGTGGTGTCGCGATGGGTTCCCGGTCTTCGGCGCAAGGTTTCTCGCGGCCGCATTCCTTGCCGCTGGCGCGTGGAGGGGCGATTGCGCTGCGTCAGCGAAAGGCGCACCGACGAACCTAGCGTTGCAGGCCCGCGCGTCCGCATTCGAATCCTCCGGGGACTTGACTCCCGATCTGGCCAACGACGGGAAGCCGGAAACGCGCTGGTCCGGCATCCCCGGCCACAACACCGGCGGCTGGTACGAACTAGCGTGGGACCAGCCGATGTGCATCAGCGAGGTGGTCGTGTTCCAGTACGATCGCTACGTGAAGGAGATGGATATCCAAGTCTGGGACGAAGACGCTCAGGTGTGGTCAACACTCCAGCATCTGGGCCAACCTGATCGCAGATTGCCGAAGGTGGTAGTTTGTCGCTTCGCGTCCAGGATCACCAAGCGCTTGCGCCTGGCGAACATCACCAACGGTCCCAGTTTCAACGAGGTGCAGGTTTTCACGAAGCCGTTCTCATCTCCGCTGGCGGTGAACCTGGCCTCCGACGCCAATGGCAATTTCATCGGCATCGTGTCCGACGAATGGGGCAGCACGCCAGTGGTGGGCGCCAAAGTGTCGTTGTCCGGCCAGGCAGCGTCAGGATCCTGGCGTGAGACGGTCCGTAGTGATGCCCACGGGCTGTTCGTTACACCGATGCCCATTGGGCTGAAAAGCCAAGTGGCCGTGAGTGCGTGGCCGCCTGGCTACGGTGGCCTGCCTGATGCATGGCGGCAACTCGACGCGGCGGATTTTCAGTACGGACTCACTCCGCCGTGTCTGCGGACACCGGCAACTGTCCTTGACGAGGGCTGGCGCTTCGCCGCCGATCCTCCCACCGGCTTCTGGGAACCGGGCTTCGACGATCGACGGTGGGCGCCAATCCGCGTCCCCGCTCATTTTGAACTGGAAGGCTTTCGCTCCACGGACGGCGTCGGCGGCTATCGGAAGTGGTTCCGCGCGCCGCCCGGCCGCGGCCGGTTGAAGCTGCGTTTCGACGGCGTGTACAGCGGCGCCGAAGTGTGGGTCAACGGCCAGCGGTTGGCGTATCACGAGGGCGGGGCGGTGCCGTTCGAGGTGGACCTGACCGACGTGGTGAAGCGGGGCGAAAATCTGCTGGCGGTGCGCGTCACCGAGCACACGCCCGTGAGCGACCAACTCGACAAAATGAGCGAGTACGCTGATTTCCCGCTGGCGGGCATCTTCCGCAAGGTCAGCCTTTTTCGCGTTCCCGCGGCGCACGTCGGCGGACGGGCCTTTCACACCGTTTTCGATTCCGCTTTTAGAAACGCCACGCTCCAGGGCCGCGTGGCGATCCTCAACGAGTCTTCCGAACCGCTGGCGGATGGCTCGCTCCGACTGCGTCTGACCGGGCCGGAGGGCAAGGAACCGCCGCTGGAGGCGACGACGACGACCTTCAGAGCCGGTCCCTGGCAGCGAGCGGACCTCGAGGTCGTGTTACCGGTCCCCGCCCCGCGGAAATGGGACGCCGAGCATCCCAACCTCTACACGCTGAGCCTCGAGTTGCGGAGCGGCGGCCACCTGATCGAACAAGTCGCCGAGCGGATCGGGTTTCGCCAGACGGACATCGAGGGCGGCCGGTTGCTCATCAATGGTCGGCCGGTGAAGATTCGCGGGACCTGCCATCACGATTCCCATCCCCTTTGGGGCCGGGCGGTCACGCCCGCGCTAGAGCGCCAGGACGTGGAGTTGATGAAGGAAGCCAACCTGAACGCGCTGCGCACGTCCCACTATCCCCCGCTGCCGGAGTTGTTGGACGCGGCGGACGAACTGGGCCTGTACGTGGAGGACGAAGGCTCCTTTTGCTGGGTGAACGTGGCCGATGACCTGCGCTCCACACCGCGCATCCTCGGACTGGTGGGCAGCCTGCTGGCTCGCGACCGCAACCATCCCAGCGTGTTCACTTGGTCCATCTGCAACGAAAGCGCCTTCGGCTACGGCTTCGAGCGTGCCCACGAATGGCTGCGCGCGGCGGACCCGAGCCGGCCCAACGCCGGCAGTTACGATGCCGGCTCGCTCGAGATCCTCGCCCGGCACAACCCCATCACCCTCGCCGACATCGCCCAGCTCGAACGGCAGAACAAGCCCGTGCTCTGGGACGAATGTTGGTGCATCTTCCAGGGTATCTGGGGGGACGTCGGCGAGATGTGGTTGGACCCTGGCATCCGCGACTACTACGCCGTGCCACTGCCCCCGATCTACGCCCGGATGATGGACAGCCCGCGCCTGGCCGGCACCCAGATCTGGGCGTGGTCCGACGACATCTTCTGCGCACCCAACCGCGGCCTGGAATACGGCCGCGGGACGACCCGCTCGCACTTCATCGAAGGAGAATATCGTCTGCCGCACCGCGGGTTGGTGGGCGATGCGCCCTGGGGCGTCGTGGACGGCTGGCGCCGTCCGAAACCGGAGTTCTGGATCACCAAGAAACTCCACTCGCCCATCAAGCTGAAGGACGCGCCGGTCGCGCTTCCGGCGCCGGGCCAGCCGATCACGCTCACGGTGGAAAACCAGTACGACTTCACCGACCTCGCGGAACTGACCATTGCCTGGCAGATCGGAAAGCAGCAAGGCCGGGCGAAGGCGGCGGTGCCGTCACACGCGACCGGCGAACTCAAAATCAAACCCGCCCGCCCGCCGTGCGCCGGCGACGTCCTGGCCCTCCGGTTCACCGATGCCCGTGACCGCTTGGTGGATGCCTACCGGTTGCCGTTTGGCGAGCCGCACATTGACGCGCCGTCGTGGCGCCCGCCGCAGCCGGCGCCGCTGCGGATTTCCCGGGAGAACGTCCTCGCCGGCCCGGCGACCTGCGTCACGGGCCCGGACTTCGCGTTGGCGTTTGATGAGGCCAGCGGGCTGCTGCGCCGGGCGGTCGCCTTGGGCGAGCCATTGTTGCTGGAGCTGCCCGCCTTGCATGTGCTGCCGGCGGCGACGCCGTTCGCCCCGGTGCCGGACCGTTTGAGCTGGCGCCTGCGCTCGTTCGAAATCAAACCGGACGCCGGCAACGTGCGGGTTCGGCTGCAAGGCGCCTACGACCGCTTCGACGGCGGCTACGACGTGCTGATCACGCCGGGCGGTCAGATCACGGTGCATTCCTCGTTTCGCTACACCGGCGAACGGTTCCTGGCGCGGGAGGTTGGCTTGGTCCTCACGGTGCCGAAGGAATGCGACCGGCTCCGGTGGAATCGCCAAGCCGAGTGGAGCGTTTATCCAAACGATCACATCGGCCGGCCGGCCGGCGCGGCCAGCGCCGTTGCCGTCCATCCCGCGGCGCTGCCGCCCACCTGGAACTGGGCCGCGGACAACTCGCCGATGGGCAGTAACGATTTTCGCAGCACCAAGCGCCACATTCGCTGGGCCGTGTTGGGTTATCCCGGTGGGCCAGCAGTTGAGGTGACCTCCGACGGTTCGCAGAGCGCGCGCGCCACGGTGGAGTCGGATCGAATCGCGCTCCACGTCAACGACTGGTATGGCGGCACACACGTCGGGTTGTGGGAATGGACGAGCAATTACGGCGAGGGCAAACCGGTGGCCACCGGCGACACCATCGCGTCCACGATCCGTCTCCAAATCGGCGGCCCGCGACTCGAAGCGTCGCGCCGTCCCCACCACGGTTGGAAGTTGGCCGCGGCGGAGCAAGGCGGGAAATGAAACGCGCGTTCCTCATCCTGCTGGCCGCGGCCTGTCTGGGGGCGGCGGCCGACGACGAGGCTCCGCGCGGGCTTTGTGTCCGGGACGGCGTATTGCTGTGGGCGGGTCGGCCGTATCGGGGCGTCGGTGCCAACTATTTCTCGCTCTTCGCGCGGCTCCTGCGGAACCCCGCCGACACCTCCTCGCTCACCAACCTGGCCGCGCTGGCGCACGCCCGGATTCCCTTCGTGCGCTTCATGTGCGGCGGCTTCTGGCCGGTGGAACAGCAACTCTACCTCACGAACCGTGCCGCGTTTTTCCAGCGGCTGGATCGCGTGGTCCGTTGCGCCGAAACCAATGGCGTCGGCCTGATTCCGTCACTGTTCTGGAACGTCGCGACGGTGCCGGACCTCGTCGGCGAGCACCTGGACGCATACGGAGACCCGCACAGCCAGACCATCGCCTTCGTCCGGCGCTACACGGCGGACCTCGTGCAGCGCTACCGGGATTCGCCGGCGATCTGGGGTTGGGAATTCGGCAACGAATACAACCTGGCCTGCGACCTGCCCAATGCCAGCGAGCACCGGCCGCCCATCGTGCCGGCGCTCGGCACGGCGACGCAGCGGACCCCGCGCGACGAATTGAAGTTCACGCAGCTCCGCGTCGCCCTCATCGCCTTCGCCGAAACGGTGCGGCAGTTCGACCGGACCCGGATTCTCCTTTCAGGCAACGCGGTCCCCCGCGCCTCGGCCTGGCACAACCTCCACGACCAGTCGTGGACGGCGGACACCGCGGCGCAGTTCGGCGAAATCCTGCTGCGGGACAACCCGGACCCGATGGATACGCTGACGGTGCATCTCTACCCCGAAACCGACGGTGTTTACTCCGGCGGCGCAACCAGCATCGGCGACGCCGTGGGCGCGGCCAACGGATTCGCCCGGCGCACGGGCAAGCCGCTGTTTCTCGGCGAGTTTGGCGCGGGCCCGCAACTCGGTGCGCGCGCCCGCCAGCAGGCTGTTTTCGCGGAGCTTCTCGACGCCATCATCCGGCACCGCGTCCCGCTGGCGGCGTTCTG
>JAJXZI010000304.1 GCA_021780115.1 bacterium | reverse complement strand
CACCTTGGCTTTGAAGGCTCCACTGTGCCTTTTTCGTTGTCGCTTCATCGGTGTCCTACAGGTTGGTTTATGGTTTCTTATCAGTCACCCTCTAAACCACCTGTCCAGTTTTCCGGGAGCACCATAGGGTGCGCGAAGGCCGCGACCACCAGCGCGCCGGGCTGGCGGGCGACGGGCCATCCGCCCCGCAGTCAGCTTGACTGGCCGGGGATCGTGTCGTAAAGTTCTCATTATTGAACCCATTAGCGAAGTGAGCAGGGAAACGCCGACGTGCGGATTCCTGTTGGGCCCCGCGAAGTCGCGAGGCCACCGTGGGCCAGCCGCGAGGGCGTCGCCGAAGTTCTGCGCCCCGCGGACCATCACGACTGGACCGCCAAAGTGACTCCCTTGCCTCAATCCAAAACGCCGCGTCGAGGCTTGAATTGGGTCTCCTGTCGGGAGCCGCACCGTTTCCGGCCGGCCCCCGCCGTGAATCTCCTGTCCCTTCCGGGGATACCACTTCGTATGAGAATCAGCCATCCAGGTAGGGCCGGCTGTCCTCAGCCCGGCGCCCGTGGCGCGGTGGGGGCGCCGCGCCCCACCAGTATTTCGGGTAACCCGCCCGAGTTGCGCCTTCCGGCGGCCCATACGGTGCGGTGGGGGCGGCTTACCACGGTCTTCGCCGTTCTTCTTCTCGGCATGGCGCCGGCCTGGGCTGGGAGTCCGGCCGTCCCCCACCACGTCCTCGAACTCGACGGGACCGGCGGCTACGTGGAACTGCCGCCGAACATTTTCAATGACTTGACCGAGGCCACGGTCGAGGTGTGGGTGCGATGGGATGATTTCAGCGGCTCGCGCAAGCGGGTCTTCGATTACGGAGACGCTTTGCAGGATATGAGCCTCACGGCGGACAACATCACGCCAGGGGATACGGCGGGCTTGGGTTTCGCCCTGTGTGACGGCAGGCAAAAGGTGGTTCAATGGCTGGGGGTTCCGGGCATCCTCCGCGCGCGGCGGTGGTGCCATGTCGCAGCGGTATCCGGTCCGGGTGGCATGAAGCTTTACCTGGACGGCGTGCTCGTCGGCACGAACAGCTACGCGGGCAGCTTCGCCGGGTTGCAGAGTGGCAAGCGTTTCTACCTTGGCCAAAGGGTTACTACGAACGATGTGCCCACCGACTTTAAAGGCACAATCGATGAGGTCCGAGTCTGGAAGGTGGCGCGCACCGAGGCCCAGATTCGCGAGACGATGTTCCAGCGCCTCACCGGGAGCGAGCCGGGGTTGGTTGGGTTGTGGAATTTCGACCACGTGGAGAACGGAACCGTGAGGGATTCCAGCGCCGGCGGCCACGATGGCAAGCTCGTCGGAGGAGCCAAAATCGTTGCGGCGGCACGTGCCGCACCAGCCGAGTTAGCTTACCCCTCTTGGCTCAAAGGAAAGATCTCGGACGAAAACGGCACTCCAGTCGTTGGCGCGGGCGTCCTGGTCCTTCGCGATGGCATCAGGCAGTTGCAGGCACTGAGCGATACCAACGGCGATTACAATCTCCAGGGCGTGTACTCCAGTGAAAGCTATGATGTCTCGGTGCTCAAAGGCGACCTGGGCGCCTGGCGCCTGGGAGTTGTGGTGGGCGCCCCGCCGGGGACGCGTCTGGATATTCGACTGGGACCCTGCACCGTTTCCGGCTCGTTGCTGGCGCTGGACAATTCGCCGCACGTCAATGCCGTGGTGCAGGCGGTCGAAGTTGTTTCCACTTCCTCGGGCGCCACCCGCGAGGACGTCGTGGACACCAAGCGGAGCGATGCCCGCGGCCACTACCGGTTTGTGAATCTGCGTCCGGGCACCTATCGCATCCGCTCCCCGGGATTCTCGGGGTATGCCTATTACGAAGGCGGCAAGGCGCTGACCGTCCAATCAGGCCGGCCGATGGCGGGAATGGACCTGCGGTTTGCTCCGCAGAAAAAAGGCGGATGGGAGATTTACGACACGGTCCGCGGCCTGGCGGATAACAGCGAAGTGCGGAAAATCCTGTTCGAGCCGGACGGTTCGGTCTGGTTCGCCACCGGTGGTGGCGTCTCGCGGTTCGACGGCCAGGACTTTGTCAGTTTTACGACGGAGGATGGTTTGCCCAGCGACTACGTCGAGAATATGGCGCGCGATGCCAAGGGCAACCTCTGGTTTTCAACCGCGGCCGGCATCGCGCGGTACGACGGGAAACACATCCAGAAATGGACTGAGCGGGATGGCGTGCCGGGTGAATCCATCGACGCGATTTACGCGGTGCCGGACGGGAAAGTGTGGTTCGGCTCCGCGAGCACCGGCGGGGTGCCATTCGTTTTCTCTTTCGATGGCGCCAAGTTCACCTATTTCAGCACCACCAATGGGCTGCCGGGGAGAGTCAACAAGATGGCCGGGGGACGGAATGGGGTCATCTGGATGACCGGGGCCCGCGGCCTCTTGCGCTTTGACGGAACCAACTTCGTCAACGTGACTCGAGCGGCGGGTTTGGGTGAATTCAGCACGGACACACCCCATCTCGCGCGCGATGGCAAGCTCTGGTTCGGCGGCCTCCGCGGCGCCTGGAGCTACGACGGCACCCATTTTGTCAACTACACGAAGGAGGATGGCTTGCCCGATAACAATGTCATTTTTGTGACCAGTTCGCCCGACGGCTCGATTTGGTTTGGGACCTCCTCCGGCGGCGCCGCTCGCTATGATGCCAAGACCTTTGCCAGTTTCACGGCGGCGGATGGTTTGAGCGAGAACGTGGTTAGGAACAGCCTGGCCGCACCGGACGGGAGCCTCTGGTTTTCTTACGGTTTCAGCCGGTACATCGTCACCGGCGGAGTAACGCGGTATGACGGAACGCGGTTCGTAAGCTTTTCGGAAGGCGACGGTGTGCCCGTTAGTGTGAACGAAATGACCGCGACGGCTGGAGGTGACGTCTGGTTTGGCACCCGGTCGGGATTGATGCACTACGATGGCCGGCGGTTCACGTTATTGACCGCCGCGGACGGATTGCCCACCAGCGTCGCCCCCTCGGTGACCCGCGCCCTTGATGGCTCACTGTGGATTGCCACGCTCAATGGCATTTCGCATTACCGTGACGGCAAATTTACAAATTATGGTCCGGCGGAGGCTCTGGGGGACGGACGCTTCGCCGGTTCTTTCTGCGACACAAAGGGACGGCTGTGGTTCAGTCACACCGCCCGTTCCGCCGGGGTCGTGATGTTCGATGGGAAGGCCTTTCGATCTCTGACCAGCGCCAACGGACTGCCCGGAAACTGGGTGAACGGTTTTTATAGTGACCCGGACGGCACGGTCTGGCTAGCGACCGATAATTACGGGGTTTTTGTTTGGGACGGGCAGCGCTCCAGCACGAACTACACGAGCGCCAAGGATCGGTTGGCGAGCAGTTCCGTGAATTGTATCTTTCGCGACAGCCGCGGCATCCTGTGGTTCGGCACCGCTGGCGGCGCCACTCGGTTCGACGGGGTTGTTTGGTCCACTCTGACGGGCGCAAACGGGCTCGCCGGCAACGTTGTCACCACCCTCTGCGAGGATAAATCGGGCGCCATTTGGCTCGGCACCGACAAGGGCCTCACGCGCTATCGTCCGCCACGAGAGACCGCCTCCACCCCGCGCGTGACGGTGCAGCTCGACAAGGATTACTCCCCCGGCGAGCCACTGCCCTCCATTCTGCGCGGGCGCCGCGTCGTCTTCAAAATCGACGTGGCCGATTTCAAAACACGCGGCGAGACCCGGCGGTTCCGCTGGCAGATTCAACCCGGCAAATTGGGAGCGACAGAATTAGCAGCCAGCAAGACGTGGTTGCCGGCCACACGCGAGCGGCAGCACGAATGGAACGCCCCCGCCGTGGGCGACTACACCCTGGCGGTGCAATACATCGATCGCGATTTGAACTATTCTCCGCCGGCGCTGGTTTGCGTGGAGATTGTGCCGCCATGGTACGCGAACGCTTGGATTGTGGTGCCCGTTGGCGGCACGACGGGCGGCTTGCTCATCTGGGCGCTCGTGGCGCGCGTGCTTTACAACAACAAGCGTCGTGAGGCCGAGCGACTGCGCGAGCAGATGTTTGACCAGGAGCGGCAGGCGCGCGTTGCCCTGGAAGCCAAGAACCGGGAGTTAGCCGAGGCCAAGCACACCGCTGATGCCGCCAACACCGCCAAGAGCCAGTTCCTGGCCAACATGAGCCACGAGTTGCGCACCCCCCTGAACGCCATCATCGGCTACTCGGAGATGCTGCAAGAGGAGGCCGGCGACCTGGGCACCCGGGCACTGTGCCGGACCTGGAGAAGATTCACGCCGCCGGCAAACACTTGCTCGGCCTCAGCAACGACATCCTCGACCTCTCCAAAGTCGAGGCCGGCAAGATGACGCTGTTCCTGGAATCGTTCGACGTGGCCAAGCTGGTCCGCGACGTGACCGCCACCGTCCAGCCGTTGGTGGCCAAGAGCGGCAACCGGCTTGATGTCGAGTGCCCCGCGGACCTCGGCCCGATGCGGGCGGACCAGACCAAGGTGCGGCAGGTGTTGTTCAACCTGCTGAGCAACGCGAACAAATTCACGGAGCGCGGGGTGATTCGATTGGAGGTCAGGCGGGATGGCCCGCCCGCACCCCGGCCCTCTCCCCCAGGAGAGGGGGCAGCGCACGGCGCCGCTCGACCCTCCGAACCCGCCCGTCACGCTGAAGGGCTGCCGGCCATTCTCCCTCTCCCCAGGGCAGAGAGTCGGGATGAGGAGGAGCCTTGGTCCGCTCTTCACCCTCCACCCTCCACCCTCCAGTTCATCATCCGCGACACCGGCATCGGCATGACGCCGGAGCAGGTCGCGAAGCTGTTTCAGCCGTTCATGCAGGCCGATGCTTCCACCACGCGCAAGTACGGCGGCACCGGCCTCGGATTGGCGATCAGCAAGAAGTTCTGTCAGATGATGGGCGGCGACCTGGCCGTCGCCAGCAAGCTGCGCCAAGGCTCCACGTTCACCGTCACGCTGCCCGCGACGGTCGAAGAGCCGGCTCGTGACGCCGCCGCCGGGGCCGCGCGGCGGACCGAACCGGCCGACCGCCCCTCGGCGGCGGCGACGGTGCTGGTCATCGACGACGAGGCCGCGGCCCGCGACTTGGTGCAGCGCGCGCTCGCCAAGGAAGGCTACGGCGTCCAGACCGCCGCGTCGGGGGCCGAGGGGTTGGCCCTGGCGCGCCAGTTGAAGCCCGCCGCCATCACTCTGGACGTGATGATGCCGGGCATGGACGGCTGGGCCGCGCTCACCGCGCTCAAAGCCGATCCGCGGACGGCCGACATCCCGGTCATCATGACGACCATCGTGGACGACAAAAACCTCGGGTTCGCGTTGGGCGCGGCGGACTATTTCATCAAGCCGATTGACTGGAACCGGCTGGTGGCCGTGCTGGAGAAGCACCGCCGGCGCGCGGCCGGCTCTCACGTCCTGATCGTCGAAGACGACCCGCGGACCCGCGAGATGCTGCGGCGGGCCGCCGAGAAACAAGGCTGGCAGGTGGTTGAAGCCGGGAACGGCCGCGCCGGTCTGGAGCGCGTCGCGGAGCGGGTGCCCGACGTCATCCTCCTCGATCTGATGATGCCGGAGATGGACGGCTTCGAGTTCATGGAAGGACTGCGCCGCCGGCCCGAGTGCCGGCGCGTGCCGGTAATCGTGGCGACGGCAAAGGACTTGACCGAGGAGGACCGGCGCCGGCTCAACGGCCACGTGATCCAAATCCTCCAGAAAGGCGGTTCCTCCACCGGCGAGTTGCTGGAGGAGATCCGCAAGCTGCTGGATTCGGTTGCCAAAGACCCCACGGAAACCCCCATCCCGATTCTATGAGTAATGCCACCAGCCCAAGTCCAACTGCGTTTCCGTGGACCCATGAGATGCTGGACGGCGCCCGCCAGCAAGGCGACGAGGTGGCCGACGCGTTGGCCCGGCTCATTTTCCGCCAAGGCTCCGGACTGGCGCCCACGGGCAGCCGCCTCGGCTACAACCACCTCGTGGATTTGGCCGACGCGCTGGCCACGGACGCCGAGTTGTTCCTGGTCCACGACTCGCATCTCAGCGCCTGCTTCCAGCAGTTTCCCGAGAAGCTGCGCGCTTATTATGAGCCGATGCCGGCGCCGGCCTGGGTCGAGCCGGACAAGCTGCGGATCGCGGCCCATCTCTGGCGCGACAACAGTCTCGCCCTGTTGGGCCTGCTGTACGCAGCCAGCCTCCCGGCCTGCTACTTGATCGCCAACGGCATCCCGGCGCTCTACGACACGGAGAAGTTGCGCGAGCAGAAATACATCTTCCAGCGCATCTACGAGACGGGGCTGATGCTCGACGCGGTCATGGACCCGGACGGTCTGCGCCTCCTGGAGGACGTGCCGCCGGACGATCCCGATCACGCCCACCTGGCGACGGCGCTCAACGCGCTCGATCCGGCCGGCCAGTGGCGTCCGCGGGACGGAAAAGTCGTCCGCACCGCCGCCGGGCAGGCGGGCGCCCCGGCGCTGGATCCCGCCGCGGTGGCCGTGAAGCTGCGCGCCGCCCAGTCCTCCCAAGGCACCGGAAAATATCTTTGGGGACGCGGGTATATCGCCGCCAAGAAGGTCCGGCTCCTCCACGCCTCGATGCGTTACATGCTGCTGCATCCGCCGCCCGTCGCGGCCCAAGCGCAGGCGGGTCCAGCCGCCACGCTCTCTGAACGGCTCCGGCAGCGGCGCGAGCCGTGGCCGGTTCAGCGCGTCGGCCAGCCGGTGAACCAGGAAGACCTCGCCTACACGCTGCTGACGTTTGCCTATCTCCTGCCCAAGGGCCTGGAACGCTGGGGCTGCCGCGTGAGCCGGGAACAGAAGGAAGCCTTCCTGCACCTGTGGCGCGTCGTCGGACACGTGATGGGATTGCGCGACGACCTCATGACCGACCAGTGGGAGCAGGCCGAGCAACTCTTCGCGTTGATCCTGCGGCGCCAGGGACGCGGCTCGCCGGCGGGGGTCGCGTTGACCGAGGCGGTGGCGCAATTCCTCAAGAGTTACCTCCCGACGTTCGGCGGTCTGCGGGACCATTTGCCTTACACGTTGATCGCCGATCAACTCGGGGAGCAGGCGCAGGAACTCCTGGAGCCGGCAAGCTGGCGCCACGTGACCGACCTTTATGGGCGGTTCCTGAAGCGAGGCACGCGCGCCGGTTTGTTCCTGTTCTACCGACTGTACGCGGTGGTGGACCGCGGCCGGCTGAGCGACGCCGTGTTCGGCACCCTCGCGCATCGGACTTCGGAGGAACTCATCGCGAGCTGGCGCGACGAATACCAACGCAACCCCTTCTACGTTCCCACCGACCTGACGACGTGGGAACTGAAGCGCGGCGTGGACGCCGGCTTTCAGGCCCGGCTCACGGCTTGGCGCGAACGCATTTTTGTGGGCGTCTTTGCCGCGGTGGCGTTGATCGGCACGGGCCTGACGCTGCTGGTGGTGGGGGCCGTTCTGGCCGCGTTCTGGAAGTGGACGCCGGCGATCCTCGTCGCCGCCGGTGGAATGCTCGCGCTGCTCGCGGCGGTCTGGCAGATGGCCCGGGCGCTGCCCGCCCGGTTCGCCCAACGTCCGCGCCTGGGGGCCGCGCCCTTGCGGCGCCGCTCCCGCGATTCCGCCCGATGAGCGGCACCGGCATCCCCAGTTGGAACCGCCTCCCGCGGGCGGTGGCGGCTTCGGCCGCGCTGGAAGCCGCTCCCTTGGGCGTGGTGTGGGTCGATGCCGACGGCTGGATCGCGTATGCCAACCGGCGGGTGGAATCCCTGCTGGGCTGGTCCGCGGCCACGCTGCCTGGCCAGCGCCTGGCGCAGATCGCGAGCTTCTGGAGCATCGCCGAATGGCAGAACGCGGTGTGGCCCCGGCTGGCCGGCGGCGCGGGCGAGCGGGTGCAAGGCGCGTGGCAGCACGCGGACGGGGGCATCCGCAAATGGGAGGCCTTCCTGACCCGCCTGGACCTCGCCGGCCAGGACATGGCCGCAATCTACTTCGCGCCACCGGCGACCGCTTTCACGGAAGCCGCCGCGTCCGGCGAACTGCCCAAGTTCCTCGACGGCCTCCGCTCCGGCGTGGCCCTCGTCGCGAACGACTTTCGGATCGTGCAGGCCAACGCGGCGTTTGCGACCTTGACGGGCTTGGAGCCTGCGGCCTTGCCCGGTCAGTCACTTCCCGAAGCCATCACCTCGGCCGACGGACAACCGGTGCCGTGGACCGGCCTGGCCAGCGGAGAAATCCGCGAGTGGACCTTCAGGTTTCGCAATCGCCAGGGCCGCGTCTTGCACTTCGCCCTTTCGGTTTTCCGCGAACCGGCCGGCCCCCCGGCGGGACCGAGCGTGGTCCTTCTCGATGACGTGTCCGAGCACGTCCAACTCGCCCGCGTGGTCGAGCAGCGCGACCATAGTTTCGAGCACCTGGCCGCCAACATGCCGGGCATGATCTACAAGTTCGTGCTCAGTCGCGACGGCAAGGCGTCGTTCCCGTACGCCAGCCCCGGGTGCCAGGATTTGTGGGAAGTCGAGCCGGCCTCGGTGCGCCACGACGCCACGCCAATCCTGGAACTGGTCCACCCCGACGACCGCCAGGCGTTTCAGGACAGCGTGATGAAGTCCGCGGCGGAGCTGTCGGCGTGGGAGTTCGAGGGCCGCATGATCACGCCCTCTGGCAAACTCAAGTGGTGGCACGCCGCCTCGCGGCCGGAGTTGCAGGAGAACGGCGACGTGGTGTGGCAGGGGCTGCTCATGGATATCACCCACCAAAAACAGATCGAAGCCGAACTCAAGATTGCCAAGGCCCGCGCCGAGGAGGCGTGCCAGGCCGCCGACGCGGCCAACCAGGCCAAGTCGCAGTTCCTCGCCAACATGAGTCACGAGCTGCGCACCCCGCTCAACGCCATCCTCGGTTACAGCGAAATGTTGCAGGAGGAGTGCGACGAAATGGGCGTCCCCAACCTCAAGGCCGACCTTCAGAAGATCCACGCCGCGGGCAAACACTTGCTCGGCCTGATCAACGACGTGCTCGACCTCTCCAAGATCGAGGCCGGCAAGATGACGCTCTTCCTGGAGACCTTCGACGTGGCGCAGTTGGCGCGCGATGTCGCCGCGACGGTGCAACCCCTGATCGCCAAAAACGGCAACCGTCTTGAAGTGGTCTGCCCGGACGACATCGGCCCCATGCATGCGGACCTTACCAAGCTGCGGCAGACCCTCTTCAACCTCTTGAGCAACGCGAGCAAGTTCACCGAGAAGGGGACGATCACGCTGCGCGTGGGGAAGGAAGAAGGAAGGGTGCCGAAGGGAGAAACCGATACGCGGGCCGGGGGCGCCGAGGCCTCCCCTCCGCCTTCCGCCCCCTGCGTTCTACATTTTGAAGTCCGTGACACCGGCATCGGGATGACACCCGCGCAGTTGGTGAAGTTGTTCCAGGTCTTCACCCAGGCCGATGCCTCGACGAGCCGCAAATACGGCGGCACCGGCCTGGGGTTGGCGATCAGCAGGAAGTTCTGCCAGATGATGGGCGGTGACATCACGGTGACCAGCGCGCCGGGCCAAGGGTCCGTCTTCACGGCCACGCTGCCCAGCGAAGTGCGGGATGAGAAGCCGCCCGCCGCCGCGGCTCGTCCGCCGGCGCCGGCCGGGCCGGCGGACGCCGTCCGTCCGCTCGTCCTGGTGGTGGATGACGATCCCGACGTGCGGGACTTGATGACCCGCGCGCTCCACAAGGACGGCTTCCGCGTGGAGACCGCCGCCGATGGCAAGACCGGTCTGGAAATGGCCCGCGCCCTGAAGCCAGCGGTCATCACCCTCGACGTGATGATGCCTGGCATGGACGGCTGGGCGTTCCTCCGGGCCATGAAATCCGAGGCCGCGCTGGCGCCGATCCCGGTCGTCCTCTCCACCATGGTGGCCGACCAGAACCTCGGCTTCGCGCTCGGGGCGGCGGACTACTTCACCAAGCCGATCGACTGGAAGCGCCTCAGCGCCGTGCTCCGGAGGTACCGCCCGGACCAAACCGCCGGCTCCGTCTTGATCGTGGAGGACGACCCGGAGGCGCGCGAGATGGTGCGGCGCACGTTGCAGAAGGAGGGGTGGAACGTCCGCGAAGCCGGCAACGGCCGCGCCGGCCTCGAGCAGGTGAGGGCCGCCCCCCCCCAGGTCATCCTCCTCGACCTGATGATGCCGGAGATGGACGGTTTTGAATTTGTCCACGAGCTGCGTCGCCGGCCGGAATGGCGCCATATTCCGGTGATCGTCATCACCGCCAAAGAGCTGACCGCCGAGGACCATCAACGCCTGCACGGCGAAGTGGCTCAGATTTTTCAGAAGGGTGCCCTAAGCCGGGAGGAGTTGCTGCAACAAATCCGCGTCGCCACCGCCCCCGGAGCGGCCGGACCGGGATGAACCGCAAAGCCGGAGTGAATTATGCCGAAAATCCTTCTCATCGAAGACAATGAAATGAACCGCGATATGCTCTCGCGCCGGCTCGAACGCAAGGGCTACACCGTCATCGTCGCGGTGGATGGCGGCGAAGGCCTCGCAAAAGCCCGCGCCGAAACGCCGGACCTCATCCTCATGGACATGAGCCTGCCGGTCTTGGACGGCTGGGAAGCCACGCGCCAGCTCAAGGCCGCGGCAGCCACGCGGCGCATCCCGGTGATCGCGCTGACGGCGCACGCGATGGCCAGCGACGAGCAAAAGGCCAAGGAGGCCGGCTGCGACGATTTTGACACGAAGCCCATCGAGTTCCCGCGCCTGCTCGGCAAGATCGAGGCGCTGCTCCAGCGCGTCGCTTCCGGTGAGCGAGGATGAACCCATGAGCCAATCGTCTGCCGACCCGTTGCGCACTATCCGCAAGGCGCCCGATTGGACGCGCCAGCGTTTGGAGTGCGCCGTCTCGGCGGCGCTGTCGCTCGCGCGCTGGCTCTTCACTTGGCCCCTCACAGCTCCCGCGACCCAGAGCGGTGACACGTCACCGCACTCCAAACGCTGGCGCGACGCCGCACGTTCCTATCGCAGCCGCGCCGTTTTGGTGTGCTTCGCTCTCGGCGTGCTGTTTCTCTGTCAGTCTTTGACAGTCTCCGCCCAACCCGCCTTCACCAACCGCGTCCTCGAACTGGACGGCCACGGCAGCTACGTCGAGTTGCCCGCGAACATCTTCACCAATCTGGCCGAAGCCACCGTCGAAGGCTGGGTCAAGTGGAATCGGTTCGGAGAGTACTCGCGGTTCTTCGACTTTTGCCGGGAGGGCGCCCTCATGGCCGTTCGCAACTCCGGAGCCGAACCGGACCTTGTCTTTGAAATCTCGCGGAACAACAGCAATCCATACGTCGAGATTAAGGTGCCCGGGATATTATCCACCAACCAGTGGTTTCACGTCGCTGCGGTGTCGGGTGCCGGCGGCATGAAGTTGTTTGTGGATGGGGTGCAGGTCGGCGCCAATCCCCATACCGGGAGCTTCGCCTGGATCGGCAACGGCGCGCACGATTTTCTCGGCCGGAGCAATTGGCGAGAGTCCAAGCCCCAACTGAACGAAGACTTTCAAGGCCAAATGGACGAGGTGCGCGTCTGGGCGACGGTACGCACCGGTGAGCAGATTCGAGCCAACCTGTTCCGGCGCCTGACCGGCCAGGAAGCGGGGCTGGTCGCGCTGTGGAATTTCGATGATCCCGACCGGCCCGGGCGCGACGCCACGTCCAATCACTTTGACGGTGAGCTTAAGGGCGGCGCGCGTGCCATCCCCGGCGCCCTGCCGCAACGGGCCGAGTTGGCGATTCCCACGGTGCTCGCCGGCACAATTGCCGACGAGAAGGGTCAGTTGTTGCCCGGCGCGAGCGTCACCGCCGAGCAGGAAGGCCAGCCGCCGGCGAGGGCCGCCGCCGATGCAAAAGGCGAGTTTCGTTTGCTCCTGCCGCGGATTGAGAAAGCTTGGACGCTGTCTGCCTTCGCCCGTACCGCCGACGGCCGGGACCTGAGGCTCTTTTTGACGAACCTGGTCGCCCAAGCGGGCGAGAGCAGACTCGAACTGAAACTGCGCGAGTTTGCCAGTCTCTCAGGCCAAGTGACGGCGTTCGATGGCACGCCGCTGGAGACCGTGGTGGTCCAGGCGGTCGCCGACCCGCCGCCGCCCGCGCGGCTGATCGGCGGGCTGCGGGGCGAATATTTCCAACTGCCGTTCCGCGCGGAAAGCTTTCCGGAGTTGCCCGCCGACGCAATCCCCGTCGCCACGAACGTCGTGGGCGAAATTGAGTTTCCGCCGGGTCGGGGCTGGCTGCCCATCGGCGCTGCGGGCACCAACGACAACTTTTACGGTCGCTGGACGGGCACGTTGCGAGTGGAGCGGCTGACGCGCATCGAGTTCGAGTTGATCGCCGGTCCAGGTGCCCGGCTGTTCATTGACGGGCGGCCTGTGATCGATCTCGGTGTGAAAGGGAGTGGTTCCGTGGGAACGAAATCGCTGAACCTGGCGCTAGGCGAGCACCAATTGGTGGTCGATACCCTGCGGCGGACGCCGAGCTATTATTGCCAGCTCCACTGGCAGCAGGAGGGCTATGCCCACGAGTCTTTCCCCCGAGCTGAGCCGTTCAAGGCCGCCACCGTGACCGATGAAAAGGGCGAATTCCGCTTCGCCGACCTGCCGACCGGGCTCTATCGGATCCGCGCCCAAGTGCTGGGCCGATGTGTTTATGCCGAACGGCGCGCGGACGGTCCCCGTCCGCCGCGCGGCCAAACCGCGAACGCGCCGGGCGACGCGCAAGAGTCTCCCGCTGTCGAACCCGCTGCGAACGGGGCCCGTTCGCGCGCCGGCGCCCAAACCCGCGCGCCAGAGCGGGAGGTGCTCAGTGACCAACCCCCGGCTATCGCGGCCCTTTTCACCGTCGTGCGCGGACAGGAAACTCGCGGCGTCGAGATTCAAACCGCGCCGTTCAAGAAAGGCAGTTGGAAGACCTACACGCGGCGGGACGGCCTGGCCGATGACCAAGTCGTCGGCATCTACGAAACCGCGGCGGGCGTCATGTGGCTGGCCACCTTTGGTGGCGGGGTCTCGCGCTGGGACGGACGACGCTTCGTCAATTACACGACGGCCGACGGGCTGATGAACAACGCGGTCTGGAGCGTGACGGGCGACGCGCGCGGCCAACTCTGGTTCGCCGGCGACCCGCATGACGGGCTTGGCATCTCGTGCTGGGATGGCCGGCACTTTCGCAATTTCACCGCGACTAATGGGCTGCCCGACGACCATGTCGCCTGTATCTTCGCCGACAAGGACGGTTTGGTTTGGTTTGGGACCTCCCATTGCGCGGTCAGTTGGGACCGCCACCAGTTCGTCAGACTAGGGTATGCTCTCCACAACAACGTCCAGTCGATCTGCCAGAGCCGCGAGGGCACGCTCTGGTTTGGCACCGGCGCCGGACTCTGCCGCAAGGAGGGCAACCACTTGGCGGCGGTCCCCTTTCAGCGCATGGGACTGCAAGCTTTGTTTGGGACTCGGGTAAGCTCGTCGGGCGTCGAACTTCCCCCGAATGTCATACATGTGAGGCGGGCGGATTCCGTGGAGTCGATCGCTCAGGCGCCCGACGGCGCGCTCTGGCTGCTGACGGGCATCGGCTTGTCGCGGTGGGATGGGACCAATTGTGTGAACTACGGCTACGCCGATGGCCTGCCCGCCGATATCCAGTGCATGATAGTGGATCAGCAAGGGAGGGTCTGGCTCGGGACCCATGACCGGGGCGTCGCGTGCTTCGACGGCACCAGTTTCGTGATTTACACGACGGCCGACGGGTTGGCCCAAAACCGGGTCCACGCGATTCATCAAGACCGGGACGGCGCGATGTGGTTCGGCACGTTTGGCGGCGGTTTGTGCCGTTTCGCGGAGGACGACTTTATCCGCTACTCCAAGGCGGACGGTTTGCCCAACAACACGATCCAGGACATGGCCGCGGACATCCACGGGCGCGTTTGGATCGGCACCCCGGGCGGCCTCGCACGCTGGGACGGCCAACGGTTCACCAGCTTCACGGCCGCCGACGGGCTGCCCAACAACAATGTCGCAGCGGTCCTCTGTGACCCTGCCGGGGTGATCTGGGTGGGCACCTCGGCGGGTTTGGCGCGCGGGGACGGCCAACGCTTTCAAGCCTTCTCGCCGGCCGAGAGCTTGGTGGACAACCGGATCGAGGTTCTCGCGGAGGGGCCGGGCGGACAGCTTTGGATCGGTACCCGCAACGGTCTCGCGCGATGGAACGGCCGGCGCCTCAAGAATTTCACCGCGACCGATGCCTTGAGTGGCAACCCCATCCGGGCGTTGGCCACGGACAAGGATGGGCGTCTCTGGATCAGCGATTGGGGAAACGATCTCGCGAGCTTCGATGGCCGCGCGTTTGAAACCCTTTCGAAGGGCCAAGGGCTGCCAGGCAGCGGTATCCGCGCCCTGGCGCCGATCCCGGACGGCAGCCTGTGGATCGGCTTGGACACTGGCGGCGCGGCGCGCTGGCGCGACGGCCGCTTCACTCAGTTTACGCCCGCGGACGGCCTGGGGGCCACCTACACCGAGAGCCTTTTGCGCGATGCCGACGGCGTCGTCTGGTTCGGCCATGCGCGGAAGGCCTCGCTGTTTGATGGCATAGCGTGGTCATCCGCAGAACCGGAAACCGGCCGAGACAGACGTGAGGCGGGCTATGTCCTGGCGATGTGCCAAGGCGTTGATGGAGCGATCTGGCTCGGCACGTCGGATGGCCTTTACCGTTACAAAAAGAGCCGTCCGCTCACGCAGCGCCCCACCCTGCTGGTGACCGCGGACAAAGAATACCCGGGTGCGACCCAGTTACCGCCGCTGACGACCGGGCGCCGCATCACGCTCGACTTCGGCGCCATCGATCGGCGGACGCTGCCGGAAAAACAGCAGTTTCGTTATCAAATCGTCAGCGGCCGGCCGTCGCCCGGACAACTGGCCAAGAACGGCCCGTGGTCGAAGCCGACCAAGGAGACGCACTTGGATTGGACCACCAACCGCGCCGGCACCTACACCTTTGCCGTGCAATATATCAACCAGGACTTGCGTTATTCCGAACCGACGCTGGCCACGCTCACCCTGGCGGTGCCCTGGCAAGCCAACGCCTGGATCATGGCGCCGGGCAGTGCCGGGGTGCTGGGCCTGCTGGGCTGGGCGTTCGTGGCGCGGGCGCTTTATGCCCGCAAGCGCCGCGAAGCGGAGCGGTTGCGCGAGCAGATGTTCGCGCAGGAACGCCAAGCGCGGTTGGAGTTGGAGTCGAAGAACCAGCAGTTGACCGCGGCGAAACGAGTCGCGGAGGATGCCAAGGAATCCGCCGACGCAGCCAATCAAGCGAAATCGCAGTTCCTGGCGAACATGAGCCACGAGTTGCGCACGCCGCTCAACGCCATCATCGGCTACAGCGAGATGCTGGCCGAGGAAGCCCAGGAAGACGGCCACGCCCAATTCGTGCCAGACCTGCAGAAGATCCAGGCTGCCGCCCGGCACCAGTTGGGATTGGTCAACGACATCCTTGATCTCGCCAAAGTCGAGGCGGGCAAGATGACGCTGTTCCTCGAGGAGTTCGGGGTGGCGAAGCTCGTGGGCGAAGTGGCGTCCACGGTCCAACCGCTGGTGGCCAAGAACGGCAACCAGCTCGAGGTGGCGTGTCCGCCGGACCTCGGCGTCTTGCGCACGGACTCAACCAAGCTGCGGCAGGTGCTGCTGAACCTGCTGAGCAACGCCAACAAGTTCACGGAGAAGGGCGTGATAACACTAGAGGTCAGAAGGCAGAAGGCAGAAGCCAGCCTCCCGGCATCGAGCGGCGAAACCCAGTCCTCCGACCTCCGACCTCTGTCCTCTGTCCTCTTCCGCGTTAGCGACACCGGCATCGGCATGACGCCGGATCAAGTCGCGAAACTCTTTCAAGCCTTCACGCAGGCCGACGCCGAGACCAGCAAGAAGTACGGTGGCACGGGGCTGGGACTGGCGTTGAGCCGCAAGTTCTGCCGCCTGATGGGCGGAGACCTCACCGTGACGAGCGAGCCGCTGAAAGGCTCCACTTTCACCGTGACGCTGCCCGTGGATGCGGGCTGCGTTTCCCCCCAAGATCCATCATGAGCCAACCCGCCGAACCGTCCGATCCACAGCGCCCGCCCGGCCCGAACGCCAGCGCCCCGCGGCTGGACCTTTCCAAGCTGCGCCACGACCTGCGCACGCCCATCAATCACGTCCTGGGTTATTGTGAGATGCTTCAGGAGGACGAGCGCACCCCGGCGTCGTTCCAGGCCGATCTGCGCAAGATTCACACCGGCGGACGGCAGTTGCTGGCGTTGATCACGGAGTATTTCGACGAGGAAATTTTCGAGGCCAAGCGGCACGATCTCCATCAACTTTGCCACGAGTTGCGCACGCCGGTCAACCACATCATCGGCTACAGCGAGCTGCTTGAAGAGGAGGCCGTCGCCCTCGGCCGCGCCCAACTGCTCCCGGATTTCAAGCGGATCACCGAAGCCGCGCGCACCTGGCTGGCGTTGATGGAGGAGTATCTCATCACGCCGGCGGCCGACGCCATGCGGGCCGGGGCCAGTCCGACGGACCTGCTGGCGCCCGGCCTCGGGTTCACTCCGCCGACGGCCCTCCACGCGGGGGCGTCGGCCCAGCTCGGCGGGCATCTGCTGGTGGTGGATGACGACGCGGCCAACCGCGAGATGCTCGCGCGCCGTCTGGCGCACGACGGCTGGACGGTGTCCGTCGCGGGCAGCGGACTGGAGGCGCTGCAGGCGGCGCGCGCCCGCCGTTTTGACCTCATCCTGTTGGACATGGTGATGCCCGGCCTGGACGGCTACCAAGTGTTGACCAAACTCAAGTCCGCCCCGGCGCTGGCTGAGGTGCCAGTGGTCATGATTTCCGCGCTGGACCAGGAGGGTAGCATCGCCCGCTGTCTCGAATTGGGGGCCGAGGATTACGTGGCCAAGCCGTTTAATCCGATCCTGCTCCGGGCCCGCATCGGCGCCTGTCTGGAAAAAAAGCGGCTGCGCGACCGGGAACGCGCCATTCACGAGGCGCTGGAGCGGAGCGAGCGGCACCTTGCCGACGAGCTGGCGAAAGCGGCGGATTACGTCCGCTCCCTGCTCCCGGCGCCGCTGACCGGCCCCGTGGCCACCGAGTGGTGTTTCCAACCGAGTGAGCAGCTTGGCGGCGACGCCTTCGGCTACCACTGGATCGATGGGGATCACTTCGCGGTGTATTTGCTGGACGTGTGCGGCCACGGGGTGGGCGCGGCCTTGTTGTCGGTGTCGGTCCTGAACACGCTGCGCGCACAGACCCTGCCGGAGGTGGATTTCCGCCAACCCGCGGCGGTGCTCACGGCGCTGGACCGCGCGTTCCGGATGCAGCAACACAACCAGCTTTACTTCACCGCCTGGTATGGCGTCTATCGGCCTGGCCCCCGGGAACTGGCCTACGCCAGCGGCGGCCATCCGCCGGCGCTGCTCCTGGCGGGCGCCGCGGGCTGCCCCTCCGCTTCCCTGCCGTTGAGCACCACCGCGCCGGCCATCGGCTGCCTCGACAACGCCGTGTATGTCAGCGCCACCCACCCGGTGGAGCGCGGCGCGCGCCTGCTGGTGCTCAGCGACGGCGTATTTGAAATCTTCGGGGAAGGCGACCGCGTGGGAACGTGGGAGGAGTTTATGGCGGGCTTCGGTTCGCCGGACGTGGCGGCGCTGCGTCCCGAAGGTCATTGGCGCCGCGCCTTGGCCAAGCGCGGGGCCGAGGCGCTCGAAGACGACTTCTCGCTCGTGGAAGTGCGTTTCGACTGACCGCACCAGAGAACTCAGGCCAGCCGTTTGCGCATCCGGAAGATGTTTTTGCCCGCCTCGCGGCGGTAATCCAATTCATCCATGAACTGCCGGACCAAGTGAATGCCCAATCCGCCGACCGGCCGTTGCTCCAGCGGCAGCGACAGGTCGGGCGCCGGCTGCGCGAGCGGGTTGAACGGCCGCCCGTCGTCCGCCACTTCGATTTGCAGCCAGCGGCCCGCGAGGGTGAGGCGCACCACGATGTCGTGGGCGGCCTTGTCCTCGTAGCCATAGGCCAGCACGTTGGTCAGGTGCTCCTCCAACGCCAGGTCCACCGCCTGCACGGCGCGGTCGGGGACTTGGTGTTCGCGGGCAAAGTCCTCCACGGCGCGCCGGAGCCGGGGCAGTTCCTCGGGCTGGTTGTGGAGGACGATTTCCAAGGGCAGACGCCGTTCATCGCGGCCGGCGGGTGGGCCTCACATTTTCTCCACCAGATCCTGGAAGCCCGTCGCCGCCAGCACCGCGGCCACGGCCGGCGTCGGACGGGTGGCCTGCAACAGGCGCTGATTGGCTTTCATCTGGCGCCAGTATTGGAGCAAAACGCGCAGCCCGGCCGAACAGAGGAACGTCGTCTGGCTGAGGTTCACGTAGATGGTTGTGGCGCCGGCGCGCATCGCGGCCAGGATTTCGATCTCCAGTTGGTTGGCCCCCTCGCCGTCGATGCGGCCGGAAACCACCAGCTCATGGGTTTCGCCGGTGATGATCTTGCGAATTTCCATAATGGTGTCCTGTGATTTGCGGCATTAAAGCCTTTTGCGCGGGGCCCAGCAATGCCAATCCCGGCGAAGACGGGGGCGAGCGCGCAGCTTGACACTTCCCTCGATTGGTATTCCAAAGTTCATCCCAATGACCATTAGGGGGGCGTCGGCCAAGGCGCACAGGTTGCGCAAACCCGCTGGCGTCCAAAATTGGCCGCGGCCTTTGAATCGCCCTGGCCGCTGGCGGCACACCGATTCGACCGCCCCGAACCCATCGGCCAGCCTCGCTGCGCCACCGCCCGGTAGTTCAGCCGTCCGGCATGACCCGCGAAGTAATTTTGTTCCCGCCCAATCACTTGGCCTCGCGGTCCGCGTCCGGCTGGCAACGCCGCCACCTCCCGCAGCGGACAACCCCAATGGCCGTCCGCCGGATCCTGCCCGGGCCCGGTCTCAAGAGGCTTACCTCCCCGCCCGCTGAACAGGCACAAAGAAGTTGCGCCGGTGCGGGTCAGGAGGTAGCTGTAATTCCGCCAACCAGCCGGGCCGAAGGCTGAAGCGAATGAAGAAGAGTCGTTCCAAACGGCGTGCCTTGGCACGGGCGCAGGCGCAGGCCGGCGGTGGGAGTGGCGATCCGCCGCTGGCACCGGATGCCGGCCGGCAGCCCCACGCGGCCGTGCCGTCCGCCGCGGAGTCAGGCCGCCCGCGCGCCTGGGGTTTCGATCCGTGGCGTCTGGCCGGGGCGTTGGTCCACGGCGCGCCGTGGCTTCTGGCCGGTGGCTTGGGTTTGGGCTTGGGCGGCTTCCTTTACGGCTGGCAGACGGCGGAATGCGTCCTTCGGGCCAGGTTGATCCACAATCAGCGGCCGGCCCTGCTGAATTCCGCGCTCGCCAGCGGGACGTTCCGGCCGAAGGAACCCGCGGCCGAAACTTTGATCGAGGCGATGAAATCCTCCGACGTGCTGCGCCCGGCCGCCACCAACGCGGACTGGGCGTTGACCCCGGAGGAACTGGGGCGGCGCTTGGAGATCTCCCCCGAAGCGGGCGCCGAGTTTCTCGAACTCAGGGTCCGCGGAAGGAACGCGGAAGCAGCGGCGCGCGTCGCCAACCAACTCGCCGCGGAAGCCGTGCGTCTCAGCCGCGCGCTGCAGGCGGAGGAATTCAGCGCGGCGGACGCGTCCCTCCAAAGCAAACTGGCCACATTGGACCAGGAGCTCGTCCAGACGCGCCGCGCCCTGGTCGAGTTCGAGCGCGCCCACGGCTCCGTTGATTACGACCGCGAGACGCTGACGGCCTTGAAGCAGCAGGAGGAGTTGGCGGCGAAGGCGCAGGACGCCCGCCTCCAATTGGAGACGATTGAGGCACAACTCAAGAACTTGGCGCGGGAGATCGCCCAGCAAGATCCTTCCTTGGTCGCCGCCAAGGCCGCGCTGGCCAAGGCGCTCGAACGCTACACCGATGAACATCCCAAAGTACTGCAGCTTCGCGCCGCCCTGGCTGCGGCGGAAGCGGAGGCCCAAACGCGGGGCGGCGACATCCCGGCCGATATCGCGGCATGGGCCAGCCCGCTGGCGAATGCGCTCTACCAACAGGTGGTGGAGTTGCGGAACAAGAAGCTGGCCCTGGACCGGCAGCTCCAGGAAACCGAGGCCGCGCGGACGCGGCTTCAACAAAACCTCGAAGCGCTTCCGGAAACCCAACTGGCTTGCGCGCGAATCAAGTCGCAATACGAGAGTCTCCAGGCGCAGCGGGAGCGGTTGGCCCAGTATCAGCGGGACTGCCAGTTGCTCGCGGACAACGCCGTGGGGACGTACCGCGTCTTCCAGCCGGCCAGCGCGGCGGACGCCGGTTCTGGGTTCCGGCTGCGGGGCGGGTTGCGAACCGCGGCGGGAGCGGGACTGGTGGGGATCTTTTTGGCGGGCCTGTTGCTCCTCGTCCGGGAAGTCGCCGATGGGCGCATCCGTTCGGAACGCGACTTGCAGCGCGTCACGCGCCTGCCGTTGCTGGCCACCCTGGGCGATCTGGCGGCGATGAGCGAACGGGAGAAAGAGTTGTGGGCCTTTCGCGCCTTGAAACTGCTGAAGGGGAAGTTAGGCGAGCGCAACGACCAGGCGCTGGTCTGCGGGCTAACATCAGCCAATTCCGGAGAGGGCCGGTCCACCTGGGTGAGGCTGCTGGCCGACGCCGCCCGCCGGGAAGGCAATCAGGTGCTGGTCATTCCGAGCGGTCCCGACGGCCGCGGCGGCGCGGAGCCGGTTCGGAGCGGACCCGCACCCGCACCGGGCAGTCCGCCATTCGCCAGCGGGCCGGCGGTTCCGTTTCCGGGTGGCGACGCGCTCATACCGCACACGCCGCAGGCGCTCGCTCCTTTCTCGTATCAGGATTGGGTCTGGGATCCGGACCACCGGGAGCGCTGGCAGGAGTTGCTTCAGCAATGGGACGCGCTCCGGCGCGTCGTCGTGCTGGTGGAGCTGCCGCCCGCCTCGACTCCTGAAGCAATATTGCTTGCGGAGAGGCTACCTAAAGTGGTATGGGTATGCGCGAAAGACATGGCTAAGGCATCGGAAACGCGGGCTTACTTGGAGGTCCTTCGGCACTCCCGTTGTCAGCTTGTCGGCACGGTCTTCAATCGCGCCACCGGGTCGCCGTGGCGGCGGCGTTTTGCGTGTCTCGCCGGCGGTGCCGTGGTGGCCCTGTGGCTCGCGCCTCGCGCCTTCGCGGCCGAGTCGGCCAACACCAACACCTTCGCGCCGGCCGCCCTCAACCCGCACGGCTCGGTGTCCATCTCCTCGCCCGATCAACTGGCTGACTGGCAGAAGCGCCTCACGCTCGGTCCGGGCGACGTCATGGACATCAGTCTCTACGAAGAGGCGGATTCCGCTCGCACGGGCCTGTTCATTGGTCCTGACGGCCGGCTCAATTATCTGGAAGCGCGCGATGTCGAGGCCGTTGGGCTGACGGTGGACGAGTTGCGGAAGCGGTTGGAAGACGTGTTGGGCAAGTACCACCGGTTTCCGCGCGTGGTGATCCGCCCGGTGGCCTACACCAGCAAAAAATACTATGTGCTGGGAAACGTGCTGACGCCGGGCGTCTATTCACTCGACCGGCCGGTGACCCTCGTGGAGGCCATTGCGCGAGCCAAGGGATTTGTCACCGGCGTGCAGCATCGGAACTTCCTCGTCCAAGCGGACCTGCCGCGCAGCTTCCTGGTCCGCAGCGAGGCCGACGGCGCCTCCAAACGGATTCCGGTGGATTTCGAGGCGCTGCTGATGCGTGGCGACTTGGGCCAGAACCTCGGGCTGGCGCCGGGGGACTATCTCTATTTCCCACCGCTCGACGTGCAGGAGGTCTATGTCCTCGGCGAGGTGCGCTCGCCTGGTGTCACGCCCTTTACCAAGGGACTGAGCGCGGTCGCGGCCATCGCCACGCGCGGCGGTTTCTCCGAGCGGGCGTGGAAATCCAAAGTGCTCGTTGTCCGTGGCGCGCTCAACTCACCGCAAACCTTCGTTGTGGACGTGGCGGGGGTTCTCAAGGCGCGGGCGAAGGATTTCCCGCTGCAAAACAAGGACATCATTTACGTGTCGCGGCGGCCGTTCGTCAAAGTCGAGGAGTTGACTGAGGCGGCCATTACGTCGTTCGTTGACGGCATGGTTTACGGCTGGGTCCAGGGCCCGCTGATGCAGAAACTGCCGCAACCTTAGCGACCATGAGACTGCGCTTCCATCTCTGCGTATGCTTCGCGCTGCTTGCGCTGCTGGCCGCCTGTCGCAGCCGCGGGCCGCGCTTCGACGCCCGACAACCCGGCGGCGCGCCCGTCAAACTGGACGAAGGCGCGTTCGCCACCGTCGAGTCCACCAACCAGGTCCAGCCCGCCTGGCTGAAGCCGCCCGGCGACTTGTTCCGCCTCGGGCCGGGCGACACAATCGAGATCGAGATGCTCGGCGAGACCGGCTCCCGCACGCCGGCGCTCGTCGGCCCGGACGGCAAGATTTACTACGGTCTGTTGCCCGGCCTGTTCGTTTGGGGCCTGACCTTGTCCGAAACGAAGGATCTCCTGGAAAAGGAACTGGGCAAGCAGATGCGCGTCAAGCCGGAGGTGGCAGTCACTCTTCGGAGCGTGGAAAGCAAACGCGTGTGGCTCCTGGGCAGCGTGCAAAGGCCGGGAGTTTATCCCTTGAACACGCCGGTGACGCTCCTGGAGGCCATTTCCACAGCCGGCGGTACCATCCAGGCACCCGGTCAACTGGGCATCCCGGACCTGAAGCGAAGCTTCTTGCTGCGCCAGGGGCGCATGGTCAGCGTGGACCTGCAACGGTTGTTGGGCCAGGGCGACCTCACGCAGAACGTGTATCTCCAGCCGGATGATTTCGTGTACCTGCGCTCCAGTCTGGCCCGCAACATCTATGTCTTGGGGGCGGTCGCGGGGCCCAGCGTCATTCCCTATTCGGACCGGCTGTCGCTCCTCGGCGCCCTCGCGGCCTGCGGCGGCACGTTGCCCTATGCGCACAACTCCCAGGTGGCGATTATCCGCGGTTCGCTGGTGGATCCGAAGATCGCCACGGTGGACTATGCCGCCATCCGCAAAGGCAAAGCCGCCGACGTGGAGTTGCAGGAAGGCGACATTGTTTACGTGTCCTACGTGATTTACCGCAAACTAGCGATGCTGGCGGATTCCGCGGTGCAGACGTTCGTTTACGCAATCGGCTACAACTACGGCAGCGAAGTCGGCGGCGGTACCGCTTTCATCCCGCCCGGCGTGCCGGCCCCGGTGACCACACCCGTTGTGACGCCGCCCGTGGCGGCCCCAGCACGGTAACGCGCGGTTCGCGCCAAAGTGGGCAGCGGGGCTCGTCGGCCTTTGAACCCGGAGACTTGCCTGGGCGCTCCCTTGGTTCACCGCCCCGCGTGCTTCTCAATCAGGCATTCCCGGAACGCCTCGTAGTCCACCGTCATCCGGTCACAGGCCTCGCTCCGTTTGTCCAGCGCGGCCAGTGGTGCCGGGACCTCGGGCGTGAAGCCAAGGATTTTCTCGATTTCCTCGGGGAACTTTGCCGGATGCGCGGTTTCCAGGACCGCCGCCGGCGTGTCGTTGAGCGGTTCGCCCTCCACGTAGTCCAGGAATCCGCGCCAGCCGACGGCGCCGTGCGGTTCCAGAAGCAGTTGATGATCGGTCCACGCCTGCCGGATCGTCGCGCGGGTCTGCTCGTCGGAGACGCTGCTGGAAAAAAGGTCGCGCCGCAGCGCGGTCAAATCGGGCCCGCGGCGGAGGGCGCCGGTCTCGTCCATGCGCCCGCCATAGACGGCGACCAACCGGGCGAGGTTGCTGGGATGGCCCACGTTCATGGCGTTGGACAGGCAGGCGCGCGACGGCTCGACCTTCTCGTACCGGCCGGTGGCGAGAAAACGCGGGAAGGCGTCGTTGCCGTTGACGGGCGCCACCAGACGCCGGATAGGCAGACCCATCCGGCCCGCGATCACCGCGCCCATCATGTCGCCGAAGTTGCCGCTGGGCACCGCGAAGATGATCGGCTCGCCGGGCCGCGCCAAGCGTGACGCGGCGTAGAAGTAATAAACGCTCTGGGGCAGGAGCCGTCCGATGTTGATCGAGTTGGCCGACGAAAGCGGGATGAATCGCAGCGCCGGATCGGTGAACGCGCGCTTCACCAACGCCTGGCAATCGTCGAACTTGCCGTCCACGGCAATGGCGCGGATGTTCCCGCGCAGGGTCGTCATCTGCTTGCGCTGGCGCTCGCTGACTTCGCGGCTGGGGAACAGGACGATTCCCCGGATGCCTTCGACGCCGTGGAACGCGCTGGCCACGGCGGAGCCGGTGTCCCCGCTCGTGGCGGTGAGGATCGTCAGGGGCGTGCCGGTTTCGCGGACGAACCGGCCCATCAGCCGCGCCATCCACCGGGCGGCAAAATCCTTGAAGGAAGCCGTCGGGCCGCGATCCAACCGCAGGATGTGGACACGGGGGAACCCGCGCACCGGCTCGAGCGGCACGTCGAAATCGTAGGCGTCGCGGCACAGTTCGGCGAGCGCGTCGGCGCCGAGAACGCCTTCGGTGAAGCGGGCCAGGACGGCGACGGCGATCTCGTGATACGGCCTTTGGGCGAAGCCGGCAATCTCGTCCAGCGTGAAGCGCGGAAACGCCCGTGGCAGGTAAAGTCCGCCATCGGGCGCCTGGCCGATCAGCAACGCCTCCCGAAGGTTGGCGGGCGGCGCGCTTTCGTTGGTGCTGTGGAAGAGCACGGTTGCCATGTTGGGGTCAGGGCTTGCCCAGCGCTCGAATGTGGGCCGGGGCGCATTCGACCGCGGCCCTGAGTTCCTGGCAGCAGACGGTGATGTGATGGAGCGAGTGCCGGCCGTACTTCATTCGAAAGTCTCCACCCGAATCATTACCGGGGCCGCCTTCACGACCGGCAGCTTCCGGATCGCTTCCAGCGCCCGGCGCAGCGCGGCGTTCGGCGCGTCGTGGATCATCAGGATCAGCGGCACACTCTCGCCTTCATGGCCTTCGGGCTGGATCACCGACGAGATGCCGATCTTGGCCGCGGCCAGAATGGCCGAAACGCGCGCCAGGACGCCCGGCCGGTCGATCACGCTCAACCGGACGTAGTAGCGCGAAGTCACTTCATCCAGCGGGGCGACGGCGCCGTGGCCTTCGTGGGGCACGAACGGCGGCACGCGCTGCGGAGTGCCGAATTTGAGGTCGAGCGCGGCGTCGGCGATGTCGCTGAGCACGGCGCTGGCGGTGGCGTCCTTACCCGCGCCGCGCCCGTAGAACAGCGTGTCACCCACGATGTCGCCCCGGACAAAGACGGCGTTGAAGACGTCGTTGACGCTGGCGAGCACGTGGGTTTGGGGCACCAACGCGGGATAGACCGAGACCTGCACCCGCGGTCCGCTTGCCTGCCGGCCCTCGACTTGCTTGACGATCCCCAGCAACTTGATCGTGTAGCCCAGGCGATCGGCGAACTGGATGTCCGCCTGCGTGATCCCCCGGATGCCTTCGACGTGGATGCGCTGCGGCGCGACCCAGAATCCGTGCGCCAGCGAAGCGAGGATGCCGGTCTTGTGCAACGAGTCATGGCCATCGATGTCCAAATCGGGCGGCGTTTCCGCATAGCCGAGCCGCTGGGCCTCGCGGAGCACGGCGTCGAACTCCGCCCGCTCGCGTTTCATGCGGGTGAGGATGTAATTGCAAGTGCCGTTGACGATGCCGTAGAGGTGCGTGATGCGGTTGCCGACCAGACCTTCGCGCAGCGCCTTGATGATCGGGATGCCGCCGGCGACGCTCGCCTCGTAGTAAAGGTTCGTGCCGTACTGTCTGGCGGCGGCGAACAGCTCCTCGCCGTGCGCGGAGAGGAGCGCCTTGTTGGCGGTGATGACCGGTTTGCCCAGCTTCAACGCGGTGAGGATCATCGTGCGGGCCAGGGTCGTGCCGCCGACCAACTCGATGACGATGCGCGCCTGCGGATCCTGGACGACCTCCTGCCAATCCAGCGTCAGGAGAGAACGCGGAATCTCGTAGGGCCGCGGCTCGTCCAACGCCTTCACCGCGACCTTGCGGATTTGGACCCTCACGCCCATGCGCGAGGCGAGCAGGGCGCCGTTTTGCTGGAGCGCGTGGAAAACGCCGCTGCCCACCGTCCCGCCGCCGATCATGCCCATCTGGACCGATTCCATAGGCGGCCAAGAGTGCCGGGGTGTGCGCGCAGCGACAATGCAATTCTGGCGCAGGGACGGGGCAGTGGGGCAACGGGCTGAGACGCCCTTGGTTGACTGGGCAGTGCGTTTGGGAAAAGCAATGTTTCCCTCACCAGGAATCTGCCGGAGTTCTGCCAAAGGCCGCTGGGTTCTCCGCGGTCACAACGCCCGCGGTCCCGCGAATTCACTGCAGCACTCCGCCACTGCTCGCGTTGGTGACGAGCTTCTGGTAGCGCGCCAGCCAGCCGGTCAGATCGCGCTTCACGGGCTGGAAGGTCGCGCGGCGCGCGGCCAGTTCGGCTTCGTCCACCTGGATGTCCATCCGGCGATTCGGGAAGTCAATGCGGATGCGGTCGCCGGCCTGGAGCAGGCCGATGGGGCCGCCCTCCGCTGCTTCGGGCGAGACGTGGCCGACGCACGCGCCGGCCGTGCCGCCGCTGAAACGGCCATCGGTGATCAGCGCGCATTTGTCGCCCAGGCCCATGCCGACGATGTAGCTCGTCGGCGAGAGCATCTCCTGCATGCCGGGGCCGCCGCGCGGACCTTCGTTGCGGATGACGACCACGTCCCCCGCCTTCACCTTGCCGCCGAGAATCCCTTCGCAGGCCTCCTCCTGGCTCTCGAAAATCACGCACGGCCCTTCAAAGACAAAGCTTTCGCCGCAGTTCCGCTTGAAGGCGTCGCTGATGCCGGCGGTCTTGACCACGCTGCCTTCGGGGGCGAGTTGGCCGTAGAGGATGGCGAGGCCGCCGTCTTTCGTGTACGCAGTCGCCTGGGTGCGGATGCAGTCGCTGGCGTCGAAACGCCACGCCGGGTCGTAGGGCATGAGGCCGCAGGGCACGACCTGCTTGAGGACGGCCGGGCTGGCGTCGTGATACGCCCTGCTGATCAGCCAGTTTTGGCGGAACCGCGCCACCCGGAACACGCAGCCAATCGTCTTTTCGGCGCCTTGGGCATAGCGCCAGAGCACCAGGACGGGCGTTCCTTTGAGCTGACCCAGCTCCGCGCGGACCATGCCCTTGGACTCGGCGAACGCGGCTTTCAGCCCGGCCTCGATGGCGACCTTGCCGTTCCACGTGGTCGTCTCGTCCAGCTTCACGACGGCGTCATCCGCAAACAGTTCCGCCGCCGTGGCCGCGTCGCCGACGTTGCCCGCCGCCGCGAAACGCCAGAGCGTGATCGCCCGTGGATCGGCGGGGAAAAACATCATCGGCTTGGGCGCGAGGTTGCCGCTGGCGGTGCGGGCGGCGGGACCGAGCTTGTCGTTCGGGTCCAGCACCAGCGCGGAGGCGCCGGAGACGCGGGCGGTCTTCGCCCACGCCGAGCATTTCTCGGAACGCGCGTCCCACTCGTCAATGTTTTCGCCAATGGTTTTGCCGGTGACGGTTTGGCAGGACAGGTTCAGCGCGCCCAGGCGCTTCAATTCGCCGAGGATTGTGTGGATGCCCCCGGCGCGATGCACGTCCTGGACGTGGTAATTCGAGGACGGCGACACTTTGCACAGACACGGCACGCGGCGCGAGATGGCGTCGATGCGGGCGATGTCGTAGGCGATGCCGGCCTCGCGGGCGACCGCGAGGGTGTGGAGGACGGTGTTCGTCGAGCCGCCCATCGCCACGTCGAGCATGAGGGCGTTGTCGAACGCCTCCACCGTGGCGATGTCGCGCGGCTTGAGGTCCGCTTCCACCAGCTTGAGGATTTGCCGCGCGGCCCAGTCGTAAAGGGCTTCGCGTTCCTTCGAGACGGCGAGGACGGTGCCGTTGCCAGGCAACGCCATGCCGAGGGCCTCGCAAAGGCAATTCATCGAATTCGCGGTGAACATGCCGGAGCAGGAGCCGCACGTCGGGCAGGCGGTTTGCTCCAGCTTCTTCAAGTCGGCCTCGGTGATCTTGCCGGCCTGCAATTCGGCGACGCCCTGGAAAACGGAAATAAGGTCGGAGGTCTTCGTGGCGGGCTGCAAATGCGACGCCACCGCGTCCTCGTGATTGGCCTGCTGCTCGGCGATGCCCGCCGCCATCGGCCCGCCGCTCACGAAGACGGTGGGGATGTTCAGGCGCATGGTGGCCATCAACATGCCGGGCACGATCTTGTCGCAGTTTGGGATGCAGACCATGCCGTCAAAGCAATGCGCCTTGACCATGCTCTCGACGCAGTCGGCGATCAACTCGCGCGAGGGCAGGGAATACTTCATGCCGCCGTGGCCCATGGCGATGCCGTCGTCCACGCCGATGGTGTTGAAGATGAACGGCACGCCGCCGGCCGCGCGCACCAGGCGCTTGACGAGCATCCCGACCTCGTTCAGGTGGGCGTGGCCGGGGACGCAGTCGGTGTAGCTGTTGCAGATGGCGATGAACGGTTTGTTGAAATCGTCCTCCGACTCGATGCAGCCGGTGGCACGGAGCAACGAGCGGTGCGGCGCCCGCTCGGCGCCTTTCTTGATGATGTCCGAGCGCATGGAACTTCGGTTCGCGGTCATAAATGGAGGCAAGATTTAACCCGGCCACGGGCGGATGTCACGCTTTTGCAGGTGGGGCGAGCTTCCAGCGAATCGCGCTAACGATCACCATCAGCGGTGGGGGCCAGCCGCCACTGGCTCCCGATTTGCGACTGAGCTAAACGGCTGGCTCCCATCCGCTGCATGGTGTGGTTGGGCTGTTTCAACGGGCGAAGTTCCAGTCTCAGCTTGCGATGTTTCTGGCCTGCATATCTGGTCTCGACAATGCCCCCTTTGCGAACCAAGTCCTTGCTCAACCAGAAGCGATCCCAGTCCCCCTTTTCGGTATCATCAACCTCAAGGCAGATGTTCCAGGCATAGTCGGCTAGCTTGATGACAGCGTGCCCATTCGCATCGGTCTCAGCTCTAACCTCGTGCGGTGTTCTGAGTTCGACGTGATACACCAGGGGCGAATCGGCTGGAGAATAGGTGTAGAAGACCCGGAACGGCAGGCGGGGGACCGGCCGGTTCGAGCTGGTGTCCGTGATGGTGACCGCGACGTCGCGAAATGAATGCTGCGAGATGGTAGGGACGCAACCGGATGCCGCAATCAGCACCACCGCAGCCAAAGCAGTTTGCGCTAGAGAGTGCATGAACGCGCGGTCTAACGACCAAAAGCTGCGCCACGCCGCCGGTGACCTCCGCCAACTCGAAACCCGCAGCGAAAACAGACTGGCGTAATCGGCGTCGGCTCCTGTGTTAGGCTGATGGCTGTTGTAAAGTCATCGTAATGCGTTAAGCTCGCCGTCGGTCAAGCCTCTGACTTCCCAGCCGCCGTTCGTGTATCCGCCGACGGTATCAATGTTCGTCACACCTTGCTTCTGCAATGCGACTCGAAGCTCGTCTATGCTTTTAAAAAGAGGCTGTGTCTGCGGTGTAGCACTGCTGCGCCAAGAGTCCGCAGCTTGGTAGCCATGATGTCCAGATCCATCAGACACAACAAACCAGCAGGCAAAAGTATGACTGCTAGACGGTGCTTGCGTAGCTAAAATCGTTGTGCTCTCTTTCCGAACACAACCAGCAATCAAGGCAAGGCCAGCCAATAATAAATGCCCATTTTTCACGCGCGTAATCGGCCTAACGACCAAAAGCTGAGCCACGCCGCTGGTGACATCCGCCAACCGGAAACCCGCAGCGAAAACTGCCAGGCCTAATCGGCGTTGGTTCCAGCGCTGTGTTAGGCGGCGTTTGTGTGTCTCTCATCTCAATCACCTCATCAGTCCAGAACAAGAGCCGAGCATGACCAACGCGATGACGACAAGAATAATGATAAAACACCCGACGTTCAATACCCGCTCTGTCCCGGCTCGACCTAAGAATCCACGCTTAATGGGCTGCCCGCAATGCGGACAAAAATCTGCCTCACGGCTGACTTGCGCTCTGCAAGCCGGACAAATCTGCAAATTCGGATTGATAGTCTGCCGCTGCGGTGGTGGTGAAACTGGTGGTGGTGGCGGCGGCGGCGGTGGTGGTGAAGCGGATGGCTTCGCATGCCGACTGCGCATTGGAACCTCAATCGTCTCCTTGCATGTCGGGCACTCAACCAACTGCCCCGCTAAATCTTGGGGCGCATCAATCGGCTGGGCACATTTCGGACACTCAAAGTGGATGTCTGGCATAGTGTGTGACGGAGCCGCCTAACGACCAAAAGCCGAGCCACGGGCATGGGGATGACGTGACCAACGGAAAGGACGATGTATGACCAACATCATCCAACAGACAGGAGCAATGCCCGTTGGCTCCAGCGCTGTGTTAGGCAGCATCTTTCGCAACGTCATTGGGCATCTCCTGCATGTTTGCAAATCGTATCGGCACGCTAAACTGAATGCGGCTGACCTGCGACTGCTCTTTCGTGGCATCTCTGGCTGCTTCAATCGAAAAAACCTGAGCGACGGAAATCCCTCCGCTGCCTCCGCCCTTCGACTCCGAAACTGTCACTGCAATATCGAACTGGACTGGGAAAATAACCGTGCCATCAACAGTCGTCAGCGATCCTGCCTTCAGTTCTGTCGCATTAACCCACGGGGCAACTCGCTTATCCTTCGCTTTGGCTTCGGCAACGCCAGCCAAAATCTGTGTCAATGAATCTCGAACAAACTCTTGGACTGTCATATATGAACCTCAAAACCTTTCTAGTCGAAATAACCAACCAAATCCGCGCTGGTTCTGCCGCTGCTGGCTGCATACCAAACCCTCGCGTGGAAATTGAAGCGGCAATCAAACCCGACGACACTCTTGCGACTCGGCGATATGATGTCTGTGAGCGTGTGCATGTGGTGGTGCTGATGCTGCCTAACAGGTATTGAGCCGCGTGCGGCTCATCCCGGCTTTTCTGGGGATAAACCGCACGAACTGCGGTTCAACACGGGGCCGGGGCCGGGATAAACCGCACGCCGTGCGGTCTATCACCGAAAACGGCTGAACCCGTGCCTGTATTCTGGCGGGAGGCTGGCCGGGACCTGGGCGTTCGGCAAGAGAAAAGCCGCAGGAAACCGCGGACCCGCAGGCCATGGCCGACAGCGCCGCGAGCGGGCGGCATCCGCACCGGCGGCACCCGGTTGGGCGGTCGTAAGGTCGGGGGGAGCTTCCCGGAATCCCGGCTAGAACTGGCTCATGATGGTTTCCGCCAGATCGTCCGTCCAGTCCGCCTCCACCGGCTGGGTCAGCTCGTGTGACTTGGCGAAATCCACCTCGAACAGTTCGGTGCGGAGGCGTTCCATGATGCCGGGGTCGGAGGTGGCGACATCCGTTTCCTGGTTCAGCCGCAGGCTGAGCTTGTTGAAATTGGCCGAGCCGATGCAGGCCCAGCCGTCCACGATCAGCGCCTTGGTGTGCGTCATGCCCGGATAGAGGAAGACGCGCACGCCGTTTTTGAGGAGGTGGTTGGCGATGACCAGATTGCTGCTCTTGCCGACGCCGAAATCGTTGTCTGTCGGCAGCACGACCCGCACGTCCACGCCGCGCCGGCGGGCGGCGACCAGGGCGTTGACGACGGTTTTGTCGTAGAGGTAGGGATTTTCCAGGTAGATGCGGTTGCGCGCCCAGCGGAAGGATTCCATCTCCGCCTGGCGAATCTGCGTCAGCCCGGTCCGGGTGTAAAGCCGGCGCAGATTCGCCCACTGGGGGCCGTCGGGGGCCGACGGTTTCACGCGCCGGCCGCAGAGCAGTTGTTCGGCGTAGGCGCAATCGCCGAACATACTGGCGTGGGCCCAGGCCCGCTGGAAATCGCCTTCGAAGTGGCTGACAATCGGCCCCTCGATCTCGGCCATCAGGTCGTGCCAGTCGTAGCGATACTCGTGGCCGATGTTCATCCCGCCCAGGTAGGCGTAACGGTCGTCAATGGTCAGCACCTTCGCGTGGTCCGCGGTGAACCAGGGATTGAGGAACGGCCGGACGTGGACCCGCGAGCCGCGCCGGAGATAGGCGCTGATGGAGGCGGGCGGCTCGAAGCCGTCGCGCATCGGCGTGGGCGGCGGCACGCCGCCGGAGGCCTGCGAACTCATCTGGTCCATCAGAATCTTCACCTCCACCTCCGCGGACCGCCGCTTCAAGAGATCGGCCACTTCGACGGCGACGTCGTCGGTGTCGAAGATGCAAATGTCCAGGTGGATGCTGCGCCGGGCTTCGGCGAGCCGGCGCTCGAAGACGGGGAAGAAGTTCTCGCCGTCCGGGAGCAGCCGGACCGAGCCGCGGTCGGCGCGGGTGCCGGTCACCTGGTCGAGGTGTTTTTCCCAGACGGCGAGGTCCATGCCGGGCGCGTGGGCCAGCGGCGGCGGCGGCGTGCGGTAGGAGTGCAGGCCGGTGCCGATCAGGCCCGCGAGCGTCTGGAACACGGTGTTCACGAGCCGGCCGGCGGAGCTGACCGGGTTCTTCACGAGCGCGTAACCGTGGCTCTCGACCGTCAACGCGAACAGCGACGAGAAGGTGTGCCCGATGTGCGGCGCGCCGCGCGGATCTTCGGCGATGCGCGGCTCGGCGAGCAGGACGCAGCGGCGCCGCGCAAAGTCGAGCACGGTGAAGACCTTGCTCTGGCCCACCAGCGGCGCGGTGAGCAGGAACACCGTTTCGCCGGGATGGGCCGCGCGCAACCGGGCCTCCACGATGCGGGCCAGGGCAGTGGTGAGTTCCTCCGTGTTCAGCCGTGTGTCGATGACGACCGCCGCCGGCCGGTCGCGGAAGCGGGCGGCATGGACGTGGTTGGACGCGTCCCGGTAGAGCACGCCTTCCGAGCCGAACGTCTGGAAGTAGGTGCCGTGCCCCGGCGTTTTCGGGGCCAACTGGTCGGCGGCTTCCCCAGCCAGTTGCGTCCAGGTGGGGCGGTCCACCACCCGCGCCTCGCGCCAAGCGGTGTGCCCGTGCGGCAGCGGCGTGGGGGAGGGGTCCGACCGCAGCCGGGCGGTGTAATACACGTAGCCGCGGCCCTCCAGCGGCGCCTTCTTCCAGGCTGCCTTGAACAGGAAAAGCGTGCCGTCGTTGATGTAATAGAGCCGAACGTTCTCGCCCTTCACAAACGCCCGCGGCGTGGGCAAGCCCTTGGCGATCTCCAATTCCTCCACCGTGCGGATCTTCCCCTTGAACGTGGCGGGCAACGCCGGGCCGACCGCCAGCAGAACAAGCAATGCCGCGAGCGCCCGCCACCCGCCCACGGACGCTCCGCTCGCGGGCCGGGCAGTGGACGCGGGATGGGAACTGGGTTCGGCCGTCGGCGCCGGCATGATGGGCGGAACGTAGGAGCAGGCCGGTAAGGCTGTCAATTCGATTGGAGGCCGCAGGCGGGTCCGGCGGTCGGCCCCGGAGAGGGCGGCGACCCGTAAGCGCGAGGACGAACCATTTCCAAGCCCGCCAGGCACCGGCCCATCCGGCGCCAAAGTGGCGTCCGGGACGCAAATCCGTTGTTCACCTGAGCGATGTCCAAGGCACGCGAATCGTGGCTCCCCGCATAAAAATACAACGTTTGCCTGTGCCTGGCCCAGCGCGCCGCGGCGGGGAGCCGCCCCGCCGGCGAACAGACGTCAGCATCCCAAGGCCAAGGAGAAACAACGCCGCGCCGCCCGGCTCGGGCACGATTTGCGGCGAAAACTGGATGTCATCGATTTCGCTCCAGCCGCCTCGCTCCGCTTCTAAGAAACTCAGGGTTGCAGTCTCCCCGGCAAAGGCCGATATGTCTGCGCCATATACGGTGTAGTTCGGCGTCGTCGAAAGCGCGAAATAGGAAAGGCTCTTTCCCCCAAGGGAAACTTGCAAGGAGGAGTCGGGTCCCATGACTGCCTTGAACTGCAGCGAGTGGACGCCCGCCGGCACCAGCCCTGTCTGGCCGATCGTACCGCGCCCGGCAACAACAGGACCGCCACCCGAGCTTAGAAACACACTGAATGCACCGTCGAGGCTCTGTGGGGCCGAGAAGATGAGAGCAACGGGTGGTCGCGACCCTTGCGCGTACGAAAGCGAATTAAATTCGTTGATCGTAGATAATTGAAAGGTATTGTAAGACGCGGACCATTCGGGCCACGCATCCGAGGCCGCGAGCAGGTTCACGGCCCAGTTGGATAAAAGGCCCGAATCGACTCGCGCCGCTTCAAAATCCAGGTTCTGAAACGTGCCTTGGGCGCGCGCGGAGGTGGCGGCAACGGCCACCGTGAAAAACAATGCCCAAGCTCGCGCTTTCATATCCGCCCTCCATCGGACCACTCTTGAGGCGGCCACCGGCGCTCCCACCGCCCGCTTTCGCCGCCACCGTGGGGCCGCCTGCCCCTTTCGAGGCCGATTCGGCGGCCC
>JAJXZI010000161.1 GCA_021780115.1 bacterium | reverse complement strand
TCCTATGAGGCGTTGAACAACATCGCCCACACCACTCAGCGGTTCATCGGCATCCTCAACGACAACGAGTGGAGCATCGCCAAAAACGTCGGCGCCATCTCGACGTACCTGAACAAGGTCATCACCCACCCGCGCTACAACCGTCTGCAAAAGGATTTCGAGCGCGTCATGCGCAAACTGCCCAAAGGCCAGGTGGCTTTGATGCTGGCCCACCAAGCCGAGGAAGGCTTCAAGCGCGCCATGGCGGGCGTCACGCTCGAACAGAGCCGCAGTCCGCTGGACTCCGACGGCCGCGGCGGCTACGGCAACAGCGTTCTCTTCGAGGAAATGGGCCTGCGCTACCTCGGCCCCATCGACGGGCACGACCTGCCGATGCTCATCAACTTCCTGGAATTCGCCAAGAACTACGACCGGCCCATCGTGCTGCACGTCCTCACCAAGAAGGGCAAGGGCTACGAGGCCGCGCTGGCGCATCCAGAGAAGTTCCACGGCCTCGGGCCGTACGACGTGGCCAGCGGCAATCCCCTCCCGGCCAAGGACGGCACTCCGCCGAACTACCAGGACGTGATGGGCCAGACCCTGGTGAAGCTGTGCCAGAAGAACAACTCCCTGGTGGGCATCACCGCCGCCATGCCCAGCGGCACCGGCCTCAAGCACCTGGAGAAGGCGCTGCCCAAGCGCTATTTCGACGTGGGCATCGCTGAGGAACACGCGGTCATCTTCGCCGCCGGCATGGCCACGATGGGCCTCCACCCGGTGGTCGCGATTTATTCCACCTTCCTCCAGCGCGCCTACGACTGCCTCCACCACGACGTCTGCTTGCAGGACTTGCCCGTGATTTTCTGCATGGACCGCGCGGGCCTCTCCGCCAACGACGGCCCCACGCACCACGGCCTGTTCGACATCGCCTACCTGCGCTGCCTGCCCAACGTCATCGCCATGGCGCCCAAGGACGAGGATGAACTGGTGGACATGATGTTCACCGCCACCCTCCAACCGCACCCGACGTTCATCCGCTACCCGCGCGGCGCGGGCGAAGGCGTGCCGATCAAGGACCAGCCCAAGCTGCTGGAGATCGGCAAGGCGGAGGTCATCCAGAACTTTGTGAACCACGGTGGGCGCAAAGTGGCCCTCTTCGGCCTCGGCCCGCTGTGCTCGCTGGCCCGCCAGGCGGCCGCGCAACTGGCGGCGGACGGCTTCGACCCCGCCGTCATCAACCCGCGTTTCACCAAGCCGCTCGATGCCGGAACCACCGGGTTCTTCGGCCGCGCCGCCGACGTGGTCGTCACCTTCGAGGACCACGCGTTGACCGGCGGCTACGGCTCGGCCGTGCTGGAGTGCTTTAACGAAGCGGCGATCACCACGCCCGTCGTGCGCCTCGGCTGGCCCGACCAATTCATCGAGCACGCCACGACCCCCGAGGAACTGCGCCGGAAATACGGCTTGACCGCCGACCAGGCCGTGGCGCAAGTGAAGGCCGAATTCGCCACGGCCCCCAAGGTGGAATCGATCGCCGTCGCCCGATGATTTTTGCGGCAGAGAACCAGTAGAACCAACCGGACAACCCATCACATGGCATACCAGAACTTGACGCCGCCCCAGGGCGGCAAAATCTCAATCACCCACGGCAAACTCAACGTCCCCGACCACCCGGTACTGCCCTTCATTCGTGGCGACGGCACCGGGCCGGACATCTGGGCCGCCAGCGTGCGCGTGTTCGACGCCGCGGTGCAAAAGGCCTACGGCGGCAAACGAAAGATCGCCTGGTTCGAGGTCTTTGCCGGCGAGGAAAGCTTCAAACGTTTCAACAACTGGCTGCCCAACGACACCATCGAGGCGTTCAAGGAATTCTTGGTCGGCATCAAAGGCCCCCTCACCACGCCGGTCGGCGGCGGCATCCGCTCGCTCAACGTGGCGTTGCGCCAGATGCTTGATCTCTACGTCTGCCTCCGCCCGGTGCAGTATTTCCAGGGCGTGCCCTCGCCGGTGAAACGCCCGGAGAAGGTGAACATGGTGATCTTCCGCGAGAACACCGAGGACATCTACGCGGGCATCGACTACGAGGCCGGCAGCGCTGAGGCGAAGAAGATCCTGGCGTTTCTGCAACAGGAATTGCCCGGCGGCTTCAAGAAAATCCGCTTCGGAACCGAGGCGCCCGACCAGATCGGCGTGGGCATCAAACCCATCAGCAAGCCCGGCACCGAACGGCTGATCCGCGCCGCGCTCGACTACGCCATCGCCCAGAAACGCAAGAGCGTCACCTTCGTCCACAAGGGCAACATCATGAAATACACCGAGGGCGCGTTCCGCGACTGGGGCTACGAACTGGCCAAGCGCGAATATGGCGCGGTGGAACTGGACGGCGGTCCGTGGTGCAAGCTGCCCCAGGGCGTGGTGGTCAAGGACGCCATCGCCGACATCACCCTCCAGCAGGTGCTCACGCGCCCGGACGAGTTTGACGTGATCGCCACGCTCAATTTGAACGGCGATTACCTCAGCGACGCCCTGGCCGCGCAGGTCGGCGGCATCGGCATCGCGCCGGGCGGCAACATCAATTACCTCACCGGCCACGCCATCTTCGAGGCCACACACGGCACCGCGCCCAAATACGCCAACCAGGACAAGGTCAATCCCGGCTCCGTCGTGCTCAGCGGGGAAATGATGTTCCGCTACCTCGGCTGGGCGGAAGTGGCGGATCTCATCCTCAAGGGCCTCAACGGTGCGATCGCCTCCAAGCGCGTCACCTACGACTTCGCCCGCCTGATGCAAGGCGCCACCGAGATCAAGTGCTCCGCCTTCGGCGACAACATCATTGCGCACATGTAAGCGGTCCCGTTGATGGGGCAGGAGGGAACGGCCGGCCTACGCGGGAACGAACCGCGCCGGGGTGACTTCGCCGATTTGTTGTGCCAATGCGGCCAGTGCGAAGCGTTCAGCGCCTCGGTCGGATGCGGCAATCGCCGCGTCGGAATCTCCGCAAGCGCCCGGTTGCTCTCTGCATGCAGGCCGCGGAGACGCTCACGGCGCGGGTGAACCCTGCAGCTACGCGGTTGGCGGATTCGTCCTGATTCTGGCCCCACGGCTGCGCACGTGCGTTCGCAGAGGGCCGTGGGCGTTGAACGGGCGTTTATCGGTCTGTGGTGGGAGCAGACTCAAAATTGATGAGATCCGCTCCCTGGCGCTCGGTCAAACGCGCAGGTCAGCGAGGCGGAGAAGCGCGTCGCCAGTCGCTGCCGGTTGCCGCCGAGCGGGCCGCTCGCTGAAAACCCTCGCTGAAAACCCGTTGCCGCCCGGCGCCCGACTGCGGTAGGCTGCTCCGCGAAAAGGTTGGCGCGAAGCGCCCCGAGGCGATCGTCTGCCGCCAGATCGGAACCCAACAACGCGCAACACATGGCCGCAAAGACAAACATCGGCTCCCGCTCTGGCCACCCCCGATCCTTGCGCTTGGCTGTAATGATCTGGATCGCCCCATCCGAAAAGGACACCGCTATCGCAACTGGGGTTGCGCCGGCCGTGGATTGGGAGCCGGCAACGGATCGGCAGGGTGATTGTTGGAGAAGCCTTGAGCCAGATCGTCAAGCGGGATTTTGAAAAAGCATCTTCTGGGCGCGCGCGCAAATGACCTCGATTCCCCGATCCGCACCCCTCCCGGCTCACGACTTCGTGTGAGTTTGCATTTGCGAACCGCGCGGCGGGCGACTTTCATTCCGACATGAACAGTGACGGCCCTCGCGATTCTGCGGCGCAGCCGCCGGCTTTCTCCGCGGCGCCGCGGCCCGTGCGTTGGTGGCCCGCGGTCGTCATCCTCGTTGGCGCGGTCCTCGCCGCTGGCTGGTTCCATTTCTTTGCCGAGGAATCGCACCAGCACCGCAACATTCACACGACCGAGGTTTTTCTGATCGTCCTGTTGCTGCTGCTGCTGTGGTGCGCGCTGTTCTCGCGCCTGCGCTGGCGCATCCGGCTCCTGACGCTTGGCGCCGTCGCCGGCGTGGTCCTCGCGCTGGCGGCATCCGTGCGCATCCGCGGCGTCACCGGTGATCTGTTGCCTATCTTCGAGTGGCGCTGGCAGCGGGACCAGAGCGCCGAGCTACCGGTGGCGCTGGCGCAAGGCGCGCTCGCTCCGCGGGGGACGAACGCCGCGCCCGCGGAGCGTTTGACCGGAAGCTGGCCGCAATTCCTCGGACCGAACCGCGACGCGACGCTGGCTGGTCCCCGGCTGGCTCGCGACTGGGTCGCCCATCCGCCGCAGGAACTCTGGCGGCGGCCCGTCGGCGCGGGCTGGTCAGGTTTCGCGGTGGCCGGGAGCGTGGCGGTCACCCAGGAGCAGCGCGGCCCGGACGAGACGGTGGTGGCTTACGACGCGCTCTCGGGCCGGCCGCTCTGGGCGCACGCCGACGCGGCGCGCTATTTCACGACCATCGCCGGCGAAGGCCCGCGGGCGACGCCGGCGATCGACGGGGACCGTGTCTTTACGGCGGGCGCAACGGGGATTCTGAACTGCCTCGACCTGCAAACCGGCCGGCTCATCTGGTCCAAGGAGATTCTGCGCGAGAACGGTGGCAGCCTGCCCGGTTGGGGTTGGAGCGTGTCGCCCCTCGTGCGCGGCGATCTCGTAGTGGTGAGCGCCGGCGGCGCGAACGAGCGGTCCCTGGTCGCCTACCACAAGCAGAGCGGCCAGTTTGCCTGGGGCGCGGGCCATGACCGCGTCGGCTACAGTTCGCCGGTGGTTTTCGCCCTGGGGGGCGCACCGCAAATCCTCATGTTCAACGCCAGTTCGATCGCTGGCCACGATGCCGGATCGGGCCGGTGGCTCTGGGAATATCCGTGGCGCTCGTCCAACCCGAACGTGGCCGTGCCGGTCCAGTTGCCGGGCGACCGCGTGCTGGTGAGCAGCGGCTATGGTGTCGGCAGCGAAGCCCTGCAGGTGGCCAAGACGCCCGGCGGCGGGTGGCAGGCGAAGCGCGTGTGGAAATCGACGCGCCTCAAAGCCAAGTTCACCAATGTCGTCTTTCACGACGGCTTCATCTATGGACTCGACGACGGCATTCTGGTTTGCCTCGACGCGGCCACGGGAGAACAAAAGTGGAAGGACGGCCGTTATGGTCACGGACAGGTTATCCTCGTGGACAAGCTTCTGCTGCTCACGGCGGAGAACGGCGAAGTCGCGCTGCTCGAACCGGGGCCGCGAGAGCGCCGCGAACTCGGGCGCTTTACGGCCTTCCGGACCAAGACGTGGAACCCGCCGGCCCTCGCCGGGGAGTGGTTGTTCCTGCGAACCGATCTGGAGGCGGCCTGCTTCCGCCTGCCCGTGGAGAAGTAACCGGCGGCCGCGGCGGCGCGCGGAATCCCGGACGCGGATGGGATTGCGCCCTTGCCGGCCAGGAAGATTTAGCGCGGGGACGACACGGAATCCGCGCCGATGGCGCTTTGCGCCGTCCGGAAATGCATCTTCGCCACGTGACCCAGCTTCGCCGCACCGTGCCGGGCGACAAACGCCTTGGCCGCTTCCACCACCGCCGCCGAAGCGCCTTTGGGCAGCGGCAGACCAAACTCCTTTTCCAGCCGGCCCAGCCGCTTGACGAATTCGTCCCGCGCCAGAATCGACGCCGCGGCGACCGCGAGATCCTCCTCCGCCTTGTGCCGTTGGACCAACTCGATCTCGCGGCCCAGCGGCATCAGCGCCCGCGCCAGCGTCGCTTTGCTCGCCGCAAACTGGTCACTGATGGCGCGCACCGGCGGCGGCTGCATCCGCTCGCGCTGCGTCATCAGGTTCTCGATGGCTCGCGCGTGGCCCCAGGCCAGGAGCGCGTTCACCGTGCGCATTTTGGCGTGGAGCCGGTTGTAGGCCGGGTTGCCGATGGGCACGACGCTCTGGACGCAGCCGGGCGTGCCGCGGATCAATTCCGCCAGGTCGCTGATCCGCCGGTCGCTGGAGATGTTCTTCGAATCGCGGATGCCGGCGTCTTTCCAGGCCTGCACGATGGCCTCGTTGACATAGACCGCCGCCACGCACAGCGGGCCGAAGAAATCGCCCTTGCCGCTTTCGTCTACGCCCAGGCGCGGCAGGAGCAGGTCGGGATTCAGGACCGCCTCGTAACCCAGCCGCGCCTCTTGGAGGATTTCCGGCTCCAGGACGAACTCGACGAAGCTCTGCGTCTCCTTGCCTTGCACGACCAGCTTGCCGCTGGCGTAGAAGACCACGTTGACCTTCTCGCGCTCGGCGGCAAAGCGCGCGTACGGCACCTCCCGAAACCGCCAACCGCGCGCCTCCAAGTGCGTGCGCAGCGCGGCGGCCTGAGGGTCCGTCAATTTGCAGGTGTAGGACGTCAGCGGCTTCACAACGGCAGTGTTGGGGTTCTGTTTTCGAATTTCGAGTTCGGAATTTGAAGCGGAGCGCGTCGTCTGCCTGTCCCAGTGTCCGGCCAGAATCTCGACGCCGGATGGGATCTGCCGACGTCATGCCAGTGCGCGGAACTGCTCCAGCGCGCCAGTTCAAGAACGGTTTAAGTAAGCCGGACATGCGGGAACGTCAGCACGAGAATGGCCCAGCGGCCGGCGGAACAATGGCGGCCCCACTGGTCAATCGCCCGGGATGCCTCGCGCGCGGGACGCAGCGCCCGCCGTTGAGAACCGTTCGCTTGCGCGAGATGACGTCGCGCGAGAGGATGTCGCGGTCGCCATATACTTCCATGCCGATGCGCAGGGTTTGCCGTCGCCGCCCAGACCGCTGCGGCCGATTTCGAGGGAGCGCAAACACTTCTGAAGGCTTTCCTTGAAGGTGCGGCCAATGCTCATGGCTTCGCCGACGGATTTCATCTGCGTGCTCAACGTGGGGTCGGCTTGCGTGAATTTCTCGAAGGCGAAGCGCGGGACTTTCACGACCGCGAAGTCAATTGTCGGCTCGAAGCTGGCGGGCGTTTCGCGGGTGATGTCGTTGCGGATTTCGTCGAGCAGGTAGCCGACGGTGACGCTCTCGGACCAGCCGTGCGAAATTACGTGGGATCGTCTTCCTGGACAGGCGGACCTGCGATGGGTAGCATCGCCGACATTCAATGAGCTACATTCGGAAGACGCAGGAGATCGCAGCGGAATACGGCTTCAAGAACTTGCTTCAGTCGAATGTGATGTCCCACATGTTGGGAGCACCAAACATCGGTTTGATTTCAACGAGGCAAACAAATGAAGTGTTGGGAGTTTTTGCAACGCGACACCCAATGGCTCACAAAGCCGTGTCTGCGTATGACGTCAGCTCGTTGTTCCCACTCAATCTTCAGCCCGACAGCGACGGTCTGAGCCTGTCGGCAGCAGCTCAACCGAATTCATCGTCGGCGTTCTTGCGGTCGCTAGCGCTTGCTTTGAATTTGCCGCAAAGGGCGCACATGGTTTGCCCGACGGCGTGCCGCTCCTCAGTCCGAAGAACAGGCGTCCACCAGCACCAGCCCAGCGAGCCTCGTGAGCGCCGCCCAGGGTAAGGCCCCGCCGGAGCAGGGTGCTCGGAAGGAGCGCGGGTGGGCCTGGACCGTGCAAAACGGCATCCGGGTCAGTGCGTTAGGTCGTCGAAGTATTCTTTCACTTGGTTCTGGTAGGCGCGGGGCACCTTGTCCTGGTTGAGCGCGCCCTGGGCGTCGGATTGCGCGGCGGTTAGGGCCTCCTCGAACTGGACCTTGCTCGCGCCCTTGATGCTCACGCCTTTGAGCGTGATGCTCGGCATTGGCGCGCCTGGCGAGAACCGGCCTTTGGTTTGCGTCGGCTTCAGTGCGTCGCTCAATGTCGGCTCGCGGTCGGTGAGGCCGCGCGCGTCCTGGTCGGGGCGGTTGATGCCGGAGTTATCCCAGCGCGTGGTCTGCTCGCCGTCCCAGCTTGCGCTCTCGTCGGCCCACGTGCCGACGCCCGAGCCGGGTTTGCCGCCCCGCCTGTAGCCGGGCCGCTGGCCTTGGCCCCAGCCCTGGCAGGTGCCAATGCACAGCGAAGCTTGCTTGAGCGCGTCCATCGCAGCCATCAGCGATTGGGCGTCGCCCATCTGTTGCATCAGGTTTTCGAGTTCCTTCGCGGCGTCGGCGAGCGACTGCGCGGCGGCCGGCTTGTCGCCTTGCTGCATCCGATTCGTCGCGTCCTTGAGATAGCCGGCAACTTTGCCGTACGGGCTGGCCGGTCCGACCGCCGTGGCGACTTCGCCGAGGATTTTCTGCAACTGCTCCGGCGACAGGTTGGCCGACTTTAACTGGGCGATCATTTTCTTCAGCGTCGCCTGCGCGGCGTCGGCCTGGGCCAATTTCAATTGCTCGGCGAGGTTCTTGCCCAGCTTGTCGGCGGCCTGCGCCTGCAGTTGCTGAAGCTGTTTCGCCATCTCGCTCAGCTTCGCTAGATCGGCGCCGGCGGCTTGAAGGTCTTTGAGAAAAAGGTCCGTCTGGTTGGCGGCGAGCGCCGCCAGGGCCTGGTCGAGATCGGGCAGCTTCACGCCCAGCGCGGCGGCTTGTTGCGCGAGCGAGTTGA
>JAJXZI010000071.1 GCA_021780115.1 bacterium | reverse complement strand
CGGGGAACCTGCCCAGATGCATACAAGGGAACGCGGCGTTGGCCAAGTCCGCGCAGAGCAACAGAGGGTGAACATCTGACAATATTGGGATTGCTGCTGATCCCCCCCCGTGTAGCGTCAGTCACTCATCCGGGCTGTGGGCGCCGTCCTGGGTCGGATCTGGTGTCGCACGAACCCGGTTGACCCGGCTAGGCGGGCCGTCGGCCCGGCTGAACGGAACGGCCCGGCGCAGGCGATTTTGCAGATTATGAACAGCACCAAAGCTCTGCTGGCAACCCCAGGAACCGTTTTGCTTGTCGCGGCGGCGGGTTGCCTCCTGATCGGCTGGCCGGCCAGCGCGCAGGATGGGCCTCATTTGGGCATCATCCAGCCGGGGGGCATGCCGGCGTGGCCGGTCATCACGGGGATCGCGCGGGACACCAACGGGGTGGGTGTGACTTGGGACGGCCCCTCTGGTTACTATCGACTGTTCCAAAGCCCGAACCTAAGGAACCCCAACTGGCAGCCAGTGGGTGGACCCAACCCCAACCGGATCGCCACGTTATCGGTCGCCTCGAGCAACGCCTTCTTCCGGGTTTCCGGACCCGCACCGCAATTTGCCGGTTCGCAAGCGTGCCTCGAGTGTCATCAGGACACCCATGACACGGTGATGAAGACGCGGCATTCGAGCGCAACCATCAGCGTAACGTTCTTGGCGCAGGGCGGCCAGACCAACGGCGCGTGTCTGCGCTGTCACAGCGTGGGGAACGGGCTGCCGACGGGATTTTCCCTGCTGTCGGTAACACCACAGCTTGCCGGGGTGCAGTGCGAGAACTGTCATGGGCCGGCTGCGAATCACGCGGCCAATCCGGACGATCCGACCGTCCGGCCGCGCGTTGAATTGGCGGCCACGGTCTGTGGCGGATGTCATAACGCGAGTTGGGTGCCCGCCGCGGTCGCCGCTTCCCATCGTCCCTACTATGAGGAGTGGAACACCTCCGGCCATCGGGCGGTGCGGACGGAGTTACAGGCGGATTTTGCGGGCAGCCAGGGAGCGACCGTTTACATCCCGAGCTGTGGGCGCTGCCACTCCGGGACGGTGCGCGAATCGCTCCTGGAACACGAGCCGTTGCCCGACGGCCACGAAGCCGGCGCGGTAGGCATTGCCTGCGCCACGTGCCACGATCCGCACCAGGAGTATGCCCATACGAACGTGCTGAGCGGGTTGATGACGAACGAGTTGACCGGGGCGATCATCACGAACAATCAGCTTGGGATGATCTATACCAACCAACTCCGCTACCCCCTCGCCTCGACCAACGACTACTTCCTGAGCACCTCGGATGTCTTCACCAACAAATACGATCCCGACATCAACGTCTGCGCCCAATGCCACAACCATCGGGGCGCGGCCTGGAGCAGTTCGAGCCGGGCGCCGCACCATTCGCCGCAGTACAACATGCTGCTGGGCACCGTGGGCGAACTGGACCTGGGCACCCCGTCCAACCGGCCTGCCAGCCACGCGTTGTTCGAGAAACAGTGCGTGCGATGTCACGTGCAGGCGGCCGACGCCGTGAGCGCGACCCAGCCCGCCGTCTCTGGTCACAGTTTCCAGGTACAGTCTTTCGACACCTGTCGCGAATGTCATCCCCAGCCGGAATTGCTGGTTCAGTTCACCACCACCGCCGTCTCGAACCAGATCCAGTTCGTCAAAGGTTTGCTGGATCAATGGGCTGCCACCAAGGCGCCGGAAGCGTTGCGGACAAAGTATGGTGCGCTCGCTTGGGAATACACGAATCCCGGCGACCTGTCCGCAGGAACAGCCGGACCCAGCAGCAGCGAGCAGACGCTGATCCCCGTCAACATCCAGAAGGCTCGCTTCGACCTATACTTGGTCCTTTACGACGGGAGTTACGGCGTCCACAACGGTCCGTACGCGATAACCCTGTTGGACACCGCCCAGAACTGGGTGCAGGAGGAGTTGAACCAATGAGACGACCATGACCGGGCACCGCCTTCAGCCGGGCGGCCCGGGTGGCATCACCGACGAACGAAGACAGAGACCCATGACAAATCGCAATTTCCGCAGACTTAGAATGCCGCCCGCCGGATGGTGGCGGGGGCTGGCGGTGTCGGCCGGCACGCTGGTCCTGCTCTTGGCGGTGAGTTCCTGCCAGAGCGTGAACCGGTCCGCGGTGGATCTGCCCAACGTTCCCGGGGCCAAATACATCGGCTCCAAGGAGTGCGAGCAATGCCATGACAAGATTTACCGGGACTTCCAGACGGCGGACCACGCCCGCCTCATCGCCGCCGGGCCCAACGCGATCAACGCCGGGTGCGAATCCTGTCACGGGCCCTGCAGCCTCCATTCGGACTCCGGCGGCGACGTGAAGCCCCCGTATAGCTTCACCCCGGGGCGCCCCCAGACGAGCAGCTATGGGGCGCGTCTGGCCAATCCGCCGGCGCGAGCGACGGAAACGGTCTGCTTCCAGTGTCATGCCGACGTGCGCGGCCAGTTCAACCTGCCCAGCCATCATCCGGTGCCGGAGGGCCGACTGCGTTGCACCCAGTGCCATTCGCCCCACAAAGGTTCCATCAACCTCGCCGGCGGCACCTCCTTGCTGTCGGAAAACGACGGCTGCTTTCGCTGCCATCCCGCCCAACGGGGGCCCTACGTCTTCGAGCACGAGGCCGTGCGCGACGGCTGCACCGCCTGCCACGCCCCACACGGCTCCGTCAACGCCAAGCTACTCACCGTGCGGGACGCGAACCTCTGTTTCAAGTGCCACTTCCAGCAGGTGAGCGGCGGCCGGATCCTCATCGGAGGCTCCGACCACTCCTTGCGCGTGCAGCAAGGCACGTGCTGGACGGCCGGTTGCCATGAGGCGGTCCATGGTTCCCGGGTCAGTTCCTCCTTGCGGTTCTAACCAGCGACTCGAAAGCCGATGAAACCCAGAAGGCCATTTCCCAATGAACGGACCCGGTGGTATTGGGCCTCCATCTTCGGGGCCTGCGCCGCCGCCTCCACCCTCTCGGCGGCGGACACCAACGCCCCGCCCGCTGCCGCGCCCACCGCGCCCGCCGCGCCGGCTGCTCCGCTCGCGCTGTCTCCGGAGCAAATGTTCGAAGGAGGAACCAACTCTTATAGCAACTGGCTGGACCTCTCCACCGGCGGGTTCCTGACTGGCGGGAACAGGGCCCAGTTCGAACAGCAGCACCAGAGCTGGCCCGGACCCTTCGGCGGGATCGAGGACTTTCATTACCAAGGCAACGTGGACAAGAGCACCACGCTGACCATGGATGGCCACGCGCTGTTCGACGAGCACGATTACAAGCTGAGCCTGGAGTTGGTGCGTCCGGACACCGGCTTTGTCCGCTTCAATTACACCCAGTTTCGCACGTGGTACAACGGCGACGGCGGCTTCTTCCCGCCCGCCGGCACGTGGTATCCGCTGGGGGCGGACGCGCTGGCGCTGGACCGCGGCGAAATCTCCCTCGAGGGCGGTCTCACGCTGAAGAACCTGCCGAAGATCACTTTCAAGTACACGCATACCTACCGGGAGGGCGACGAGGGTTCCACCAGTTGGGGACCGACGCATCCGGCCGGAGACGCGACCGTGCGCGGGCTTGGCCCCTCCTTTTATACCATCAATGAGTATAGCGACAGTTTCCAGGTGGATGTCACTCATCATATCAAGGCGACCGATCTCGGCCTGGGACTGCGTTATGAAACCGGCAAGCTGGACGACGCCCTAAACATCAGTCAATGGTTGACGGAGCCGGCCCAGCAAAGCATCACGGACCGGCAAGGCACGACTTACGATCTGTTCAACATCCACGCCTTCACGGAAACCTGGCTTAGCAAGAAGGTGATGTTCTCCACCGGTTACTCTTTCACGGACCTGGACAATAATTTCACCGGCAGCCAGATCTACGGTTCGGACTTCGGCGTGGGGTATGTGCCCAGCGCCCAAAGCGGGTTCGGCTACTACGGCCTGAGCGGCTACTCCCGCCTGCAGCAATACGTGATGGATGTGAACCTCATGGCCAAGCCGTTGGAGACCCTTTCCATTGTCCCGTCCTTGCGGGTGCAGAAGGAGGATACCGACGCTGACGCTGGCGGGATGGAAACGCTTGGACTCTACCCGGCCACGGCCTTCAGCGGACTCAGTGCCCTCGAGGATCTCGACGTGCGCGAGCGCATGGACGTGAACTACACCGGCGTCACAAACTGGGTGTTCAACGCCCGCGGGGAATGGACCGAGGGACAAGGGAACGTGGCAGCCAACGGCGGGTTGCTCCCGGTGAACGGCATTGGGATCCCGCCCATCCAGCAGGGGACGGACGAGAGCCGCTTCTTCCAGAAATACAGCATTGGTGCCCGGTGGTATCCGGTCCGGCGCGTCACGCTGGATTTTGGTGGTTACTACAAGGCCAACGATTACAACTACAATAACTTCCTGGACAGCACCCTGAACAACAGCGCCAACCGCTACCCGGGGTATCTGGTGATGCAGAACTTCGACACCTATGACGGGAACGTGGGGTTGACGCTGCGGCTCCGTCCGAACCTGACCCTGGTGAGCCGTTATGAGTACCAATGGTCCACCATTTATACCGAGCCGGATCCGACGTCGGGCCTCAGCGGCTTGGAATCCTCCCAGATGCAGAGTCAGATCATCGCGCAAAACCTGAGCTGGTCTCCCTGGCCCCGACTGTATCTGCAACCCGGCTTCAACTATGTCCTCAGCAAGACCAAGACGCCCGCCTCGGACTATACGCAGGCCATCCTCGCCTCGCAGAACAATTACTGGACGCTCAATTTCAACGCCGGGCTGGTGGTGGACGACAAGACCGACCTGAACCTGGGCTATTTCTACTACCGGGCGGACGATTACCAGAACAACGCCACCTTCGGCGTGCCCTACGGGGCCGGGGGGGAGGAGCATGGCGTCACCGCGTCCATCGTCAGACGGCTGACCCAGAACCTCCGCCTGACCGTGAAATACGGCTTCTATAGTTACACCGACGCCCTGTACGGCGGGCACGACAATTACCAGGCGCACTTCCTCCTCTCCAGCCTCCAATACCGGTTCTGAACCAGACGCTCCGCAGCCCGCTTCCGACAATTATCGGGGGTGCGGGGCGTCACGCCGTAGTACTGGCCGAGTTGCGCACCCAAACGGTACCCGGCAAGCAGGTGCCGCTCGGCGTGCTCAATCCGCCGCCGTCTGCCCGAACAGATACCGGTGAATCCCCAACGCCGCCTTCCGGCCGTCCCGCACGGCATGGACCACCAGGTACGGTCCCCGGACGGAGTCGCCTCCGGCAAAGACGCCCGGCACGCTCGTCATCTGGTGGTCGTTGACGATCACCCCGCCCCACTCGTTGACGGCGATGTCGTTGAGGCCGGGGTACTGCGACAGTGGTTCGGGGTCGAAGCCGTACGCCGCCAGGACGACATCCGCCTCCAACTCGAACTCCGAGCCGCGCACCTTCACCGGTTTGCGCCGGCCGCTGGCGTCGGGCGCGCCCAACTCCATGCGCACGCAGCGGACGCGGGCCACCCGGCCGTGGCCGTTGCCGACCAACTCCACCGGGTTGGTGAGGAAATGGAAGACCGCGCCTTCCTCGACGGCGTTGTGATATTCCTTGCGGCTGCCCGGCATGTTGGCGAAGTCGCGCCGGTAGATGCAGAACGTCTCGCGCGCCCCACCGCGGATCGCCGAGCGCAAACAGTCCATCGCCGTGTCACCGCCGCCGAGCACGGCCACGCGCCGGCCAGCGACCTCGATGGGCGGCAGGTCGATTTCCAGGGCGGAGTTCTTCTGGATGAGGAACGGCAGGGCGGGAAAGACGCCGTGGAGGTCGGCGCCCGGCACGTCCAGCGCCTTGGGCTTCTGCGCGCCGATGCCCAGGAACACCGCGTCGCAGCCGCGGCGCAGTTCAGGAAGCGGGAGGTCCTTTCCGACGGCCACGCCCAACTTGAACTCCACGCCGCGCCGACGCAGCAAGTCGATGCGGCGGTGGACGATTTCCTTTTCCAGCTTGAAGGCCGGGATGCCGTTCATCAACAGGCCGCCTGGCACGGCCTGCGCCTCATAGACCGTCACCGCGTAGCCGCGCTTGGCCAGCTCGTCCGCGCAGGCGATGCCGGCCGGACCGGAGCCGATGACCGCCACGCGGCGGCCGTTGGGCGGGACCATGGCGGCCTGCACGGAATCGTGGGCGAAGGCGAATTCCTGGATGAACTTCTCAATCGCGCCAATGGGCACCGGCTCGCTGCGGCCATTGAGGATGCAGGCGCCTTCGCACAGCCGCTCCTGCGGGCAGACGCGCGAGCAGATCTCGGGCATGTTGCTCGTCGAGCGCGAGAGCGCGGCGGCCTCGAGGAATTGCCCCTCCGCCGCCAGGCCGATCCATTCCGGGATGCGGTTTTGCAGCGGGCAGCCGGTGACGCAGAGCGGTTCGGGGCACAGCAGGCAGCGGCTGGCCTGTTCGCGCACTTTGGCTTCGTCGTAGAGGGCGTAAATCTCGTGGAAATCGGCGCAGCGGTCGGCGGCGGCGCGCTTGGGCGGCTCCTCGCGGCTGAGGCGCCCCCAGGCGTGTTTCTTCTCCCACTTCGGATCGGTGTCAGTGCTCATGCGGCGACGCTCGGCAAATACTTAATGGGGCACAGCAAATACTCTTCTCGCCATCCGTTCAAGCGCATTCAGCCAGAGCGGGTGGTCGTTCAGGCAGGGAATCAGGGCGAAATCCGTCCCGCCCGCCTGCCGGAAGCTGGCGTTGGCCCGCAGGCCGATCTCCTCCAGCGTCTCCAGGCAATCCGAAACGAATGCGGGGCAGATCACCCGCAGTCGCTTCACGCCGGCCCGCGCGAACCGCTCCACCTCGAAGTCGGTGTAGGGTTTCAACCACGGTTCGCGGCCCAGGCGCGACTGGAAGGAGACGGCATATTTCTCCGCCGGCAGCCCCGCCTTCGCCACGAACGCCTTCACCGTCGCAAAGCACTGGTGCCGGTAGCAGGTGGCGTGCGCCGGGCTGGCGGCGTTGCAGCAGTCGGCCGCCTGGAGGCAATGCGTTTTCGTCGGATCGCTCTTGCGCAGGTGCCGCTCCGGGATGCCGTGAAAACTGAACAGCAGCAGGTCGAACGGTTCCCGCAGCCACGGCTCCGCGCTGGCCACCAGGGCGGTCGTGTAATCGTCCTCGGCGTAGAACGGCGGCTGGACCTGGAGGCGCAGGCCCGGCGCGCGGCGGGCCACGACTTCCTGCACGCGCTCCACGGCCGTCTCGTAGCTCGACATCGCGTAGTGCGGGAACAGCGGGATGAGGAGCAGGTCGGTAATCCCCCGCGCCCGGAGCCGGTCCACCGCCGCGGCGACCGACGGATGCTGGTAGCGCATCGCCAACTCGACCGGCAGCGGCAGCCGGCGCTGGAGTTCCGCCTGGACACGCCGGCTGATGACGATGAGCGGCGAGCCTTCCGGGGTCCAAATCTTGTGATACGCCTCGGCGGATTGCCGCGGACGAAACGGCAGGATCATCCCGTGAACGATGCCGAAGCGGATCGGCCAGGGGGCGTCGAGCACGCGGCCGTCCATCAGGAATTCGCGCAAGTACCGACGCACGTCCCGCACCGACGGGGAATCGGGCGAACCCAGGTTGACAAGCAGGACGCCGGGGGTCATGCACGGGGTAAATCCAAAACACCGAGCAGCCGAATCTCTGGATGGCAAAGTGAGTGGAAGGCCATCATGTCTGGGATCCTTTCCGCTTGGATTTCACGACTCTGTTCGTCCGGTAGGGAACTGGCGCTTCGGCGAGCTGGAGGGTTTTGCTTTCGCCGAGACATTCTGACCAATCTGCCAAACTACTCTCTAACTCGCTGTAATAAGGTTCCTGTACAAGCAGGGCGAAGTCCTTGATGATGCGATGGCACGCAGCCTCCTTGGGCGAGGGGGGGGCGGTTTCATTCGGGCCAAAAAGCGACGGCGTGGTTTCACCAGCCTCGTCGTTTTCGGAAGATTCGAGGTCGGAGACAAAATCGCCCATCCGCTCCAAGCCTCTCCCTAGCCGCCGGAGGGTCACCGCGATGGCCTCGCGGCTGTTGTCCACGCCAATCCAATGGCGGCCCAGCTGGGAAGCCACGCTCAGTGTGGTGCCGGATCCGGCGAAGCAATCCAGCACCAAGTCACCTTCGTTGGACGACGCCTCGATGATGCGGGCAAGCAGATTCGGGTTCTTCTCAGTGGGATAGCCTGACACCTCGATGTTCTGGTTGTGAGCGTCTCGATAATCCAACCATAAATCCTGAACGGGCACGCCGGCGCTCTGGTCCAAAAAAAATTTTCGGCGCGGATTGCCCGTGGGCGACCAGTAAATTTCGCCGCGCGCATCCATTTCGTCGAGTGTTCGCGGCGGATATTGCCAGTGTTTGCCGGGCGGCGGGTTCTTGCCACGCCACGGTTGGCCCGTTGCGCCGTTGCGCACTCCGGGGGCGTGGACCGGCACCTTCTTGTAGCGCCGGCCGGTGCCTGGTTCTACATACTGGTATTCCTTG
>JAJXZI010000176.1 GCA_021780115.1 bacterium | reverse complement strand
TCCGGACGTGGGGGCCGGCACCAGAGACTCGAGCTGGTTCCCTGCTTCCGCCGTCAGGTCAGTTGGATAAGGCGGGGGATGCGTTTGCATCCCCTCCATTTAGGCGTTCTCGCAATCGGACTGCCGGCCGCCGAGAACGGGAGTTCCGACGGGAAGGCCGCGTGCCCGACGACGGCGAAGACGTGCTGCATGCAGAACGCGGACATGGCCAAGGCCGTGGCCGCCGGCTGCCCGATGAAAGGGGCGACCTGCTGCCAGAAGATCAAGACGATGGCCGGGGGCAAGACCCTCACGCTGGCCAAAGTACTGATGAGCCCGAAAGCCGCGACCGAAGCGCGGCAGTAATCTCGACGGTTTTCGAATAAATCCCCGCGGCTTCGGCCGCGGGGATTTTCTTTTTCAACCCAGGTCCGGTGGCCCGCCCGCGTCAGAATCGGGACGCCAGCAACTCGCGCTCGAAGATGAGCTCCTTCGGCAGTGTGCCGTGCAGTTTCATGAACAACTCGTCCTGCAGGTGCAGTTCCCGGACCCACTCATCGTGCTTGATGGCCTGAACTTTCGCGAGCCGTTCGGGCGTGTAGCCGTCCAGGCCCTCCAGGTCCATTTGCGTGTTGTCGGGCACCCAGCCCAGCGGCGTCTCGTTGCCGTTGGCGCGGCCGCGGCAGCGGTCCAGGATCCACTGGAGCACGCGCATGTTCTCACCGAAGCCGGGCCAGAGGAACTTGCCGTCCACGTCTTTGCGGAACCAGTTGACGTGAAAGATCCGCGGCGGATGCTTCATGGCCTTGCGGATGGAGATCCAGTGGCGGAAGTAGTCGCCCATGTTGTAGCCGCAGAACGGGAGCATGGCCATGGGGTCGCGGCGGATCTGGCCGACGGCGCCGGCGGCGGCGGCGGTGGTTTCCGATCCCATCGTGGCGCCGATGTAGATGCCATTGATCCAGTTGAACGCTTGGAAGACGAGCGGCATGGTGTCGGAGCGCCGGCCCCCGAAGATGATGGCGCTGATGGGCACGCCTTGCGGATCGTTGGCTTCGGGCGCGAGCACCGGATTGTTCACCATCGGGGCGGCGAAGCGGCTGTTGGGGTGGGCGGCTTTTTCCTTGGATTCGGGCGTCCATTTGCGGCCCAGCCAGTCGAAACATTCCTTGGGCGGATCGCCGTCCTTGCCTTCCCACCACACGTCCAGGTCGGGCGTGAGCGCGACGTTGGTGTAGAGGGTGTCGCGCTGGATGGTCGCCAGTGCGTTGGGGTTGGACTTGGAATTGGTGCCAGGCACCACACCGAAATAGCCCGCTTCGGGATTGATCGCGTAAAGCTGGCCATCAGGCCCGGGCTTCATCCAGGCGATGTCGTCGCCGACGGTCCAGACCTTCCAGCCGCGGAACCGGGCCGGCGGGACCATCATGGCGAAATTGGTCTTGCCACAGGCGCTGGGAAAGGCCGCGGCGACGTAGGTCTTCTCGCCTTGGGGGGACTCGACACCGAGGATCAACATGTGCTCGGCCAGCCAGCCTTCCTGGCGGGCGAGCCACGAGCCGATGCGCAGGGCGAAGCACTTCTTGCCCAGCAGCACGTTGCCGCCGTAGTTGGAACTGGTGGAGATGATTTCGTTGCGTTGCGGGAAGTGGGCGATGTAGCGGTGCTCGGGGTTCAGGTCGAGCATCGTGTGCATCCCGCGGTTGAAATCGTCGTCGTTGCCGAGTTGCTCGTAGGCGATCTGGCCCATGCGGGTCATCACCCGCATGCTGAGCACGACGTAGATCGAATCGGTCAACTCGATGCCGACTTTCGCCAGCGCGGAACCCGGCGGTCCCATCAAGTACGGCACCACGTAGAGGGTGCGGCCGGCCATGGCGCCCTGGCACAGGCCGATCAGGGTGCGGCGCATCTCGCGCGGCAGGCGCCAGTTGTTCGTCGGGCCGGCGTCCTCCTGGGCCTCGGTGCAGATGAACGTGCGGTCCTCGATCCGGGCCACGTCACTGGGGTGAGACCGGTGGTAATAACAGCCCGGCAGTTTCTGCTGGTTCAATTCCACCAAAATCTCGCGGGCCACGGCCTCCGCGGTCAGGGCTTCCTTCTCCGCCGCCGATCCATCGCACCAATAGACCTTTTCCGGCTGGAAGACTTTCGTCCACTGGTCCACCCAGTTCAGCACGGCTCTATTGGAGGTGTTACACTGTCCGAGCGTTTTGTTCGTCATAAAATTGGGCAAGGGGGCCGCCGCCGGGAGCGAGGGACGGCACGCATTGCGGTCTGACCGCGCTCGGTTGGCGAGTCAACAGTTCCCACGCAGCTAGGGTTTCGGTAATTGTTTGCGGTAGGCCGTCGGCGACTCGCCCACCACCTTTTTGAACACGCGGTTAAAATGCGTCAGCGACTGGAAGCCGACTTCATAGGCGATCTCGCTGACGCGCAGGTTGGGATTGAGCAGCAGGTTTTTGGCCTTCTCGATGCGCACCCGCGACAGGTATTGGGTGAAGTGCAGGCTGGTGGCCCGCTTAAACATCTTGCAGAAATAGAACGTACTCGTGTTGACGGCCTTGGCCACGGCGCTGAGCGAGAGTTCCTCCCCCTGATGCTCGCGGATGAATTGCTTGGCCTGGACGATCATCGGCGGCTCGGCGTGCGCCTGTTGAACCAGCAACTGGTTGCTCACGAGCGACAGGTGCTGGGCAAAGATGTGCAGCAGACGCACCACCGCCTCGTATTGCTTCGGCGTGAGCACCCGAGTCTGAAAATAACTTTCCTCCAAATGCTTCAGGTCCACCTTGAGGCCCCAGTCCAGCAACTGCCGAGTCACGCGGGCGAACTGCGCCCGGGTCGGCCGACGCACCATCGCCTGGCCTGTCTGGAGGTAACCGACCAACTGGTCGCCCAGTCGCACCGGCACGGCGGTGTCGCACAGGCCGGCGAAGCACACCACCGTCTTGGCGCCGTTGCGGGACGCCGCCCCGGTTTGTTCCTGCACTTCGAGGCAGGCGGCGCAGGAGCGGCTTTGCGAGGACATCAACGCGCAGAACGGGTTTTGGTTCTTCTTGCCCAGGTGCGCGAAGGTCCACACTTCCGCCGGCCGCAGCGACAGCGGCAGCCCCGTCGCATGGCCAAAGGCGCGCTCGTAATCTTGGTAGATTTGCGAGCGCGAGAGCTGTTCAATCAAGCGCCTGTTGGCCTTGTCCGGCACGGCGCCAAACTAGCCGCCGGGTCACCCTGAGGCAACGCAAAAGAGGGTGAACACCGGCCAACCCATGCAAAGCTGGCGCTGTCCCGCCCCGCGGCAGATCCGGAAGAGTGCTTGAAGACGACAGGCCGTATGCGAGAGTAAACCGATGAAAGTCAAACCTACTTCCAAGGCGGGACAGGTGGTGGTCCAACTTGACCGGTTGGACGACCATTTGCTGGATGAGAGCGTGAAGCAAGCGGCGGCGGCGCCCTTTCGGTTGAAGCGCATCCTGGTGCCGATCGATTTCTCGGCGCGTTCCCGGCGGGCGTTGAGTTACGCGCTGCGCTTCGCCGGGCAGTTCGGGGCGCAGCTTCTCCTCGTCCACGTGGTCGAACCGATGGTCGTGCCGGAAAACATGCTGCTGGCCGTGCCGGAACTGCCCGAAGCCGGCGGGGGCCTGGTCAACGACGCCCAACAACGACTCGACCAGCTCGCCCGCAAGGAAATCCCCGCCGAGATCAAAATCCACACCACCGTCCGGGTGGGCCGGCCCTATCACGAAATCATCGAGACAGCACAGGCCGAAGACGTGGATTTGATCATCATCGCCACCCACGGTTACACCGGTTTGAAACACGTCTTCCTCGGCAGCACCGCCGAACGCGTCGTGCGCCACGCCTCCTGCCCGGTCCTGACCGTGCGCGAGCCGGCTCGGGCGCCGTAGCGCCCGAGCCCCCCCCCGCCGGCCGGCCAGCCTTGCCCGCCGGGACCAGAGTGACGGTGGCCGCCCGCGGACGCCGGGCGCGAAGGCGGTGCGCTGGGCGCTGCTCCCAGGAGGTCCACCCGCTGCGGGAAACCAAGCGCCACCACGCTTTGTCTTGCCCCAGCGCGGCAAACATCCTAGAAATCCGCACGACATCGCCTGCGCGCGGAGAGGGCTTCATTCCCGGCGAAGAGAGCGACGTCGATGATGACGCTCAAGCTCGGTCTTTTATGGCCACAGCCTCCGCCACCCAGGTAACGCCGACCCTGGCCACGCTCCCCGGTGACGATGTCCGCCAGTTCATGTGGCGCTTCGCCGACCGCTACGATCTCCACCTGCTGGTCCAGGCCGCGCGCCAGGTCGCGCGCGGACCGGTCGCGCGGCTCGTCGCCCAGGGCGGACGCCACTCGCACGCCTGGACGTCGGAGAAGGCCGCGCTGCTCCAGCAGTTCGACGAAAGCGGCATCACCGCCGCCGCGCTCGACCCGGAGCAAGGCGGCTTCATCGCCGGCCCGAAGAATCTCGCCCTGGCGCTGATCGCGTTCGAGCTGTCGTGGGTGGACGCTGGCGCCGCGACGTGCAGTCTGGCGGGCAACCTGGGGCTTGCGCCCATCCACGAATGCGGCACGCCGGAGCAGCGCGCCCAATACGTCGCCGGCGCCGCGCCGCTCAAGCCCGGCGAAAGCCGGCGCCACGTCCGCGCCGCGTTTGCCCTCACGGAGCCGATTCCGTTCGTCGGCGTCGAGACCGGAATGCTCGCCGGCAAGGTGCGCGTCGCCGACTGGCCCGCGGGCGGTGAGCCGACGCTGCAGGTGGAAAAGCGCGGCCGGTTCATCACGAACATGGCGTTCGCCAACGTCGTCACCGCCGCCGTGGATTCGGACGACCCGCGCCTCAAAGGCAGTTGCCTGGTGATCCTGGAGGAAGGCGACCCCGGCACCTGGGACCGCGGCACGCCGACCAAGAAACTCGTCCACCAGCTTTCCTCCACAAACGATCCCGTCTTCAATCTGCGCGTGCCCGCCCACCGCATCGTCGGCGGCTACACGGTCAAGGACGGCGTCATCATTCCCCGCTTGGCGCACGGCGAAATCATCGAGGCCGTCTTCCGCCGGACGCGCGTCACGGTCGGCCTGATGACCGCCGCCAAACTGCTCTCCGCCGTCGAGCCGGTGATTCTCTACCAGCGCCGGCGGTTCCGCGGCGGCGAAGGCGCGCCCGGCACGCCGCGCTACGAACTCGGCCTCCAGCAAAAGGAAGACGTCCTCCACCGCCTCGTGGACATCTGGGCGACCGGCGAGGCCAGCGCGTCGCTCGGCTTCGAGGCCGCGCGCCTGTTCGACGAACTCGATCCGCTGGCGAAGCAGAAGGACGCCTGGCTCGCCGGGAGGAAGTTGACCGGCCGCGCCGCGCTCAAGGAACTCGCGAAGAAGCAGGCCGAGGCGCTGGAACTGGTCCCAATCAAGTCGCGCCCCGGCGGCGAGCGCGACCGGGAGCGGCAGGAAGTCCGGGAAGCCGATCCGCTGATCCAGTTCGCCACCCTCGACGCGCAGGCCAACGTCCTGTGCCCCGCCTGCAAACTCTGGAACACCGGCCACGGCGCCACCATGATGCGCGAGGCCGTCAGCCTCATGGGCGGTTACGGCGTTACCGAGGATTGCCCCGGCTTCCTGGGCCAGAAGTGGATGGACGCCCAGCTCGAAGCCACTTACGAGGGACCGGAGGCGGTGCAGCGGCTGCAACTCTCGCTCACGATGACCAGCGAGCTGTTCCTGGCGCAGTTCCAGCAATGGATCGCCGGGATGAAACGCCTCGCGTCCGACCGGCCCGGCACCGGCGCTTGCGCGCTCGGCACCGCCATGAAACTCTGGCGCTGGACCCTGGGCCATCTGCAGCACGCCACCGACGCCGACGGCGCGAAGCTCTACCACAAGGCGCGCCAGGGCGTGACCTTCCCGCTCGCCGACGCGCTGTGCTGGCTCCTCGCCGCGCGGCAATTCATTCTGGACGTGGTGGCCTTGGAAACCCACGGCGCGGCGAACCCGGCCCTCGCCGGCGGCCTGCCGGGCTTCGTCAGTTTCTTCACCGATCTCTGCCACGTCCAAAGCGCGCGCGCCGCCGGGGAAGTCGGGCGCATCTGCGCCGAAATCGTCTTCGGCTACAATCGCCACCCGGCGTGGGATGAAGCGAGTTGCCACGCTTGTTACGCGGCGGACGAACTCGAAGCGCTCGAAGGCCTCATCCCCGGCAGCGCGGGCAGCGCGCCGGCCGGCGCCGACGTGACCGCCGGGGGCCGGACGCATCCGTTGAAGGCCGGCCCGTGCGTGCCGTCCGCCGGCCTCGAAGAATTCATGCGCCTGCGCGCCCAGCTGGACGGCTGCCTCACCGGGTGTCGCCTCGCCAAGGACCGCGCCGCCGAGGCGCTGACGCAGGTGATGACCCGCGAGACGCTGGATTATCCGGCGTAGCGCCCGACGCGCGGTCCGCCCGGGGAACATCGTGACTCCTTCCCGCCGGTTGACCGGCTGCGGAAGGTTCCGCCCGAACTCCGAAATAGACGGGTGTTTTTGCGAGGACCGGCAGCCTCGCCGCTCAGAGGTGTCCCCCTCCGCGGCCCCGCCGATCCTCCTGCGGCTTGGCCCCAGATGCCGGCGATCAAACTGCCGCGCTTCCAATGCACCATCCGCGAGATCTCCTGCGGCGCCCAATTCCTGCCTACAGCGACGGACTGTCCAAGACCTGCGCCACCTTCGCCGGCAAACGCTTCCTCAAACATCTGCGCCGCACAGCCGGGACACGGTCCAAGCCCAGATCGCCATCGACCCGTTCTGGTACAACGTCGCCCGCAAGAATAGTTGGCGCGGCAATATCACCGTCCGCCGGACCTCCTGACGCGGAAGAACCGGGCCGCGCCCGAAAAGAAAATCCCGACCAATATCTTCTTGCTGCACCTCATCGCTTTGGAGTCTCTCTTCCCCCAACCAAGAGGTCATGATGTTCCCCGACGGGCCGGTATCATTGAGTCCAAGGGCCGGCCGGCGTGCCAGCGGGGCGGACGTCGCGTCAACGGCAGCCGTCGTCTTCGCGCGACTCCGCCGCGCCGTTCGGAAAGGTGTCCCCGCCGCCGGTCCGGCTCAAAAGACCCGACCCCGGTCGTAAACCGGCTTGCCGCTGAGCTTGCGGCTCGTCTTCAACGCGAAGATTTCGGGGGAGAAGGGCTTGCTGAAATCGTAGCCGGCAGTCTCGACGCTTTTCAGTTGAGCCCGGGCCGCGTCGAGGTTTTGGGCCACCAAAATTTCCTGCTGCGCCACGGCGTCGGCTTGGCTCGTCGCGGCCGCGGCGGCTCCCCACTTGTGCATGCCGCTGGAGACCGCGCGTTCCTGGTAGTCCGCCTGCCGTCGGGCCGCCGTCACGCGGCGCAGCTCCTGTTGGAGTCGGTTGGTGCTGGCCAGCAGTTGCGCGTGCAGGAGCTTCAACCGGTTGAACTCGTCCCACTCCCGCTTGGGCGGGTTCTGGAGGATGATGGTTTCGTGCGTGCCCTCGACGTCCGCTTCCACGGTCCAGTGAAGGAGGGTCTGCTGGACCACGCGCTCAAGGCGCACCCGTTTCCAGGCTAAGAGCGGCCGGTCGGAGTCGGAGCCGCGCTTGCCGGCCTGCTTCGCTTTGTACCAGTCCCACAACGGCGTGAGGTCCACCTTCTGGCCGTCGATCATGCGGACGCGGTGGGCGAGGTCCGCGGGAATACTGTTCGTGATCGGCACGGCCCACGCCACGGGGGTGGCGCTGAGGACCAGCGCGGCAAGGAGTCCGGTTGTCCAAGTGTTCATGCGGCAACATGGCATTGGACGCGTCTGCCCGCAAAGCTGTTCGCGCGGCGCCCGCCGCCGGATCGGTGAGGAATCCGTCCGCGGCTTGATCTGCATCAAAGCGCCGCGCTGCCGCCGCCGGTAGGTTCAGCGCGTGATGAATGAGCCAGTCGTAACCCTCGATGTCCGGGAAGACCTCCGGCAGGGCCGCGAGCCTTTCTCGCGCATCATGAGCGCGGTCGGTGCCCTGGGCAACGACCAGACACTGCGGCTGCTCGCGCCGTTTGAGCCGGCGCCGCTGGTCCGGGTGCTGGCGGCGCGGGGCTTTTCTCATCAGGCGCGGCCGACGGATTCGGGCGATTGGGAGGTCGTTTTTTTCCGCGGAGCGGCCGCCGCGGAAGCGAAGCCAGACGCGGCGGAGGCCTCGCCGCCCGCGCCCGGCGGCCTCGGAAACGTCGAAGTGGACGCGCGGGGGTTGGAGCCGCCGCAACCGCTGGTGAGGATTCTCGAAGCGCTCGCCGCCTTGCCCGCCGGTGCGACGCTGCGCGCCCGCACCGACCGCCGCCCGATGCATCTGTACGCCCAACTTCAAACGCGCGGCTTCCGCGGGGAAAGCACGGAGCAGAACGATGGAAGTTTCGTCACCCAGATTCGCCGGACCTGACCGCGGGACCGCCGGGGACGGCCGCCGCAAAGCCGCGCCGCCGCTGGGCGCCCACGCGCCTTCGGTCAGCCTGCCGCTGCGGTTCGTGCTGACCGGCCTGCTGGCGCTGTTCCTGGGCGTTGCGGGACTCGTGCTGCGGCCGGAATTGCTGGCCACTTACCACTACAACCAGCACGTCGTCGCCGTCACCCACCTGTTCACGCTCGGCTTCATCACCTCGATCATCATGGGCGCGATGTACCAACTGGTGCCGGTGGCGCTGGAGACCCGGCTCTACAGCGAGCGGCTCGCGCGCTGGCAGTTCCTGTTTCACTTCGTCGGCTTCGTCGGGATGGTCGGGATGTTCTGGACCTGGAACCTGAAACAAGTCGGCCACTTCGGCTCGGTGATGGCGGTGGGCGTCGGATTGTTCGTCTATAACATCGCCCGCACCCTGCGCCGCGTGCCGCGCTGGAACGTGATCGCCACGGCGGTGGCGTCGGCGCTGGGTTGGCTCTCGCTGGCCGTGCTGGCCGGACTGGCCGTGGCGGCCGGAAAATGCACCTATGAAGGGGCGCCGCAGTCGGCGGCGGCCCAGTCGGTCGCGCCGGTGCTGGCGGGACTCAGGGCCACGGCGGACTTTCTCTCGCGGTTCGACCCGATGAGCACCATGCACGCCCACGCGCACCTGGGCGGCGCCGGCTTCTTTCTTCTGCTCATCATCGGCGTTTCCTACAAACTCGTGCCGATGTTCACGCTGAGCGAACTGCGGAGCGAGCGCCGCGCCCGGTGGTCGGTCGCGCTGCTGAACCTCGGTCTGGCCGGTTCGTTTTTTGCCATCCTGCTGCGCAGTCCGCTGAAGCCGCTCTGTGCGCTGGTGGTGATTGCCGGCCTGGCGGTCTATGGCGTGGAGATGCGCGCCATTCTGCGTGCCCGCCGGCGGCGCGCGCTCGACTGGGGCCTCCGATACTTCCTCACCGCCATCAGTCTGCTCGGCCTCCTGGCGCTGCTCGCGCTCGTCCTCTCGTGGCCCAAGCTGCCACTCACGGCCTTCACCGGCCAACTGGAAAATCTCTACGGTTTTCTGGCGCTGATCGGCGTCGTCGGGTTGGCCATCCTCGGCATGTTGTACAAAATCCTTCCGTTTCTCGTCTGGTACGCGCGGTACAGCCGCGAAATCGGCCGCGGCCGGGTGCCGGCGCTGGCCGACCTGTATTCCCCGCGTCTGCAGGTGGCGGGCTATTGGACCTACCTCGGCGGGCTGGCCGCCACCAGCATCGCCATCGTTTTAGGCAGTACGAAATTGATGCCGTGGGGCTGCGGGCTGCTCGCGCTGAGCATTTTGTTTTTCGCCGTGAACGCCGGGCGGATGCTTTCCCACCTTGTCCGGCCAAAGGTCGAGCCGCTGGCCTTCAGGATGCCCGTGAAGCCCGGCGCGAACGCAAACCCGAACGTCCGCCCCCGCTTCACAAGCGCCGGGACGGGCGCCGCCTCGCAAACACTGTTGAGTTGAGCCGCCATGGAAACTGAAACCGCAGCTCGCGTCACCGAAGCCCAGGTCTGGAACGCCCTTCACCAGGTCATTGACCCGGAGATCGGCTGCAACATCGTGGACCTGGGACTGGTCTATCACGTCGCGATCGCCGGCTCGCGGGTCTCGGTGGCGATGACCCTGACCACGCCCGGCTGCCCCATGCACGAGAGCATCGCCCAAGGCGTGCAGAACGCCCTCCTCTGCCTGGAAGACGTGGACGATGTGGATGTCCAGATCGTCTGGGATCCGCCGTGGAGCCCGGCGATGATGACCGACCGGGGCCGCGCGTCGGTCGGCATTGCTTGAACCGGCGCACACTCGCTATTTAACAACCAACCCATGAAACCTATGCCAACCCAAACAGAACCATTGATCGGACCGGACAACATGCTCGACGTGCGGGAAGTCCCCTGCTCGATCAAGCACGGCCTCATCCTCAAGACCTACTTCGAGCTCCCGGTCGGTGGCCACTTCATCCTCCGCAACGGCCACGACCCGGTGCCGCTGCGCTACCAGTTCGAGGCGAAATTCCCCGGCACCTTCACCTGGGAACACCTCCACCGCCGGCCCGACGACGTCGCGGTGAAGATCACCAAATTGAAGGCGCTCGACATGCCGGCCGAGAGCTGCCCGCACTGCTGCGAAGGCTGACATCGGATCGCCGTCCGTCCACCGGGACTGGACGATGAAGTCCGGCCGATTTGCTTCAGGTTTCGCGGATCACCCGGGCTGGCCGGCCCGCGATCGGTGTCGTCGCCTCCGGGCTGGCCGCACTGTCCCGCAGTCGCTGATACGGGTCTGGGGTTTCTTTTCGCAGGTCTTCGCCGTCTGGCCGTCTTTCTTCTCCTGTTTAAGCAGCTTGAAGGTGGGCCGGAAGCGGTTCTGATACGGTTGGCATTCCTGGCCGGAGGTCGTTGCGCCGGGGCCCCAACTCTGGATGACCGAAGCGTTGTAGCCCGGCAGTGGGCGCACGCGCCTCCAGCCCGCCGGGCCGCGTCTGGCCGCCGGCCCGGCGGGCGCACGCATCGAGGAGCGAGACGCTCTCTGGAGGGTCAGGGCAGCAAAACGGGGTGAGCACAGTGTCCCGGCGTGCGGGATCGCCTTGGATCGAGCGCTTCCGCGTACCCGCAAATGATGCGCCGGCAGGAAATCTCCAACAAAAAATGAATTTCCGGCCGCCCCGAACGACCAATAGAGATATTACACTCGATTCGCGAGCACGACGATGCGTTGGGTTTGGCTGACATTCTGCGCGATCCTCGGCCTGGTGATGCTTATTTGCGGCCTGCTGATGCCGGTGTATTTGCGGGCCGTGGACTGGCAAGTCATCGCAAAGGCCGGGCAGAAGGGCCGTTCCCTGGTCCAGGCGGGCGTGTCTCTCATGGACGAGGGCAACGTCGCGGCCGGCCAACTGGTGGCCAGCGTGGCCCGGGAAGCCAAACTACCCGGCAGCGAGCCACTCGCGCTCGCCGGCTACGCATTCACGCAGGCCCATCCCACCGAACGGATTTGGGGGGGCGTGGATCTGCAACTGGAGCGGGTGTTCGGCGTCCAAACGAACCTGCCGGCGAGCGGGTGGCAGCCGTTTACGGACTTCGTCGTCGGGCAGGAAAACCGCCAGCGGGCGCTCGCTTACCTGGAGGCCTCGCCGCCGCCGGCCGTGCAGGCGCTGTTGGACTGCCGGGCGCTCACCAACACGGTCCTGTTTTCGCCGTCCCGATCCGCCTCGGGGCAGGCCCTGGACACCGCGATCGCGATCGGGGGCTTGCTGCTGGCGGAAGGTCGGCTCTCGCCGGCGCTGCGGGATGCGCTGGTCGCCTTGGCCAACAACGCGGCCCACGGCGGGACCTCCGAACCGTTAGAGGAAGCGCTGATGGACTTCCTGTCGCTGGGCCAGCGGTTGAACTGGGGCCAGCTCATCGCGTTTGTCGGGCCGGTGGAGGATCCGGAGACCCTGCGTCTCCTGACCCGCCAGGCACGCGAGATGGACGACCAGTTGCCGGCGTTGTTCTGTGTGTTGCGCCTGTCCGGCCGGCCCGCGGCCGTGGCGCGGTATCTCGCGCTCCTGGGCCCGAGCGGGCTGGAGGATTTGCGGGCGTGTCTGCAATATGGCGCTGGTGGCGTGAACCGCCTCCTGGACTCGCAACAGCGTCTTTACCGTTGCGCGTGGCGGCGACGCGTGGTGGCGTACGATCCGTTCGGTGCGTTTTACTATTTCGCGCTCGATTACTGCGACCTGGTGCCGGGGTTGGCCCTGGCCTGCAAGTGGCTCTTCTATTGGGGCGGCGGATGGTGCCTGGCCGTGGCGCTGGGCGCCGCGCGGGTCACGCCCGCCCTCCGGGAGGCGCCTTACTTGCGGAGGTTCGCGACGGCCCGCAACGTTTTGTTTGCGCTGGGTTTCCTGCTTGTGGTCCTCCTCCTGAGCGAGCCGTTTCTCGCTCCGGGGAGCCGGCAAGTGGACCTCCCCTTTCGAGTGCATCTGCCCACGTTGGGCGGGTCACTCCGGGCGGGAAGCGCCAGCCTCCCGCCAGTGTCTATGAACCAAAACCTCCTCATCATGGTGCTGTTCTTCGTGCTGCAAGGACTGCTCTACACCGCCTGCGTCCTGAAGCTGGGCGAAATCTCCCGGCAGAAGGCGCCGCCGCGGATGAAGTTGAAGTTGCTCGAAAACGAAGAGCACCTGTTCGATGCCGGTCTGTACCTGGGCTTTCTGGGCACGATCGTTTCGTTCATCCTGTACTCGGTCAACGTGGTCCACCAATTCAGCCTCATGGTGGCGTACTCCTCCACGTCGTTCGGCATCATCTTTGTGTCCATCTTCAAAATCTTCCATCTGCGTCCCGCGCGTCGGAAACTGCTCGTTGAGGTGGAGACCTCGCCCGCCGAAGCCCCGGGGGCCGCTGCCGTCGGCACCACCACGTCCGCCCTGTCGTCATGAATCGCAGCATCCTCATCGTCATCTGCGATTTCCTGCTGGTCAGCCTGCTGATGTTCGCCACGCCGGACCTCAACCAGGTGGCCGAGCAGAACCGTCCGCCCCGCTCCAGTCCCGCCGTCCTGACCAACCGGCCCGACAGCGGGCAGGATCTGGCCGCCGTGATGCGGCTGGCGTTGGAGGAAGAGCGCCACCGCCGCGACCAGTTGCAGGGCCAACTGGCGCAACAACAAACCCTGTTGAGTGAGCGGGAGCAGCAAATCCAGACCTTCCAGGAACAGGTGCAGTCCAAAGGCCAGCAAGCCCAGCGGCTGGCCGAGGAAAAGGCCCGCCTCGATCAGCAATTCGCCGCCGCGCAAACGAACCTGCTCTCCCTAAGCCGGCAGTTGGCGGCGACCCGCACCGACGCTCTGACCTCCAAGGAAAAGGCGGCCGCCATCGAGGCGGGACTGCGGCAACAGCAGGCGGAAGCGGCCGCGTTGGAACAGCGCCTGGCCGAACTGGCCCAGAGCAACCGGACGGTCTGGGCGGAAAAGCAGCAACTGGCGGACCTGCTTCAGCGGACCGAAGCCGAGAAACGCGCGGCCACGCAGCAAGTCGCCCAGATGAAGGACGAGGTGCAGGTCGTGCGCCAGGAGAAGGCGCGGCTCGTCGAACACGCCGACCAACTGGCCGAAGGCGTCAAGGTCCTGGCCGGCAACTCCGGTGAATTGGCCGCGAGCGTGAAGAATCTCGCGACGCAATCCACCGCGCTCCGACGGGAAATCCGCGAGAACCGGCCGCTGGCGCCCAACACCGTCTTCAGCCAGCTCGCCACCAACCGCGTCCAGGTGGGCTTCTTCGGTTCCCACTCGGGCCTGCTGGGCATTGACTTGAACAAGCGCCGGGACACCGAGACGGTGCTGGTCACCAATGGCACCAACACCTTCGCGGTCTGCCACGTGACCGACACGCCGCTGACCTTCTCCGACCCCGGCACCACCTGGGTGAGTCTGACCGGCGCCTTGGCCCGCGACCAGGCCCTCGTCCCCGTCGCCTCGGTCTCCTTTTCGCGGCGGGACCCGCGCATCGTGTTGATTCCGGTCACGGCGACGCAAGCCCGCGAGTTGGGCTGCGCCGTGTATCCGGTTTCGCTCGATCCGTTCAAATTCCAGGACGCGATCATCGTCGGGGCGAAGGAAGGTTATTACGGCCAGTGCAGGTTCCAGATGGACCTGGATACGCCGGGCTACCTCCGGATGGACCGCAATTTCCTCAAGGGCCTCTTCGGCAAGTTCAATCCGTCCCGGGGCGATCTGGTGTTCAGCCAATCCGGCGAGTTGCTCGGGATCATGGTCAACGGGACCTATTGCGTCCTGCTGCCGAACTTCGAGACGGTGGCCACGCTCCCGTTGGGAGAGGACATTCGCGCCCAGCATACCGAAGTAGTGTTGTCGGACCTGTATGAAGCAGTAGTGCAGTTGCCCCTCAAGCTCCAATAGCCCCAGCCCGGGCCGAGACGTGACGGGCTTCGCCGCGACCGCCGGCGCTGCGGCACCGACGCGTGAACCGGGGCGCAGGGCGTCTCCACGGTTTGGGCGTCACTCCGCAACGTGGATGCCGTCTGGAAGTCCAGCGAGAGCCTAAGCCCACGCACCGTCGCGACGCCGCTTTGCGCGCACGGCTTCGCCGTCGGGGAAACCCCGCCCCTCAACCCCCGCCGCTTTTCGCTTGTCCTCCCACCGGACTCGGCGAAACTCCCCCAATCCTATGAAGACCCGATTGTCCATCCTCACGATCCTGACCGCGGGCGCCTTGCTGGCGAACGTCCCAACCGCCGCGGCGGCCGGCGACTCGCCGAGTCCTTACGCCGACGAGACGCCCGCCCAGCGCGACGCCCGCATGCACTGGTGGCGCGAGGCGCGCTTCGGCCTGTTCATCCACTGGGGCGTCTATTCCGTGCCCGCCGGCACCTACGATGGCAAACGCATCGGCGGCATCGGCGAGTGGATCATGTGTACCGGCAAGATCCCGATGGCCCGCTACCAGGAATACGCCAAGGAGTTCAATCCGGTGAAGTTCAACGCCGACGAGTGGGTCCGGACCGCCAAGAACGCCGGCATGAAATACATCGTCATCACGTCCAAACACCACGACGGCTTCGCCATGTTCGACTCCAAGGCGAGCGATTGGAACATCGTCCAACGGACGCCCTGGGGCCGCGATCCGCTTAAGGAACTGGCCGCCGCCTGCCGGAAGGAAGGCATCAAACTCGGTTTCTATTACTCCCAGGCGCAGGACTGGAACAACGGCGGCTCCGAATGCAGCGGCGCCTGGGACCCGGCCCAGAAACACGACATGGACGATTACATTGACAAGGTCGCCGTGCCGCAGGTGAAGGAGATTTTGAGCAACTACGGCGAGTTCCCGGCCGTGCTGTGGTGGGACACGCCGTGCGACATGAACAAGGCGCGCGCCGACAAGCTGGTCGCGCTGCTGAAGATGAAGCCGGGCATCATTTTCAACAACCGCCTGGGCGGCGGCTACAACGGCGACACCGAGACGCCCGAGCAATCCATCCCGGCGACCGGCTTCAAGGGGCGCGACTGGGAAACCTGCATGACGATGAACGACACCTGGGGCTACAAGAGCTACGACAACAATTGGAAGCCGACCCAGGTGCTGCTGCGCAATCTCATCGACATCGCCAGCAAAGGCGGCAATTACCTCCTCAACGTCGGCCCGACCAGCGAGGGGTTGATCCCCGCGCCCTCCGTCGAGCGCCTGAAGGAAGTCGGTGAATGGATGAAAGTGAACGGAGAGGCGATCTACGCCACCACTGCCAGCCCGTTCAAGAAACTCACCTGGGGCCGCTGCACGCAAAAGCCGGGCAAGCTCTACCTGCACGTCTTCGACTGGCCGGCCGATGGCAAACTGGCCGTGCCGCTCGCCAGCCCGGTCAACAAGGCCTACCTGCTGGCCGACCCGTCGCAAAACCTGAAGGTCGAGAGCGGCGCCGAAGGCAAAGTCGTGACCGTGCCGTCGGCGTCCCCGTCGCCGTATGCCGGTGTCGTGGTGCTCGAAATCGCGGGACCGCCGGAGGTCACGGCGACTTCGTCGCGCATCCGCCAGGCGGCTGACGGCACGCTAACGCTGAAGGCCAGCGAGGCGGAGTTGATCGGCAACTCGATCCAGACCGAGACGAAAGGCAACGGCGAACCGAGCATCGGCTTTTGGACCGACGCCAAGGATTACGTGAAGTGGCCGGTGCTGCTCACCAAGCCGGGCACTTACAACGTGGATGCCACCTGGGCCTGCGCGCCTGGCGCCGAAGGCAGCGAAGTGACGTTGAGCATCGGCGACGAGCAATACCCGACGACGGTCGTGGCCACGCAAGGCTGGGACGATTTCGTCACCGAGACGGCCGGCCAGATCGAGATCACCAAGACCGGCCCGGTGGACTTCGTCCTCAAGGCCCAGAGCATGCCGCACGGCGCGGTGGTGAACTTGCGCTCGATCGTGTTCAAGCCGGCGAACTGAAGCGCCCTGCCCGAACTGTCGCCGCCCTCCGGCCAGACGCCGGCGGCGCGCTCCCCATCCGATCCGCCAATGAACTGTCCGCGCTTGCTCAAACCTGCCGCCCCGGCCAACCGGGGCCTGGCGCTGGCGCTGGCGTTGCTGGCGTTGCCTTTGCCGCCGCGGGCGCAGACCGCGTCCGTCACTGCCACCGAGGCGACCGTCGGTGCGCCGCTGCCTGCGGGCATCGGCACGTTTCCGGCGGTGGCCGACTTCCCCGGCCAGGGTCCGCTGCGGACCCAGGACTGGTTCCGCAACCTGTGGATCCAGCGTCGCTCGGACTGGTGGCGCCACCGCGCCGAAGACCACGGGGCCGTCGTTTTTCTGGGAGACTCGATCACCCAAGGCTGGGGCAGTCTGGCAAAGGATTTCCCCGCGCTGAAAGTCGCCAACCGCGGCATCAGCGGAGACGTGACGCGCGGCGTGCTTTACCGGCTCAAGGAAGACGTGCTCGATCTCGATCCCGCCGCCGTCGTGCTGCTCATCGGCACCAACGACCTGGAAGACGGCGGCGATCCGGAAACCATCGCCGGAAACGTGCGAGCCATCCTCGCGGCGCTCAAGGCGCACGATCCCCCGATGCCGGTGATCGTCTGCAAGGTGATGCCCAGCGACCCGAGCAAAAAGCGGCCAGCGGACAAAATCCAGCAGATCAACGCGCGGGTGGACCAAGTCATGAACGGCGATCCGGAGTTCCTCCGGTGCGACACCTACTCGATCTTCGCCGACGCGCGGGGCAACGCGAAACCAGAGGAGTTTCCCGACCTGTTGCATCCGAACGCGGCCGGCTACGCCAAGTGGACGCAGGCGCTGCGCCCGATCTTCGCGAAGCTGCGTCTGCGACAGTGACCGCCGCGAGCCTGCGCCAACCGTTCACCTGCCGGCCAATCGCCGGAGCCTCGCCCCAGCAATTCCAGGATGACCGCTGAGGCGGCGTTCCTCGCGGTTCGGCACTCTGGTTTCCGCCGGGGGCGGCTCCAAACCGAATGGCCGCTTGCGCGTCGTGGCGCCGCAGCCAACTTTGGGCTGGTCTGCGCCGAACGAGAGCAGGCCGGGCGCGGTCCGCCACGTATCGAGACGATGGAGAAAAACCTTACGTTTCAGTCCTTGTTGTTGCTGACGCTGCTGGCGGTCGCGGTGCCGCTGGTGATCCGGCAGATTCAGCGCGTGGTCCGCCTGCCGATCGTGGTGGGCGAAATCCTGGCAGGCATCCTCGTCGGCCAGAGCGGGCTGAACCTGATCCACGAAACGCCCGTCCTCACGTTCCTGGCCGATTTTGGCTTCATTTTCCTGATGTTCCTGTCCGGACTGGAGTTGAAGTTCGACGTGTTGCTGACGTCCTCCTCGGGGCGGGAAAAGGCATCGTTCTGGCGCCGGCCGGCCGGGCTGGCCGGGCTGAACTTCGTGTTGACGCTGGCGCTGGCGCTGGCCGGCGGCTTCCTGCTCTGGAAGGCCGGCATGACGCGCAACCCCATCCTGATCGGATTGATCCTGAGCACCACCTCGCTGGGGATTGTCGTGCCCGTGCTCAAGGAGCGGGAGTTGATCGGCGAGCCGTACGGGCAGTCGTTGTTGATGGCCGCGCTGATCAGCGATTTCGTGCCGATGCTGCTGCTGGGCCTGTATATCTCGGTCCTCACCCGGGGCTTCAGTTCGAATCTGCTGCTGTTTGTCCTGCTGCTCCTGGTGTTTGTCGCCGCCAGCCGGCTCAGCCGCTGGGCCCAGCACCACGCGCTCACCCGGCGCGTCATCCAGGAACTTTCCCATGCCACGGCCCAAATCCGGGTGCGCGGGGCTTTCGCGTTGATCGTCGTGTGGGTGGTGCTGGCCGGGTCGTTGGGAGTGGAGGCCATCCTGGGCGCGTTCCTGGCCGGGGCGATCATCGCGCAAAGCCGGAGCGGCGCGCGCCAGGTGTTCGAGGAGCAACTGGACGCAATCGGCTACGGCTTCTTCATTCCCATTTTCTTCATCATGGTCGGTGCCCGGTTCGACCTGGCGGCGCTGTCGGGCTCACCCAAGGCGCTGTGGCTGGCGCCGCTTTTGATTTTGGGTTCTTACACCGCCAATGTGGTGCCCGCGCTCTGCCTGCGGGCGCTGTTCTCCTGGCGGGAATCCATCGCCGGCGGTCTGCTGCTGGCCTCGCGCCTGTCGCTGGCCATCGCCGCCTCCGCCATCGCTTTGAAGCTGGGCTTGATCGCCTCCGCGACGAATTCGGCGATCGTGCTGGTGGCGATTTTCACCTGCACCTGCTCGCCTGTTTTTTTCAACCGCCTCCTGCCCCCCAAACCGGGGCGGAAGCGGCGCGGCGTGATCATCCTGGGCACCGACCCGCTGGCCGAGTTGCTGGGCAAGCGGCTGCTGCAGGGCGGGGAAATCGTGACCTTCATCGGCCGAGACACCTCGCGCCTGCAACGACTGCAGGAGACCGGCTGCAAGGTCGTGACCGGTCCGCCGGACGACGAATCGGTGCTGCAACAGGCCGGCGCCGACGAGGCCCGCGCGCTGGTGGCGTTGGCCAACGATCCGGAGGTGGTGCTGCGCGCCTGCCGCCAGGCCCAGGAGCGATTCCACATTCCGTCGGTCGTGGCGCGGGCCGAACTGCCCGAGCACGTCCACAACCTCAAGGCGTTAAACGTGCAGGTGGTGCAGCCCGCCCTGGCGATGGCGCTGGGCCTGGAAGGCGCGCTGCATTTCCCCGGCGCACTGTCCATGCTCATCGACAAGAGCGACGAATTCGATCTCCGGGAGGTGCCGTTGCGCAACCGGGATCTGATGGATCTGCCCCTGCGTCAAGTCCAACTGCCGGGCCAGGCGCTGGTCCTGGGCATCCGGCGCCGCGGCGAAGACGAAATGGTCGTGCCGCACGGAGACACCGTGCTGCGGGCAGCGGACGTGCTCGTGCTCTGCGGCAACCCGAAGGCCCTGGCAGCGGCGGGCCTGCACATCGGAGGGCCATAGGCGGAGGAACTCGCACCGGACGCCCGCAATCGGCACCGGGGCGGCAGCGCGTTGGCCGCAGGCTTCAGGCGAGGCTGCGCACCGTCCGCTCGAGGATGGCGATCCCTTCCTCCGCGTCGGGGCGCGTGAGATTCAAAGCCGGCAGCAACCGCACCACCTGGGTGCCGGAAGGAATGGTCAGCAGGCCCGCCTCGTGCAGCCGGTTCACGAACTGGAGGCTGGCCGCCTTCTCGCCGGCAGCCAACGCGGGGATCTTTTCCTTCTCCTGGAGTTCCAGGCCGACCATGAAGCCGAGGCCGCGCACCGTTTTGAGCACCTGCGGATACGCGTCCACCAACCGCTGCAACTCCGCCTTTAGGAACTCGCCGAGCTGGCGGGCGTTGTCGGCGAGCCGCTCGCGCTCAATGACGTCGAGAACCTTGAGCGCCACGGCGCAGGCCAACGGCGTGCCGCCGAAGGTCGTGGCGTGCGTGCCCGGCCCCAGCAGGTCGCAGAGCTTCACGCCGTGGACCTCGGCCCGCACCCAGAACGCGCCAATCGGGAAGCCGCCGCCGAGGGACTTGGCCATCGAAACGCCGTCCGGAAGAAACCGCTCGCCCCCGGGCGCGCCTTCCAGGATCCGTTGAAAACTCTGAAAGCGCCCGGTCCGGAAATGTCCACATTGCACGCCGTCCATCAGCAACAGCAGTTTCTTCTCGTCACACAACGCCCGCAGGCCGAGCAGGTACTCCGGCGTGGCGGGTGTGATGCCGCCCTCGCCCTGCACGCCTTCGATGAGGATGGCCACCGTCGCGGGCGAAATCGCGTCGCGGGCCGCTTGGAGATCGTTGAACGGAATGTGCCGGAAGCCGGGCGTGGTGGGCTCGAAGCCTTTGCGGAATTTCTCCTGCCCGGTGGCGGCCAGCCCCGCCAGCGTTCGGCCGTGGAACGAGTTCGCGGCGGTCAGAATTTCGAAGCGTCCTTCCTCGTGGCCGAACTTGCGGGCCAGCTTGAACAGTCCCTCGTTGGCCTCGCCGCCGCTGTTGGAGAAAAACACCTTGCCCGGCGCCACGTGCCGGACGATCTGCTGCGCCAGCCGGCCCTGCGGCTCGGTGTAATACAGGTTCGAGACGTGAACCAGCTTGCGCGACTGCTCGATCAGCGTTTCGGTGATCGCCGGATGCGCGTGGCCGAGCGAGCAGACGGCGATGCCGCCGCCGAGATCGAGGTAGCGCTTGCCGGTGACGTCGAAGAGGTGGCTGCCCGAGCCGTGGCGGAACACGAGGTCGAAGCGCCCGTAGCTCGGCACGACGTGCTTTTGGTACAGCGCCTGAATGGCGGCCACGTCGTTGCGGACGACCGGCGGCGGTGACGGAACGAGGTCTTTCATGCGTTCGAGAACCGACAAACGGGCGACATGTTTAGCAAACCCCAGCGGTGAGAGAAGCCCATTGTTGCCGTTCTTCGCGAAGGACGCCGGCCGCGCCCGCGGAAGGCCGACCGGTGAGGTCTGTCTGCTTCACGCCGGGAGCACGTAGAGGTGGGCGTCGCCCCAGCCGGGTTCGGTTTTGAACTCCAGCAGGCCGTCGCGGACGGCCGCGGGGACCGTGTTGCCCACGGAGCCGACGCGCGGACCCTGGGCGAAGAGACGCGCGGAACTGAGTCTGTCCGGAAGCGGAACCCGCAGGTTGGCGCCGCCCCGCACCCAAAGCTCCATCACGGCACCACGCGGCACGCGCCGGTTCTCCGCCACCGGCGCCCAGGCGACGTAACCCAGCGGGTGGTCCGCGAAGGCGTGATCGCGCCCGTCAATGCGGATGGAACCGCAGCCGTAGCCGCCAAAAGCGGCCAGGCGCTGCTGCGCGTCCAGCCGGAACGCGACGATCAGGCGGCCCTGGTAATCCACTTGGTGGCCGGCGACGCGGAACGCCCGCAGGTCCAGTTGGTCCGGCGGCAGGGGATTCGCCGCGAGCAGGGCGGCGTCCTGCGCGGCGTCGCGGTGGATGTTGCCGCCCCAAGTCTCGACGTGCCGCCGGTAGTGCGCGGCCACGGCGACCGTGCCGTTCGGAAACCGCGTCGCCAGGTACGGCGATTCGCGGGAGACGATGGCCGGATTATCTTCCGTCGGCGCCTCGGGCCGGCTCTTGGGATAGGCGCCCAGGGCCTTGAGGATTTCAAACCAGGTCCGCGACTCGTAGCCGAGCGAGGCGGATTGGTCATCGCGCGGACGGAAGCCCAGGAACGTCGCGGAGCCGCCGCCCGCCGCCGCCCGGTGGACACCGACCACGTCCCGGGCGAGGCGCGCGACGACGCTCGTTCCGTCCTCCGGTTCGACCGGATACGCCCGGTCCACGAGGAAGTCGGTGAGGAGGGTTTGTGGCGGGACCGGCTTCAGCGCGCCCTCGAACCCGACAATCTCGTCGGGGGCGATCAGGCCCTCGCGGTCGAAGCGCAACGCCCGCACGCCGCACAAGCGCCGCCACTGTTCCAGCACCGGTTTGCCGGCCAAGTCGAGCCGCGGCGGCGGGCCGGACCAGATCAACGTGCCGCCGCGCTGGACGAATTGTTCCAAGAAATCGATCAGCCCCGGCGGCGGCAACGGCTCAAACAGCACCGCCAACGTGCCGAAGCGCCGACCGCACATCTCGATCCCGCCGTCGGCGTCCACGCGGCCCAGTTCGAGCAGCTTGTCCGGCGTGATGGAGTTGGCGTAGCCGTATTGGACCATCCATGAACCGAACCGCTCTTCGCAGGCGACCAGCGACAACGGGTAAAGCATGAGCACCTCGACGTCACGATGCTGGCGGCCTTCGATCGCCTGGAACGCCGGATGGGCGCCCGCGCCAAAGGCGTTCTGGAGCGCGGCGTAGCGTTCGCCGACGCCCGCCGGCCAGCCCCAGCCGGCCGCGTAGGCGTAACGGTCGTGCGGGTTGACGCTGCCCAGCGAGCAGGCCAGCGCCAGGCCGTAGTAATCGCGGTCCGACCAGCCGCCCTCGGCGTGGTCGGTGCCGCCGCCGGTGAGGAATTCGCCCCAGCGAAAGTAATCGTCGCACGCCGCGGCGGCCTGGTGGACGGTGTTCGACCAGACGAAATTGGGCGTGTATTCGTATTTGGAACTGTTGCCGGTGCGGCGCGGATCGTTGGCGCGCCAGTCGTCAATGGTCGGGCTTTCGGCCCAGGTGGCGTGCGCCGTGGCGACCAACTCGTGGCCGTAAAGTTTTTCGGCGTGCTCACGCGCCTGCTCGAAGAGGCCCACGACGGTGCGGTCGAGCAGATCGTAGTAGCGCCGGCGCAGCAGGAAGGTGCGTTGCACGTCGTCGGGGCTGGCGCCCAGCACGTGTTGGGCGGCGGCGCGGGCCTCCAGGGTTGGATAAAACCCGTGCTGGCCGTAGCAGAAATAGACGAGCCACTTCTCGAAGTCGGCGAACTCCGCGCCGTACCGCTCCGCGAATTGGCGGGCGAGGTTCGGCGTCAGGAAGCGCAGCGTGAACTCGCCCGCGTCATGGTGGCCGAAATAGTTCCAGTCTTGCTGAATGTGGACTTCGTCCGAGTAGAGGCCGCGCAATGGGATGCCCGCTTGGTGGTAGCGCTCGACGAGATCCTTGAGGAAGGGCAGCGCGTTCGGGCTGAAGTAATCCATCTCCGGCGTCTGGTAACTGACGACCACCAGGACGCGGTCGAGGTCGCCGACACTGGAGTCGCCGTGCCCGCGGATCGTCAGCCGGCGCCGCACCGCCGCCGGGCTTTCCAACTCGTCGGCGTCAATCTCGACCGGCGCGCGCAGCTCGACGATTTCCCGCGGATTTACGTAGTAGAAATCCGAGCCAACGACCCGCCGTTCGCGGAAGGCGAAGGCGCGCACGCCGGTGCGTTGCGGCTCGATGGTGCCTTTGTTGTTGGTCCAGCGCAGTTGCTGCCACAGCGACACGCTGAAACGGCCGCTCTTCGGATCGCGCCAGCCTTCGCGATACTGCACCCAGCGGCCGGCCTCGCCGGTCTTCTTCGCGTAACCGGCGCCGATTTCCAGCGGCGTCAGGAAGCTCAACTCCAGGCCCAGGCCGTACGCCGTCACGGTCTGGCTGATGCGGGCCAGGCGCTGGATGTAGGCCTCCGAGTCCGGCGTGAGCGTGCGCGGTTTGCCCTTCTGGCCCGGCCGGTATTGCTCCCAGAAGGCATCGAAGGCGAGCACCACGACCTTGCCGCCGCCGGCCTTGGCCTGTTCACACACCTTGCGGAGGGTGGAGAACTGCGGCGTCTGGCTGAGGCTCAAATCCACTTCCTTGTCGGGATCCTGGAGGTCTTCCAATTGCTGGTCGCTCACCAGGATGAGATTGCCTTTGGGCCGCTGGGAGTCGGGCACCACCACGACCGGGTTGGGCAAATCCGACGCCGCTTCGCCCGCTCGGGCCAGCGTTGGGACGGTGCCGAACGAACACACCACGCCCGCCTGGGCGAGGCGCGCGGCAAACTCGCGGCGAGTGAGGCGATTCATGATGGGGAGGGACGGGCGTGGTTGGCTCAGTTGGAATCCCACTGGTGCAGCACTTGCATGATGGGCGGCCACTCGGCCATTTCGGGAATCTTCACCTTGCCCCAGGTGGTGCCGAGGTAGCCCAGCATCCGCTCGTTCTTCTGCGTTTTGGCGAAGGCGCTGAAGGCCTGGGCCGCCTCGAGGGGCTGCCAACCCGAGGGCCACACGCGAAAGCCTTTCTCCAGGAAGAACGGCACGGACGGATAGCTGGCCCGCTTTTCATAGTGCCAGTCGCAGAGAATGATGTCTTTCGGCACGAGATCGATCGCGCCCGACGTGCCGTTCGCGGAGGCCTCCCACTTGGAGTAGCCCAGCGCCTGGGCGTCGAGCAGGCGGTCGCTCCACATCAGCATCTCCAGCTTGCGTTTGCCGACGATGTGCTGGTGCAAGTCGTTCACCGCTTTGGCAAAAAGTTTCGCCGGATCGCCGCCCCGGCAGCGCGGGCAATACTCCGACGCAATCAGGAAGACCTCGTCCATGCCGACGTGGAACGCGTCCGCGTCGAAGCCGTCGGCCAGATCGTCAATGAGCGCGAAGACCACCTTGTTCACGTCCGGGTTCTGCGGGCACCAGCTTCGGCAATAAATGTTCGTGTTGCCGGGGAACTGGCCGGGCGTCTCGTCGAACTGCGGATACTTGACCAGCAGCGGGTCCGTCACTTTGGCCCACGACTGGTGGCCCAGACAGTTAAGCTGCGGGATGAGACGGATGCCGAGCGACCGCGCCTCCTGCGCCAACTCCTGCGCCTTGGCCTGGGTCACGATTTGCGGCGGGCGCAGCTCCGGATGCGACTTGAACTCGTAGCTGTAGTCCACTTCGACGACGAGCGCGTTGACGCCGACGGCCTTGAGCGCCGTCAGTTGCGCGGCCAGTTGGTCCGCCTGCGCGTCGCTATGCACGGACAGATGCACGCCGCGCCAGACCGGATTGTCCGCGCGCCATTCCCGCGCCCAGGCGGCGCGGGCGCTCCTGGATTCGGCCGCGCGCGCCACGGGGCCGGCGACCGCGAAAATCAGGGATCCCACCACCACCCACGAGGCGAACGTTTTCATGTCGAGGTTCAGTTGACTGCGATCAGCGCCCCGGTTCGAGCAAATTCCGGCGGGAGAGCGCGCCGCCGCGGGAAGCCGTCATAACACCACCTCGGTTCCCACGCCGGCGTCCGTGAAGATTTCCAGCAGCACCGCGTGCGGCACGCGGCCATCGATGAAGGAGACTTTCTCCACGCCAGCCTGAAGGGCGGCCACGGCGCTGTTGACTTTCGGAACCATGCCCAGGGCCACCACGCCGGCTTGTTGGAGCGCGGGCACCTCGCTGACTTGCAGGTGCGGGATGAGCGTGCTCGGATCCTTCGGATTGCGCAGGAGGCCGGGCACGTCGCTCATGAACACCAGGCGCCGGGCTTTCAGCGCGGCGGCAACCTGGGCGGCAGCCACGTCCGCGTTGCAGTTGTAGATCTGGCCGTCGTCGCCGCGCGCGGTGGGACTGATGACCGGCGTGATCCCCTGCGCGATGCACGCCAGCAGCGGCGCGGTGTGGACGCCGACCACTTCGCCCACGTAACCGAGGTCCAGTTCCGGGCCGGACGGGTCCGGCGCGGCGAGCCGGAGTTTGCGACAGCGGAAAATGTCCGGGCCGGCAAAGCCCCGCGCGACGCCGCCGAGCGCGTTGATGGTGGCGACGATTTCGGGATTGATCTGGCGCGACAGCACCTGGTCCACCACCTCGACCGCGGCGGCGTCCGTGACGCGCTGGCCTTGGACGAAGCGGGCTTTCAGTCCGGCCCGCTCCATCGCGCGGGTGATCGCCTTGCCGCCGCCGTGGACGACCACCGGGTCGATCTCCACCGCTTCGAGGAACACGATGTCCCGCGCCACCCCCTCGCGCACCGCGGCCTCCGGCGAATCCATGAAACTGCCGCCGTATTTCACGACAAAGGTCGCCCCGCTGAATCTCTGGATGTACGGCAGCGCCTCGAGAAGTGTCGCGGCTTTGGCGATCAAGTGGTCCATCAATGGGCGATTGTTGGTTGGCGCGGCGCAATCCCGTCGGCCGGGACCGCGGCGTGTCCCGCGGCGGTTGTGACTGCACGCCTGCTCATGGCGCAAAGAAACGGCGTGCCCCGGCGGCTGGCAAGTGAATTTCTCCCGCGATCGCACTGGCGCGCTGGCTTCCTCGGCCCGGTTAAGCGAGCGGGGCGACCCATGGCTCCGTCCGCGCCGTGGACTCGGCGCCCCGCTTTGCCGGCGTGACATTGGACTGCCGCCCCGCAAAATACTGTCCCGTCGGGCCGGTGCGGCGGGGATGAGTCAGAAAAGTACATCGCTGACATGGACGACTGGCAACTTTTGCAGGACTACGCGCAACGCGGCTCGGAAGCGGCGTTCCGCGCGTTGGTGGAGCGGCACCTCGGTTTCGTGCAGGCCGCCGCCCGGCGGCAGGTGAACGACTCCCAACGCGCGGAGGACGTGACCCAGGCCGTGTTCATCCTGCTGGCCAGGAAGGCGCGGAGTTTCCGGCGCGACGTGGTGTTGCCGGGCTGGCTTTTCCGGACGACCCGCTTCGTGGCGGCGCGGGCGGCGCGGGCGGAGCAACGGCGTCAGCGGCGCGAACAGGAGGCCTTCGAGATGCAACAACTTCATTCCGCGGAAAGCGCCAGCCCGGCCCTCAGCCCGTTGCTCGACGAAGCACTGGCGCGGCTCGGCGAGCGGGACCGCAACGCCGTACTGCTGCGGTTCGCGCAGGACCAAAGCCTGCGCGAAGTCGGCGCGCAACTCGGCGTCAGCGAAGACGCGGCGAAAAAGCGCGTCAGCCGGGCGCTGGAAAAGCTGCGGGCGTTTTTCGCGCGCCGCGGTTTCACGCTCTCGGTGGCGGTGCTGGCGGGCGTGTTGGCGCCTCATCTGGCGCCGGCGGAACTCGTGGCCCGCGTGGCGGCGAAAGCGTTGGCGGGCGGGGCCGCGAGCGGCGCGGCCCTGCCACCCTTGGTGCGCGAAACGTTGAGCGCCTGGCGCTGGGCTAGATTGAAACTGGCCGGATACTTGGCCGCGTCACTCGCCGGACTGGTGGGGCTGGGCGTCGCTTTGACGCCACCGCGGCCGGCGGCCCCGACTCCGGCGGGCAAGGGCGACGGTCCGATGGCATCAGCGGCGCCGGCAGCAGCTTCCCAGCTCCCGGCCCCGAGCCGAGCCGCGCGACCGGCACGGTCGCGGGAGCGCGTCCTGCATTTTCACGTCGTCGCCAAGGACACCGGCGAAGCCGTCGCCCTCGCGCCGCTCGCGGTGAACACGGTCGCCGATGACGGGTGGAAACAGCGTTTCGACTTGGCCACGGACGAAAATGGTTTTACCGACGTGCCCTATCCAGCCAGTGCCGGACGGCTGGATGTCGGCGTGTTGTCCTCCGGCTGGGCCGCGCGCTTCGTGACTTGGACGCCGGGGCACGCCGATGCTGTGCCCTCGGATTACACGCTCCGATTGGACCGGTTGACCAACTCGATGGGCGGGTGGTTGCGCGATGCCCAGGGCCGCCCCGTCGCCAACGCCCAGGTCACCGTCTCCTTCGGCAGCACCGGTGATTACGCCAACCGCGAGACGCCACGCGAACGGCCTGGGGTCATGGGCGAAGCCCCGGTGGCGCGATCCGATGCGCAAGGCTGGTGGACGTGCGCCGTCATCCCGCCCGAGGGCAACGGCGGTTTCCAACTCACGGCGCGGCATCCAGACTTCCGGCCCACTGAAATCATCTCCGGCTATTCCGGGAACACGGTTGACGCCGGCAAGACGCGACGGCTGCAACTCCTCTGGTCCGGCCGGCTGGTCACGCCGATGGATGGCGGCGTCATCCTGATCGGACGCGCACTCGACGAGGCCGGCCACCCGATTGCTGGAGCGCAAGTGGAACACGAACCCTTCGCTGATTCCGTCCACGCTATATTCGCCGAGGCCGACGCGGACGGCTATTTCGCCTTCTCGAAACTCGCGCCGTCCGACTTCGATTTCGTCGTGAAGGCTGCCGGTTTCACGCCGGAGTACCGGTCCGTGAGCGTCCGCGACGGCATGGGACCGGTGGAAGTGCGGCTGAGTCCGGGCGCGCTGCTGCGGCTGCGCTTGGTGGACGAGCGCGGCGACCCCGTGGGCGGCGCCACCGTGAGCCTCGAACAGTGGGGCGAGCACCGTCAAAAGCTCAAGTGGAGCGCGGAGAGCGATCCGGACGGCCGCATCGAATGGAACTCGGCCCCGCGCGACGGTGAATTGGAACTCTACGCCAAGAAGCCCGATTGGTGCTACACGCGCGACATCCGATTCAAAGCCGACGGCGAGGAACACGACATCACCATGCGGCAGGCGTTGGAAGTTACCGGCCGCGTCACGGACGCCGCCACCGGCCAGCCGGTCGCGGAGGCAAAGGCCTTTCCCGGCTACGGCGAGGGGGAACACGCCTGGGAGCGACTCGACACCCGGCACAGTGCCGACGGCCATTACACCGTGCGCTTCGAAGAAAACAAAATGCCGTGGCGTGTCCGCGTGGAAGCCGACGGTTACGCGCCGTTCGTGTCCGACCCGCTGCCGGCAGACTTCGGTGGCGCGCTCGCTGTCCAGCTTCAGCCGCTCGACCCGGCGAAGACGATCACCGGCACGGTATTGCGCCCGGATGGCCAGCCGGCGGTGGGCGCCGAGGTGGCGCTGCTGACGCTGGAGCATAACGTGCAACTCACTGGCACCCATTTCCGCTCCACGACCAGGCCCGATCTGATCAAGACCACCGACGCCAGGGGCAGCTTTTGGTTCAACGCCGACCCCGAGGCGCATACCGTCGTCGCGGCAAGCTCGAATGGATTCGTTCGCGTGCGCATCTGCGGTCCGCGTCGGCCGATAACAATGCAACTGCAGCCTTGGGGTCGCATCGAAGGCGGGATCGATCCCAGCGCCCGCACACGACCGATCGAAGGCGTCATGCTTGAAGATCCGGTGGTAGCGAACTACGAAGGCCGCGTGGACCTCGGCTTTCCACAGGCAAAGCCGGACGCAGAAGGGCGATTTGCTTTTGACCTGGTGCCGCCGGTAACCCTCTGCCTTTGGCTGAACTCTGGTGTCGGCCTTCCGTTCCACAACGCGACGGTGTTGCGGGTTCCTCCCGGCGAAACCACGAACGTGGTCATCGTAGAGACCGGTTGGTGGGTCAAAGGCCGCCTAGTCGCTGACGGGCCGACACCGGATTGGAGCAAGGCGGTAGTGTTTGCTGAACTGGACGCTGGCGTGCCCGAACCCCAGCCGCCCGCCAGCCTGACGGGAGACGCGGCAAGGCTTTGGTTGGTGGACTTTTGGGATTCCGACGCCGGACGCTGGCAAGCCGCCACCAACACGAGTATGAAGTTGAATGTGGAAGCCGACGGAAGCTTTTGTTCCGAGAGCACGCGGCCGCCAGGAGAATGCCGGCTGCGGGTGGCTACCACCTTCGGCTATTTCGAACGAATCCTGCGGATCTCGGCGCCGCCGGACGGAACCGGCGCGTTCTGCGACCTTGGCGCCGTTCGACTGGTCAAGGGATCGGCGGGCGCAGCGAAATAGTCCGCAGAGAGGCGGTGCTGGGAGAAATTCCCGAGAAAAAGGCTGGCCTCGGCTGATTCCTTCTTGAACCACCGGCCAGCCTCCCAACCCAGCGGCGTCCCGCTAGATCACGCTTTCCCGGCCCGCGCAAACCCAATCGGAGTAGGTGAATGACCGAGTCTTCCCGGTTCCACATTGCGGTACGGATTCGCCGGGCGCCCTATGATGCCGAAGTCCTGTCCGCTTGGCGTGCCCGACGAGGACAGCATCTCCGCCTCCCCGGCCCCCCGTCTTCTGAAAGTGACGCGACACTCCCCGCCGTCTTTCTTGCTCCCGGCCCCCGGCCGCGCTACCCATGAGGCGCAGCGGTTGCCAAGTCAAAATGAGCCGTCATCCTCGGAGCAGTTCGTCGGCGGCCGCGTCGGACACGGTGGAGGGCCGCGACGCGGACGGATTCGACGAAGAATCCCGCCGCCCGGCCGGGTTGACGCCGAAAGCCGGAGCTTTTGACCGCGCCGCCACACCAGGCGGGTGCGCGGGCCGGATCGCCGCGCGCCGCGCCCGACGGCACCGCGACCGCTCTCGGAGGGACGAGTATGATGCCTGACCGGCTGCAGCCCCAGCGTTTCGAGCGCAAGTATTTCCTCAGCGAACCGCAGGCGGCGCGGGTCCGGGAATTTGTGCGCGCCTATCTCGTGCCGGATGAACACGGCGCGGGCGCCCCCGACGGCGCCTACCCGGTCCACAGTCTCTACCTCGACTCGGATTGCCTGACGACCTACTGGGCCACGGTGCATTGCGAGAAATCCCGCTTCAAACTGCGTCTGCGGTATTACGACGACGACCCGGAATCGCCGGTCTTCTTCGAGATCAAACGCCGGATGAACGAATGCATCTTCAAGCAGCGCGGGGCAGTGCGGAAGAGCGCCGCCGCGCTCCTGGTCGCGGGTCATCTGCCGGAGTCCGGACATCTGCTGGGCCACCAACCCAGCCATCTCGTCACGCTCCAGCGCTTCGGCCGTCTCATGCAGGCCCTGGCGGCCCGCCCGAAGATGCACGTGGCCTACGAACGCGAGGCCTGGGTGCATCCGGACACCGACGCCGTGCGGGTGACGCTGGACCGCCACGTGCGCGGCGAGGCGACGTCGACGGTCCGGCTGACGACGGAACTGGTCCGGCCGGACCGCCCGTTTGGCGCCAACGTGGTGCTGGAGTTGAAGTACACCAACCGCTTCCCCGATTGGTTCGGCGACCTGGTGCGCCATTTCAGCCTGGTCCAGAACGGGGCGCCGAAGTACTGCGGCAGTGTGGCCAGCGTCGGCGCCGACCGGCTCTCCGGGCCTTTGCCCGCACTCCGGCCCCACCCCGCCCCGCGCCTGGCGGAGATGGAAAAATACTTCTAGCCACTCCCGGCGGAGATTTGGTAGGCGTAGCTTGCGCTCGCAAATGTGGAGCAACCGATGAGCTTCTTCGACGGGCTTTCAAGCGGTGACTACGGGATGGCGCCGACCAACTTCCCGGCCTTGGTGCTCGGGTTGCTCCTGGCGTTCGCCGGCGGCCACGTCCTCGCCTGGGTGTACATGGCCACGCACTCCGGCCTCTCCTATTCGCGGTCGTTCGTCAAGTCACTGATCGTCATGCCGGTGGTCGTGGCGCTGGTGATGCACGTGCTCTCGAACAACATCATCACCGCTTTCGGCATGATGGCGGTCTTCACCATCGTCCGCTTCCGCAACATGCTCCGCGACACGCTTGACACCACCTACGTCCTGCTGGTGCTGGTGCTGGGCATGGCGGCGGGCAGCCAGAAATTCGCCTCGGCTCTGGTCGGGCTGGCGGTGATGGCCGGGGCGCTGCTGTATCTCTGGGCCACGGCCTTTGGCAGCCGCCACCGTTACGACCTGATCGTGAACCTGAACTGGGGCCGGCCGCTGGCGGACCTGGCCGAAGTCAGCCGTCTGCTGGCCCGTCACGCCCGGCGCGCCCATTGCGCCAGCCAGCGGGCCAGCGAAGGCTACTTGGGCACCGACGTTTCCTACTGGGTGCTGCTCCGCGATCCCCGGCGCGTGGACGATTTGTTGACGGAATTGCGGGCGCTGCAAGGCGTGTCGCGCGTCACGTCCATCCAAGCCGAGGAGGAATCCGAGGTCTGACATGGAGCCGCTGCCGCGCATCCCGGTGCCGCTGCGCCAACGCTGGCGCGAATTCCGCGTGGCTTATTTGCCGCCGCTCACCTTCGCGCTGCTCGTGGTGGGAATCGCCTGGATGTGGACGCGCTATGTCCATCCGGCGAACATCGTCGGCGAAGTGGAGTCGATCCACGCCAACGTCGTCAGCCTTCTGGCCGGGACGGTGCAGGAACTGCGCGTCAGCCGGTGCCAAACCGTCAGCAACGGCCAGGAACTGGCGGTCCTGTCCGTCATCGAACCGGAGGCGCTGAAGGCGGAGCTGGCGGCCGTGGATGCCGACCTGAAGGTGCTCAAAGCCCGCATGGATCTGGACAAGACCCGCAACCTGGACGCTTACAGCCGGCTGCGGGAGAACTTGCTCACCGAGCACATCGCTTTGGACATGGCTCGCATCCGCCTCCGGCAGGCCGACGGCGAATTCGAACGAGTCCGTGAGCTCTACACGAACAGCCTCGCCCCCAAGGGCCTCGGTCTTTCGCCCAGAGGGTTCGGCAGCTACAACGACTTCGGCTACGACGTGGCCGTGCGCGACCGCGACACATTGCAGGCCGAAGTGGACCTGCGGACCCGCTTGGTGGCGCAACTGAACCAAGACCTGGAGCATTTGGGCAAGGTCGGCGCGGTGCAGGTGCCGTCGGCGGATCCGCTGATTGAAGAAGCCATCCGCGCCCAGCAGCAGCGCCTGTTGCAGTTGCACAAGCTCGTCGTCCTCAAAGCGCCGATCGACGGCTTCGTCAGCCTGATCCACCACCGGCCCGGCGAGAAGGTTCCCGCCGGCACGCCCATCCTCGTCGTCAGCCCCAGTAAGTCGGACCGGATCATCGGTTGGGTGCGCCAGCCGGTCCGCGTGCGGCCGGCGGTGGGCGACGTTGTTCAGGTCCGCCTCAACCGCACGGGCCAGCCGGTCACCGACGCCGTCGTGACCGAAGTGGGCGGGCAGATGGAACCGATCAGCCTCACCGCGCTGCCCATGAACACGCCGCCCAACCACGTCGAAGTCGGCCTGCAATTCATGGTCAAAGTGCCCGCGGAGGCCGATCTCATCCCCGGCGAGGCGGTCGAGATGTATCTCACAACCAAGACCCGCAGCCGGGGCGTGGACTGAATGGCCGATGGAAACGCGGCCGCGTTCGCCGGCCCCTGGCGCGCGAAGAAAAATCCTCCCCTTCCCCCCGGCCCTGGACTATTCCAGTGGGCCATGAACTTCACCTTGGCGGACAAATGGGTGCTCATCACCGGCGCCTCCAGCGGCTTTGGCGCCGCCGCGGCGCGGGCGTTCGGCCGGGAAGGCGCCCAACTCCTGCTCGGCGCCCGGCGCGTTGAGCGGCTGGAGGCCGTGGCCGCGGAGGCCCGCCAAGCGGGCGCGACCGAGGCGCACTCTCATTTTCTGGACGTGGCGCAGACGGGCAGCGTCAACGAGTTCGCGTCCTGGGCACGGACCAAAGCGGGTCGCGTGGACGTCCTGATCAACAACGCCGGCGGCGCGCACGGCCTGGATCCCGTGGCCGAGGCCAAGGATGAAGATTGGGAAGCCATGATCCAGAGCAACCTGCTCGGGATCTTGCGCGTGACGCGCGCCATGTTGCCGCTGATGCCGAGGGACGCCGGCGCCTCGATCATCAATATCGGCTCTCTGGCCGGCCGCACCGCGTATGAAGGCGGCGCGGCTTATTGCGCCGCCAAGGCCGGCGAGTTGCAGATCACCCGCGCCTTGCGGCTCGAACTGAACGGCACCGGCATCCGGGTCAGCACCGTCGATCCCGGCCTGGCGGAGACGGAGTTCTCGCTGGTCCGTTTCAAGGGAGACGCCACGCGGGCGAAGAAGGTGTACCAAGGCACGCAGCCGCTGACCGCCGAAGATATCGCGGAGACACTGGTGTGGGTCGCCAGCCGTCCGCCGCACGTGAACATCGACGAGTTGCTCCTCAAGCCCACCGACCAAGCCGCGATTCACAAGGTCTATCGACGGAAGTAAGGAAGCAGCCTGAAAGCCCGCAGCCCCGACAACCATTGGTTGGCGGGGCTGCGGGCGAAACCTTGCAGTGCCTCCTCGGGGAGCCGGCGCCGTAGGCGATCCGGCGGCGGCAATCAAGATCCGGCCGGCGCCTCACCCCTTCCAACAATACTGCGCGCCGCCGATCTTCTTGATCTGTTTCACCTTTTTGCCGGTGCCGTAAAACCAGGTGTAAATGCGGTTCGGATCCAGCTTGACCTTGGCGGCGATTTCCTTGACTGCCAGGCCGTCCTTGCCGGCGCTCTGGAGGAGACCAATGATGTCGCTCTTCAAGTGGCGCCGTCGTCCGTGAGGGGCCGGCGCCGCGCGGGAGGCTGCGGGCTTCGCCGGTCCGCCTTCATAGGCCGCCAATTGGTGGTCGATTTTGCCGATCCGCGCCAGCAGGACTTCCTTTTGGGCGAGCAGCTTGCCAACGCGTCTGAGGTCGGCGCTCGTCAGAGATGCAAGGATCATAGTGCCGCGAGCCTAGAAGGAGGGACGGCTCAACACAAGCGCGCTGCGGGAAAAATGTGATGCCCCGGAAGGATGGGGAAGGCCCGGTTCGTTGGGCGCGAAGCGCCGGCCTTTCCGTGGAAGTTCACCGATCGAGCCGTCGCAACTTCCATGTTCTCCGGGCGTGTCGCCGGTCACGGCTGAACCTTCCCGCCCGGTCGCGGCCAGCCCGAGTTGACTCCCGGATCAATGTTATCCGGGGCGGGGGACCGTCAGGTCTTGGTTGACTCACGATCCAGGTTATCCAGCGCAGTGAAGAACTGCTTGGGTTTACGCTCCAGGCTCTTTTCAAGACGAACGGATTCCGGCGCGTGGGCTGCGCCCGCAGCCGTGTCTTGGTCCCCGCGGGGATCGCCGTGCTTTGCAGCCGCCGCGGATCGGGGTCTGGGGTTTCTTTTCGTAGGTCTTGAGCGTTTGGCCTTCCTTCTTCTCTTGTTTGAGCAGTTTGAAGGGGGGCCGAAAATGGTTCTGATACTGGCTCCCTTCCTGGCCGTAAAGCGCGTTGAGCAGGGGCACCCGTGGCGGATGTCCGAAGCGCTGGCAACCCAGCAATTGGCGCGCGCGCGTCCCGTTCTTCCGCCCACAGTGCGCGTTGTCGTTCTTGCGAAAGGCCCGGCTGCGGGTCCGGGGCACCTTGAGCGGGCGGCCCGTCAATTACTCGAACCGGGGCCAGTTGAGGAACTCGCTGCCGTTGTCGCTGTGGAACCGGGTCATGGCAAAGGGTCCCGTGCCTTCCAGTTCCTTGAGTGGGGCGAGAATGGCCTGGCTGCGCTGGTTCCAGACGGCGCGGTTTTCGGTCCAGCCGCTGAACAGCTCGGTCAACGAGAGGGCATTGGCATAATCGCCGGCGGCGGTGTCGGCGCTGTGGGCCACGGTGTCCACAAGGCACGGTGCCGGGCCGGGAGGGGGCGGCCGGGCCGCCCCGCGGGGGG
>JAJXZI010000241.1 GCA_021780115.1 bacterium | reverse complement strand
AGCCGGTACTCGTAGGTGCCGGGGGCGAGGGCGAGCGTTTTCTTCCAGACGCCGTCCTTTTCCTTCTCGAGTTGGATCGGGGCGCGATCCCAATTGGTGAAGGTGCCGGCCAGCGAAACGGCGTGGGCGGCGGGCGCGACGATGCTGAAAGTCACGGTGCGCTTGCTCGCCGCCAGGGCCGCGGGGGCCGGCGCGGGCAGCGCGGGCGGCACGGGCGCCGCCGGCTTGGCCAGCACCGGAGGGGGAGCCGGGACCGCGGCCGCCCGCGCCGGCGCCGCCGGGGTGCTCAGGAGCGGAGGAGCCGTCGGCTTGCTGGCAGCCGGCTTGGTCGAACTCAACTTGGTCATTACTCGTTTTGCCATAGGTCAATCAAAGGTTCAGTTCCACGCGCCTTGAAATATCGGCGCGTCTCTTGCAACAATGTACGACTTCCCGCCCGGGTCAAGCGCATCCCGCCGCCCGGAGGCGCCGCCGCCGCGCCCCGTCGCAAAGCGCATTGACCGGCCCAGCGGCGCGGGGGACAATCGCCGCCAGCGATGATGGGCTGCCACGCCGACACCGTGAAACTGGATGGGGACGCGAAATTGCCGCCTCGCGCCTCGGTCCCGATTTGCTGGCGCTGCTTCATCACCGAGGGCCGCGCCGCCTTAAAGCACATCATTCCATGAGACACGATCCACTGCCCGCGAAGCTTTTTGTTTCCAACCGCGAGCGTCTGCGTCGGCTGATGCTCCCCAACTCGCTCGCCGTCGTGAACGCCAACGACGTTCTGCCGACCAACGCCGACGGCACGCTCGTGCCGCGGCCGAACTCGGACCTGTTCTACCTCACCGGGGTCGAGCAGGAGGAAAGCGTCCTGCTGCTCTGTCCCGACGCGCAGGACGAGAAGCTCCGCGAGGTGTTGTTCCTGCGCGAGGCGAACCCGCTGTTGGAAACCTGGGAGGGCCACAAGTTGACGAAGGAGGAAGCGCGCCAGCTCACCGGCATTCGGCAGATCAAGTGGCTGGGCGAGTTCCGGCGCGTCTTCCACCAGTTCATGTGCGAATGCGAGCACGTCTATTTGAATACCAACGAACACAAACGCGCCGTGGTGGAGGTCGAGACGCGCGAGGCCCGGTTCGTGGCCGAGACCCTCCGGCGCTACCCGCTGCACGATTACCAGCGGCTCGCGCGGCTGATGCACCCGTTGCGCGTGGTGAAGTCGGAGCCGGAGATCGCGCTGTTGAAACAGGCGTGCGCGATCACCGAGCGCGGGTTCCGCCGCGTGTTGCGCTTCGTGAAGGCGGGCGTGATGGAATATGAGGTGGAGGCGGAATTCGCCCACGAGTTCACCCGGCGGCGGGCCGGGTTTGCCTATCCGCCGATCATCGGCACCGGCAGGAACGCGCTGGCCTTGCACTACCTGGAGAACTCCGCCCAGTGCCAGCCGGGCCAGTTGCTGCTGCTGGACGTGGCGGCCGCCTACGCGAACTACAACGCCGACCTGACGCGCACCATCCCGGTGAGCGGGCGCTTCACGCGGCGGCAGAAGCAAGTATATCGCGCCGTCTTGCGCGTGTTGCGCCAGTGCATCAAGAACCTCCGGCCGGGCAAGCTGCCCAAGGACTGGCAAAAGGAGGCCGAGCAACTCATCGAGAAGGAACTGGTCGATCTCGGCCTGCTCACGCCGCGCGCGATCCAGCGCCAGGATCCGGAGAGTCCGGCTCTCAAGAAGTACTTCATGCACGGCGTCGGCCACCCTCTGGGCCTCGATGTACACGACGTCGGCTTCACCACGCAACCCTTCCAGCCGGGCTGGGTGATGACGGTCGAGCCGGCCATATACATCCCGGAAGAGGGCTTCGCCGTCCGACTGGAGAACGACGTGGTCATCGGCGAGAAAGAGAATCTCGACCTGATGGCGAGCATGCCGCTCGAAGCGGAGGAGATCGAGGAGTTGATGAACCGCTGAGTTGAACCGGCGCCTCCGATGGACCGGCCGGGCGACCAGAACCGCTGAAGCTGCCTGGCTATCGCTGCACCCGCGCCCCGCCGCCTTTCATAAGCTTTTCGACCTCGGCTTTCGTCGCCATGCTGGTGTCGCCGGGCGTGGTCATGGCGAGCGCGCCGTGGGCGGCGCCGTAGTCCACGGCTTGCTGCGGGTCGCCGGTGATCATCAGGCCGTAGATGAAGCCGGAGGCGAAACTATCGCCGCCGCCGACGCGGTCGAGGATTTCCAGGTCGGGATACTGCCGGCTCTCATAGAACTGGCCGTCCATCCAGGCGATGGCGGCCCAATCGTTGATGGTGGCGGTCTTCGCGGCGCGGAGCGTGGTGGCGGTGGCTTTGAAGTTCGGGAATTCTTTCACCGCTGTCTCGATCATCCGCTTGAACGCGGTTACATCGATGTGCCGGAGGTTTTCGTCCGCGCCCTCGACGTGGAACCCAAGGCAGGCGGTGAAGTCCTCTTCGTTGCCGATCATCACGTCCACGAACTTCGCGATCTCGCGGTTGACCTCCTGGGCGCGCTTCTGGCCGCCCATGGATTTCCAGAGGCTGGGGCGGTAGTTCAGGTCGTAGGAGACGATGGTGCCGTGTTGCCTGGCGCTCTGGACGGCTTCGAGGACAAGCTCCGCCGTGCTGTCGTTGAGCGCGGCGAAGATGCCGCCGGTGTGGAGCCAGCGCACGCCGAGCCGGCCGAAAAGGTGGTCCCAGTCGAAGTCGCCCGCCTTGAGTTGGCTGGCGGCACTGTGGCCGCGGTCGGACACGCCCACCGCGCCGCGCACGCCAAACCCGCGTTCGGTGAAGTTCAGGCCGTTGCGCACCGTGCGGCCCACGCCGTCGAAGGGCATCCACTTGATGAACTCCGTAGCCACGCCGCCTTGCAGGATGAAGTCTTCGAGCAGGCGGCCAACGTCGTTGTCGGCGAACGCGGTGGCGACGGCGGTGCGCAGCCCGAAGCAGCGGCGCAGACCGCGCGCGACGTTGTATTCGCCGCCGCCTTCCCAAACTTTGAACTCGCGGGCGCAGCGGATGCGACTCTCGCCTGGATCGAGCCGGAGCATGATTTCGCCGAGGGCGAGCAAGTCGTAGCGGCAGGAGCCGGCGGATTTGAGGTGCAAAAGGGCCATGAGCGTGTTCCGGTTGTTAGTCGCCATCCGATCACCGAATCGTGGAGGCAAATCTGCAAGGGAAACGTCGGCAACTCAATGAGTTTTGCGGGGCCTCTGCGCCGCGACCGCCCGATCAGCAGCGCGGAATGATCTTGCCCAACACCACGGGCCGCCGAGCGCCCGTGGCCGACGGCACGTTGCCTGGCCGTCCCTCCAAGGTTTCGTGGGCAAGCAGAGCGAACGCTAACGCTTCCTTGGCGGAGTCGGGGATGCCGAAATGTTCGTGGTTCATCAGCGTGCGACCGCCCAGACGCTCCGTCAGCATCCGACACAACGTGGCGTTCTTCGCGCCACCGCCACCGAGAATGATTTGAAGCTGCGCCAGTTCGCCGGCCCGGAGCCTCGGAACAACGAACCGCGCGTACGCCGCGGCGATGCTGGCCGCCGTGAACGCCGTGGCCGTGGCGACGATGTCCGCGTCCACCAAACGCAAACGTCGCGCCCGCGCCAGCAAGCTCCGCACGAAGGACTCGCCAAATTCCTCGCGGCCGGTGCTCTTGGGCGGTCGCCGACGCAGGAACGGGTGCGACAGCAATTCGGCCAGCAACTTCTCCGACCCGACACCGTGCGCGGCCCAGCGTCCGTCCCGATCAAAGCTCCGTTTGCCGCCGCTCAACGCCGCGACAACGCCGTCGATGACCATGTTGCCCGGCCCGGTATCGAACGCGACGACTTCCTCCCGCCCCGCCCGCGGTGGGAGGAAAGTCAGGTTCCCGATGCCGCCGATGTTCTGGATAATCCGCGGGCGCTCCGCGTCGGTGAAGAGAACCCAGTCGGCATACGGCACCAACGGCGCACCCTGGCCGCCGGCCGCCAGGTCGCGCACGCGGAAATCCGCGACGGTCGTGATGCCGGTGCGCTCGGCGATGACGGCGGGTTCGCCGATTTGGAGCGTCGAGGGAGTGCCGGCGTCGGGGCGGTGCTGGATCGTCTGGCCGTGCGAACCAATGGCGATGATCTGCGGTGGGTTCAGCCCGGCCCGGCGGATGACTTGCAACGCGGCGCGGGCGAAGCGCTCGCCCAGCGCGAAGTTCAACTCGCAAATCTCGGCGACGGTCCCGTGCCGGCAACCATGCAGAATCCGCTGTCGCAGCGCCCGGGGAAAGGCCCGATGTACGTGCGCTACCAGTTGGATCTGCGAGGCCGGCCCACTGCCAGAAATGCGCGTCACGACGGCGTCGATCCCGTCCGCCGATGTGCCTGACATCAAGCCGACCAGATAATGGGGAGCCGGAGAAGAGTGCCGGCGGTGCGGGATTTTCATGCGGGCAGGTTTAGCGAAAGCCGCCGGCCGGACCAACTCCCGCGTCGTCGCCCGACCCGCCTGGCTTCAGGCCTGGCGGCACGGGCGGACGCGACTGTCGGCACACTGTCCCTCCCGCGCTACAGTTGCTTCATCGCCTCGTCCAGCGCGGCGTAGAGTTGGCCCATGGTGGCTTCGGTTTCATCTCCCATGTTGGAGATGCGGAACGTGGTACCCTTGATCTTGCCGTAGCCGCCGTCGATCAGAAAGCCCTGGTCCTTCACGAGCTTTTGCAGCTTGGGCACATCGACCACGCGGCCGCCGGGACGGGCGCTGTTGCTGACGCAAGTGAGCGTGACCGATTCAAAGCCCTTCTCCGGGAAAAGGGCGAAGCCGTGCCGCGCCGCCCAGTCGCGCGTCATTTGCGCCAGCTTGTGGTGGCGGGCGTACCGATTCTCCAACCCTTCGGCGAAGATGTCTTCCAGTTTGGATTCCAGGGCATAGACGTGGCCGATGCTGGGCGTGCTCGGCGTCATGCTCTGCTCGGCGTTTTTCTGGAATTCGACCAGGTCGAAGTAATAACCCCGGTCTTTCGCCGTCGCCGCTTTGGCCAGCGCCGCGGGCGAACAAGTGAACACCGTCAGCCCCGGCGGCAGGGCGAACGCCTTCTGCGTGCCGGCCAGCACCACATCAATGCCCAACTTGTCGAACTCGACTTTCACGGCCGTCAGTGAACTGACGCAATCCACGATGAACATCACGTCGGGATATTTTCTCTTCAGGGCGGCGATCTCGGCGAGTGGACTCATAACCCCCGTCGAGGTTTCGTTGTGGATGACCGTGAGCGCGTCGAACTGGCCGGTGGCGAGCTTCTTCTCGACTTCCTCCGCGCGGATCGGGGATCCCCACGGCACCTGGAGCGCCTCGGCGTCCTTGCCGCAGCGCCGGGCGACGTCAAACCACTTGTCCGAAAACGCCCCGCACATGCAGTTGAGGACTTTCCGGGCCACGAGGTTGCGGAGCGCGCCCTCCATGACTCCCCAGGCCGAGGAGGTGGAGAGAAAAACTAGTTGTTTCGTGGAGAGCAGTTGCTGCAACTGCGGCTGAATTCTCGCGTAAAGGTCTTTGAAACCCTGGCCGCGATGGCCGATCATCGGTTGGCGGAAGGCTTGAAAAGTCTTCTCGCTGACCTCGACGGGGCCAGGAATGTGCAGTTTGACGTGTTCCATAAAATTTGCGCGGCAAACTGTTTCCAAGACGGGCCGCGATGGCAAGGGAGAATTGCGGTCAAGGGGCGGCCCCGATGCGCGCCAAAATCCGCCGCGGCAGGCTTGCCCATCTGTCAGGGGGCACTTATCATCCCCGCCATGACGGCAAGGCGACCGCGCTTCCTCTCACCGCGCACCGGTGACCAGTCTCGCAGAGTCCGCCGATCGGGACCGCGTTTCCCATGAATCTTTCCCCCCGATTCGAAGAGGCGCTCCAGTACGCCGCGCTGATCCACGCCGGACAGAAGCGGAAAGGAACGGGGGACCCCTACCTCGCCCACTTGCTGGGCGTGGCGAGCATCGTGATCGAATATGGCGCCGACGAGAGCCAGGCCATCGCCGCGTTGCTGCACGATGCAGCGGAAGACGCCGGCGGGCGAGGCCGGTTGGAAGACATCGCGGCCCGGTTTGGGGATGATGTCGCGGAGATGGTGGCGGGTTGCAGTGATTCCATGGACCTGCCGAAGCCGCCTTGGCGTGACCGCAAGGAAAAGTACCTGGCGCACCTGCACAAGGCGCCGGAGCGCGTCCGGTTGGTCTCCGCCGCCGACAAGCTCTACAACGCCCGCGCCCTCCTGCATCTTCACCGCGTCCAGCAGGAGAATGTCTGGCGCAAGTTCGAGGGCGGACGCGAAGGGACGTTGTGGTACTACCACGCGCTGGTCCAGGCCTTCCGCCGTGGCGGCTCCAACGAACTGGTGGAGGAACTGGACCGCGTGGTGTCGCAGCTCGTGCTGCTGGCCGGCGCGCCGCTGGTGAACCTCGTTTGACGCGCGAACCCGCACCCCTTGGCCACGCTGCGCATCCAGAGGATTGGCTCGTTCGAGGCGCCGGAACTGCGGCCCTACGCGACGATGAAGCGCCCCCTCGAACACGAACAGCAAGGCCTCTTCGTGGCGGAAGGAACCAAGGTTGCCCGCCGGCTGATCGAGAGCCGCTTCACGGTCGTCTCCGCCGTGCTGCCGGACAAGTGGCTGGCCGAGTTCGCGCCGCTGCTCGCCGCGCGGCCGGAGAAGGAAATCCCGGTCTATCTGGCCGACAAGCCGCTGCTGGAACAGCTTGTCGGCTTCTCCATGTTTCAAGGCGTGATGGCGGTGGGCCGCATCCCGGCGCCGGAGTCGCTGGACTCGATCCTGGTCCGCAGCCGGCCGCCCCGGCTCTTCGTGGCCCTCGACGCGCTGACCAACGCCGAGAACCTCGGAACGCTGGTGCGCAACTGCGTGGCCTTCCACGCGCAGGCCCTGATCGTGGGCGAAACCTGCGGCAGTCCGTTCCTTCGCCGCTCGGTGCGCAGCTCGATGGGGACGATCTTCCAACTGCCCGTCGCCGACGTGCGGAACCTGGCCCAGTCGCTCCGTGAACTCCGCCGCCTGGGGGTCCGCTGCGTGGCCGCGCATCCCCATGCCGAAGGCCGCACACTCGCCCGCGCCGATCTCACGCGCGATTGCTGCCTCGTCTTCGGCAGCGAAGGCCACGGCCTCCGGGCCGAGGTGCTGGCGGCGTGCGACGAGGCGGTGGCAATCCCGATGCCGTCCGAAGTCGATTCCATCAACGTCGGCGCGGCGGCGGCGGTGTTCCTCTACGAGGCCAATCGCCAGCGCGGGAAGATGTAAGACGGCAAGTGTTCGACCGGGAAGAAATCCACCCTCCGTCCCGCTGGTATCCGCCGGGCGCGGACGCCGTCAAGGCCGGGCCGCGGCGGGGGCGTTGGTGGTGGCCTGGGCCTGCTTCTCCGCAAGGTTGCGCGCCAGACGCTGCTTCAACTCCGCATACATCGCGTTGGTGATCGCGTCGAGTTGGCGGCGCGCTTCGTCGAAACGACCGGCCTTGATCTGGATGCGGGCCAGGTGCATGTAAACGCCTTCGCGCTCGATTTCGTCGCCGGCGAGCTTCAGGGCGTAGTGCCAGGCCTTCAGCGCGGCGTCGGTGCGCATCGGCTCAATCCCGTAGTAGGTCTGGGCGATGTCCGTCGCGAGCGGGAAGTTGTCCGGATCCAGTTTCTGCGCCTCGGCGTACAGGCCCAGCGCTTTGTCGAAGACCTGCTGGTCGGAGAGGTGATAGAAATTGGTCGCGTCCCGGCGGAAGAGGTAAATGCACGTGCCCAAGCTGTGGTAGTAGAGCGACTCGCGTGGGTTCAACGCGATGGCCTTCCCGAAATACTCAAACGCCTTCGCCACCGGGCCGCGGTGGGCGTACAGGTTGGCCAGGTTGTTCCAAGCCGCCGGGTTTTTCGGGTCCAACTCGCGCGCCTTCTCCCATTGGGCCATCGCGCCTTCCTCGTCCTCCAGGTCGTTCAGAAAACTGCCATAGGCCAGCCGCGCGCGGGCGTGGTCCGGATGCCTTTGGAGGAACTCCTGGTAAGCCTTGCGGACGGGGCTGAACCGGCCTTCGATGCGCACTCTCAATTCCTCCCGCGACACGCCTCCGCCTTGCGCGGCGAATTTCTCGTTGTCCTTGATCCAGCGGTCCACCTCGGCCTGCGCGGCGTCATCGTCGGCCAGAACCTTTCGGTACTCTTTCTCCGTCTGCTCGGGGGTCTCGGCGGCATGACTGGGGTCCGCCGTCGGGGTAGCGACGGACAGCGCGTTGGTTTGCCCGTGGGACGCTGTGGAACCGGCGAGCAGAACCAGCAAGACCAGAAGCACGAGGCGCACGCCCGAACTTAGCAAAGGACCGCCGGGTGTCGAGCGTGCCTCGCCAGCCGGTCCGTTCCCTTCGAGAAAGCAAGCTTCCGATCGAGGGGGCGACTTGTGCATGTGATCTCCACTTCTCCGACGTCAGCCCGCCGGCTTCGCCTGGGGCCGCTCGCCAAACAACGCGGTGCCCAGGCGGATGATCGTCGCGCCTTCTTCGATCGCCACCTCGAAATCGCCGCTCATGCCCATGCTCAGGTGGGGCAGGGGCGCGCCGAGCGTCT
>JAJXZI010000279.1 GCA_021780115.1 bacterium | reverse complement strand
ATTCCGGGCATTCCGGGGGTAACGACACCCGAGGCGCCCGCGCCGGCACCGCGGGCAATTCGGGTGGGGGAGGAAACCCGGCTGGATCCCAGCTGACGACGGGCTCCGCCGCGGGGTCGCTCGCCGCCAGAGGATTCAGAAACCACCCGCTCATCTCCCGGCTCACTTCCGGCAGGCACAAGAACTGGGCCGCATTTTGCCCGTCCACCTCCAGGGCCGAATGGAGATAACCCCATGCGCATTGGGTCCGATAGGGCGCCGTCGGCCGCACGCCCCGCCGCGTCCAGCCCTTGCGCACCACCGGGATCAAGCCGTAGCGGGGCTCATTGGCCACCCCCCCAGGCGCACCGGCCTTCCCCTAGCCACGGTTCAAGCTCGCCCACCGTTCGCAGAGCGTGCGCTGGAATTCCTCGGCCGCCGCCGCGTCTTTTTGCGCGGGGGTCTGGCGCGGCACTTTCAAGACCCCGCCCCATTTTCCCAGCCAGTAATACACCCCGGACAGCTTGAGGCGGATCGCGTGCCGCTCCCGCAGCCAGGGCTGAATCTCCTTGGCCCGCTTCCACCGGCCGGATTGCCAGCCCGCCAGCAGTTCCTTGCGGGCGTCACCCTGCACTTGGGGCGCGGCCCCGCCGCCGTGCTGACGTTCCAGCAGTCCGGCCACCCCGCCGGCCTTGAGCGCGTTCATCCAGTCGAAAAAACGCCGCCGACTGATCCCCAACTGCTCCGCAATCTGTGCCGCCGTCATCTGGCCACGGGCGGCCAGGCGCGCGGCCAGCAGCCGCTGCTGGCTTTTGACATCCTGGCACGTCCGCAACTCGGCGGCCACCGCCTGCGCCAAATCAGGCCGGTTCAAGTGGTATCGCTTCGGCAGGTCCTTTTTCGCCGGCATTCCCCAAATAGTGCAATCGCAAACTCAAAGTAGTATATCAATGCGCGAGCGCGACGGAGAATGCGTTGCGCGAGGTTTTTTAGCGGTGACGCCCCGGACAGTAGTCAATCTGGGCCCGCTGTCACGAGCGGAAGTCGGAGGCGCGGCGGGACGAGGCGCCCAACTGACGTGCTGGGCAGCTTAGGGTCTGACCGGGGGGGGGCTGGATTGGTTGACCGATCTGCTGTAGATACTCAAAGCCAACGGACAGAGACATCGGCTGACGGACGACGGACGGCGGCTCAAGCGGAACGGCTGAAGGCGGGAACCCAGCCGTGCCTCTCCGCACCGTTCCCCATTCTCATTTTGCTCCAACAACCTTTCTCGTTTTGAATTGCTGCCGACAAAGGGTGAACATTTGCTTGCATTTCCTTCCGGTTCCCCAAACATCCGGCCGCATTGTGAAACCCGATTCAACGTGCGTCAATGCGTGACGCTTGCACTCGTTCTTCAGCGTTTGAACTCGCGTCGCCCGTCGGCGAAGGCGAGATTGTGCTTTCGGCGAGATGGGCTTTTGCCCCGTTGAAGGCGTCAAGTTGTCAGCCAGTTCGTCAAGATGCTAGCCCGGATGGATGCCCGCGCGATGCTAAAACTCCTGCGAAGTCGTGAGGGAACACAATTCTCACCGACAACGCAGGGCTTGGCGGGAGGGCGAAGCCAAGGCCCTAACCAGAGTCTTCCGAACACCTTGCGTAGTGCCTCGTCGGCCAGGCCGACACGGCCGCAAGCGAACTGTCTCTCCGCAACGCGCGGCCACAGATTCTTGGCAGCCTTCGTGCTTTCGTTAACGCCGACCATGTTTCAAGGCATTTGTAGAAACGTGGGTCTGAAGCCCTTCTTGTCGGCTTTGGCCCTCAGCGCATTGTTCGTCTGCACTAGCAACCTCCTCGCCCAAGGGAGCGTCACGCTGGCATGGGATCCGAGCCCCGATCCCAACGTTGTTGGTTATGTCCTCCACTATGGCACCTCCAGCAGGGACTACACCACCACCGCCAATGTGGGGAACCAGACGACTGCGACCGTTCGGGGCTTGGATTGGGGCGTCACCTATTTCTTCGTGGTCACCGCCTATGACGCGTCTGGCGTTGAAAGCGATCTTTCCAATGAAGTCAGCTACACCCCCACGAATCCCGTGAAACTAGTCCCCTTGGTGGTTCCCGGCGCAACTCCCACGAGCGGCACGGTGCCGCTGACCGTACAGTTTGACGGCTCGCGCTCTTCCGATCCCTCTGGCTCGATGACGACGTGCCAATGGGATTTTGGCGACGGTTCCTCCGCGCAAGGGTCGAACCTAGCCCACACCTACACGAGCGCTGGCATTTACACCGCCACTCTTACGGTTGCCGACGCCTTGGGCTACACCAGTTCGAGCAATGTGATTATCAGCGTCGCCTCCAACTTGCCGCCTGCTGCCGCGGGTACCCCGTATGTAACGGGCCAGGTGCTGGGGAGCTTGCGCAACGATTACAGCGGGTATCTGGGGATGCAGATTGTGGTGGGCGCCAATCCGATCACGGTGACGGCGCTGGGACGGATGATGGCCGAGGGTAACCGAGGGACGCATACGCTGAAGCTGGTCAACGCCAGTAACGGAACGGATGTAGCCGGCGGTTCGGTGACGGTTGGGATGAGCGGGGGTGCCGTGGGCCGGTTCTGGTATGGGAGCTTGAGCAGTCCGGTGACGTTGGCGGCGGGCACAACCTACTGGGTGCTGAGCCAAGAGACGGCGGGCGGGGACAACTGGTATGGGTGGGACACGAAGGTGAGCACGACCGGGGTGGCGGCAGACAATGCCGTGGCTTGGGGCACCGGTCCGGGAGCGTGGTACACCTACAAGGTTGCCAATCAAGCCTTTGTGCCAGTGGATCTCAAGTATGCCAGCAACACTGCGCCAAGCACCACAGGGTATGTAACGGGGCAGGTGCTGGGGAGCTTGCGCAACGATTACAGCGGGTATCTGGGGATGCAGATTGTGGTGGGCGCCAATCCGATCACGGTGACGGCGCTGGGACGGATGATGGCCGAGGGCAACCGAGGGACGCATACGCTAAAGCTGGTCAACGCCAGTAACGGAACGGATGTAGCCGGCGGTTCGGTGACGGTTGGGATGAGCGGGGGCGCCGTGGGCCGGTTCTGGTATGGGAGCTTGAGTAGTCCGGTGACGCTGGCGGCGGGGGCGACTTATTACGTCTTGAGCCAGGAGACGGCGGGCGGGGACAACTGGTATGGGTGGGACACGAAGGTGAGCACGACCAGGGTGGCGGCAGACAATGCCGTGGCTTGGGGCACCGGTCCAGGAGCGTGGTACACCTACAAGGTTGCCAATCAAGCCTTTGTACCCGTGGATTTCAAGTAAGTGAGCAGCGTTCAGGCGGGGCCTTGGCTTATCCCCGAGGGAGAGAGCGTGAAGGGAGGCGGTTCTTCGTCCTGGCAACGAGCGAGCAATTTGACGCGATGTCCTCAACGCCATGATAAAGACTCCAAGCGCGCCCGAGCTGGCGCGAAGGCAAGGCCAACCGACCCGCCTGCGGGCCACGGCCTTGGACGCAGTGCCGGCTCATCCCAACCTCCTGTCAGCCGAAAACGGTCGCCGCGCGATGAGCGCGGAAGCCGTAGGCCGCTCCACCGCCTCACAGCGCCACGACCTGGCCGAGGCGGATGGATTTCTCCTCCGCTTCGCAGATCTCCACGGCGCTCAGGCCGTCTTGCGCGGTGACGATGGACGGCGGGCGGCCCGCCTGGATGGCCTCGATGATATGGCGCAACTCGCCGACGTAGCCGTCGTCGCCGTCGAACTTGAGCGTCCGCGGCGGTTGTCCTTCTTCGTACAGCCGAAACGCCTCGGCCCCGCGTGACAGGTCGTAGTCGGCGGTGGCCTTCTCGAAATTGACGGTGAAGGCCATGTTGAAGCCGAAGCCATCGGTCATGATCCAACTTCCTTCCGCCGTGACCGGGATGCCGGCGGCGACCTGGTAGGAAGTGATGACGTGATCTATCGCGCCGGTGAAACGCGTCGCGCCGACGGAAAAGACGCTGCGCGGCCGGCCAAAGCAGAACTGCACGAAATCGGTGTCGTGGATGTGGAGGTCGAGCAGCGCCCCACCGGATTCCTGGCCGTTGAAATAGCTCGCCTTGCTCCAGCCGGGCGGCGAGCTGACGCGCCGGATGCGCGCGGCCAGGACTTGGCCGTAGGTCTGGCCGTCGATGGCCTGCTGGACCCACGCCCACTCGGGCCAGAAGCGGATGACCATGGCCGGCATGAAAAAGCCTTTCGCCTGTGTCGCGGCGGCCGCGATGTCGCGGGCCAGCGCCGACGTGCGGGCCATCGGCTTTTCGCACAGGACGTGCTTGCCGGCCTGGAGCGCCGCGATGGCCAGCGCCGGATGCTGCGGGGTCGGGACGCAGAGGTCCACCAGCTCGATTTCGGGGTTCGCGAGCAACTCGTTGAAATCGCGGTACGCCTTCACCTGCGTCATGTCGAGCTTGAGCGGTTCGGCACTACCGATATTGCCGACGATGCCGGACAAGTCGCCGTCCACCGGCAGGCGCACGGCGTCGCAGATCGCCACGACCCGCGCGCCGGGGACCTTGCGGTAGGACTTGATATGCGTCGCGCCCATGAAACCGATGCCGACGACGCCGATGTTCACCGGGCGCGGGGAGCGACTGGAAGGGATGCTGGTAGTGGTCATGGAAAGATGCGGGCGCGCGAAACGTGAAGTGTTAAACAGGGTGTCGTTGGCGTGAACAAGTCAGGCGGGAAGGCCCTCAAGGTACTGGCGCGCGGTGCGAATGTCGGCCACGCGTTGCTCGCCGGCTTCGCGTTCGATGGCGAAGTGGCCCTTGAAACCCAGATCCCCGATGGTCTGGAGGAAGGCGCGCCAATCCACCTGGCCGGTGCCCACGACAACCTCCTCGCCCCACGTACCAGGCACTTTGGTCTTCACGGCGTCCTTGATGTGGCACTGCTTGAGCCACGGGCCGAGCGTGCGCAGGGCGGCGATCGGGTCGCCCTTGTTGTAGAGGATCATGTTCGCTGGATCGAAGTTCACGCCGACATTGGGTTTGTTCAGCCTTTCGAGGAAGGCCCGCAGCGTGAGCGCCTCCTCCTGCCCGGTCTCGAATCCCAGGTCAATCGCCTTCGCGGCGAACAGGTCGGCAATCCGCGTGATGCGCTCCAGAAGTTTCGGAAAGGCGGGATCCGCCGGGTCGTGCGGCAGGAAGCCGGCGTGGAACATCACAAATTTCAGGCCGAGCTTCCGCGCGATTTCGGCGACGGCCTGGATGTTCCGCCAGTTTTGGTCCCAGGTCGCATCCGGCACGACGCCGCCGGTGCGCCGGATGGATTCAAGCGTCGAGTAGTCCTCGCCCACGGTGCCGAACATGCCGGAAACCAGGGTGAGGCCGCTTTGCGCACACAACTCCGGCAGCGCGCCCCAGACCGCCGGCTGCTCGCGCAGCGGATCGAGGGCGATCTGGACGCGCGGGATGCCGATGGCCCGCAATTGCTCGATGAGCTGGGCCGGGTCCTCCGGGCGGAGCGACCAACTGCACACCGCGAGCCGGCTGGTGAGGGTGGACCTGTTCATGACGGCTCAGCGAATAGCACGGAGTTGGATTCGCTGCAAGCGTTCAACGAAGTCCACAAAGCCTTCGGCCTGCCGGCGCAGGCGTTGCACCAACTCCGGATCTTTCAGCCGGCCGGCGTCATCGAGCAAGCTGTGGATTTGCGGCAAAAAAACCCGCTGCGGGTGGAGGTGGGCGTTGCGGTAGCCAAAGATTTGCTGAAGCTGCTCGACGGATCGCAGCCCGCCCCAGACACCCGCCGCCAGACCGATGAAGCACACCGGCCGGTGCTCGAAGCTCTCCGGGAACTTCAGCATGTCGATGAAATACTTCAAGACGCCGGGGAAGCTGCCGTTGTACTCCGGCGTGATGACCACCAGTCCCGCGGCCTGCAGGACGGCGTCGCTGAAGCGCTGGAACGCCGCCGGCTTCTCCGCATAAGCCGTCGGGGAAAAGATTTCCGGCGGAAGCTCGGCGAGGTCGATCACGCGCAGCGGCACGCGGAGCTCGGCGTAAAGCTGTTCAACGTGGCGCGCGATCTGGCGCGTGTCGCTGCCCGGGCGGTTGGTTCCGACGATCAGGGTAATCATGGCCTGAATAATGCCCCGGAATGGAGCCGCCGGCAAGCGGGCCGGCGACGTTGGGAGTGCGTTTGTCCGAGAGGGGTTCGAGGTCCGCAGGCCAGTCGGGGGCTGAGCGCCGCCGGAAGTGCCGGGTGTCCACCGGGGTTGCTGCTGTCGGGGGCCGGCGCAGAGATCGTCGGTGTGGAGCGGGTGCGACTGAGGCCGAGTTGTTCGGTGGCGGCGGTGCGGGGAGGTCGGCTCCGCGGAAGGCCGCAAGGACTTCGCGGATCAGGGGCGTGTTGAGGCGATGGGGGAAGTCGGCGATAACGTGTCTCATGGTGGCGAGGTTGGCCGAACGGCCTGTGGTCAGCCAGCGTTGACTTCCGGCCTTGCGGGCGTCGAGTAGGGGCGGCCGTTTTCACGACCGCCCCTCTCTCGGAACCGGACGGGCGGATCACGCATCCGGCTCTTTGGATGGTATCTCGGAAGCAAACAGGTTCAACAGCGGCTCCGAGACCGGTGAGACCAGGCTTGGAAGGTTATGTCGGTACCATTCGGTGGTCAGCGAAACCAGATGTTTCGTGAACCAGTCGATCCGATACCCCAGGTGCATCCCCTTGCGGGCGCTGCGGTGCCATACCCCGCGACTGCTCCAGGCGGTTTGCGCCGCCTTGCGGTCGGACACGCCCCGACGGAGCAGATGCCGGTAGAGATAGCGGGGGCGTTTCTTCTGGCGAATCACCATGGCGCGCAGCCGTCGCCGGACATGCGCGTCCATCTGCTTCCAGTTACGCACCGCGTCCTCGCTGCATTGCCGGTAATAGGAGACACAACCCTTGAGGTAACGGTCGAGTGCCCGGAGACAGGCCCGCAGCGATTGCCCCCAGTTGCGCGGAGTCATCTCCTTCAACAGGGCTTGGATTCTCTTTTCGGTCTTGCGCGAGAGGTGGATCGGCCACTGCCCGGCTTTGTTCCGGCAGAACCGGAAGCCCGGGAAGTGGACTTCCTGCGGCCGCCTGACCGCGCTCTTTTCCGGGTTGATGAACAGTCGCAGCCGCTTTTCCAGAAAGCGTTGGCATCGCCACACCACATCTTCGACTTCGTCTTGAGCTGGCCTGCGTTTCCAGGCCGATGACAGCTTCGTAATCCATAGTGGACTTCAAGGTGGCAGTCGCGTGGTTGTAATGGCAGCCACGAGGTGAAGCTACAGGGTTGCGAAAATCCGGGCAAGCCACGCTCGCCGCCGCGTCGGAGTTGCCCGCCGACCCGCGCCCGCCATGAACATAAATTCATCGAAACTTCACGGTCAGTTCACTTTGACGTGCAAGCTTCTCCTTGTCTTGAAATCCAGACGAAGAAAATGACACCGAATGGCATTTTAATCATGAAAGGCAATCAAACCAGGATCCCGGCGCTCGCTGTGCCGCCGCCTGACAACGCACTCAAGGACCGCGCGATGTCGCAGTCTAAACCGGCACAGCCCGCCCCGCTGAAACAGAGAAACTCAATATGAAAGAGCCAGTCACCATGATCGACGTTGTGATCGCGAACACGAGGAAGCCGGTACGGATTCCCTATGCGTTGCGCCGGGTGCCGGAGACGAGCTTCGCCGGTCTGCTGCCATGCCCGGAGGCGCCCCAGTCGGGCGACATCGCCCTGGCGGTGCTGGAGAAGATCGGCAAGAACGCGCGGTTGGAGCTGGCCAACGGTCGGCCCTGCGCCTTGCACGAGGGCGACCTGCTGGCGGTGGTGTTCGGGAACCGCTACGCCACCGAGCAGTTCGAGGGCTATGCCCGCGCCCAGGGCGACGCCTGCGACCTCCTCTCCATGGGCGGCCTGTGCGGCCTTGTGGCGAGCAAGCACGCCGGCGTGCCGGAGCCGAGCAAGTTGCGTCTGCTGGGCGCGCTCGGCGACGCGGACGGCCGCCCGCTGCGGTTGAGCGATTTCGCGTTGCCGCCGATCGGGGTGCCGGCGCAGCCACGCATCGCCGTGGTGTGTGGCAGTTCGATGGACGCGGGCAAGACCTACACGGCGATGAGCCTGATCCGCGGACTGCACCGGCAGGGCCAGCGCGTGGCCGGCGTCAAACTCACCGGCACCGCCGCGGGCCGCGACACCTGGAGCATGTTCGATGCGGGCGCCTGTGCGGCCTTGGACTTCATCGACGGCGGCTACCCCTCGACGTATCGGTGCTCCCCGGAGCAATTGCTGGATCTCTACGACCTGCTGGTCGCCCACGCCGCGGCGCAAGGCGCGCGCTGGGTGGTCGTCGAAATCGCCGACGGCCTGTTCCAACAGGAAACCGCCGCCCTGTTGCGCAGCGCCGCCTTTGCCGCGACTGTGGACGCCTGGCTGTTCGCCACGAGCGATCCGTTGGCGGCGGCGTGCGGCGTCCGCACTCTGCGCGACTGGGGCATCGAGCCCCTCGCCATCTCCGGCGTGATCTCCCAAAGTCCGCTGGCGATGCAGGAAGCGCTCGCGGTTACGGACGTGCGGTGCCTGACCGCGGACGAATTGCAGAACGGTTCCTTGAACGAGCTGTTGTTGGCGAAGCTGGGCCGTCCCGTGTTGACGCCAGCGCTCAAGTCGGAAGGCCAAATTGAGACCGCAGC
>JAJXZI010000287.1 GCA_021780115.1 bacterium | reverse complement strand
TTATCGTTGATCCATCACTGGCTCCACACTCAAGCAAACGCTACGCCCTGACTCATTGTTCCGATAATCAGTGAGAACTGGTATTAGCCCTCGCGAGCCATGAAGGCTTCTGAGCAACTGAAATTTAGCGCCACGGGATTTGTAAGGCATCAGATGGGAGTGAGTTGGTCGCCGAGGTGGGCGGCGCTTTGCTCGGGGTGTTTGATTCTTTTCTTCCGCAGTTTTTCCCCGGCGGCGGCCCATGCGCGGGAGCCATTGTCAAAATGAGCGGCAAGGACTCCGGGGTCGGCGGCACGATCATCTACTTTTTCTGGGATGACTGTTTGGTGGAGCCGCCCGTGCGGCGCAGAAAGGATCAGCTTCAACGGGGCGAGCTTTCGATTGGCCAGTATGGCCTCATCTCCTTGCTCCTGGACCCCGAAGGGAACAGGATCGGGCGGCACTCAATGGCATAATGCCCATTCCGAGCGGTTTCTGGTGGCGCGTTTGCCGGGATTTCCCCCTCACCGCCTGCGGGCACCTTTTCCATGAACCTGGTAGGGCGACGCTCCCGCGGATCCCTGATTCGGGGGCGGAAGTTGGGGATCGGCCGGAGCCTCGCCCTACCGAGTGGGTTCAAGGTCCCGAGGCGCGTCCACTATTGGTGGTCGAAACCACCCATGAACCGCCGCGGGAGGACTGGGCGTGTCACTGACCCAGCGGAAGGTCGAGCAGTTCCTGCGGCGTGAACGGATCCGCGCGGTCTTTGATTTTGTCGCGGATGGCTTTGACCTGCTCGGGCGTGACGGCAGAGGCCTTATTGCCCCACTCCTGGTTGTCGCGGATGTAGGTGAGCACCGCGGCGAGGTCGTCGTCCTTGAGCATGTCCTTCCACGGCGGCATGGCGGCGGCGCCAAACGACTGCCCTTTGACTTCGAGCGGCCCCTGAAAACCGTTCAGCACCGCGCGGATGATGCGCGTCGGCTGTTCGGCCAGCACCCAATCCGAACCGGCGAGCGGCGGGAACTGGCCCGCCGTGCCCAGCCCGTTGGCCTGATGGCACACCTGGCAGTAAGTCTGAAACACCTTCTTGCCTTGCGCCGCCATCTCGCCGCCCGCCGTCTTGGGCTGCAACGCGACGACGTCCTCCAGCGAATGGTACGGCTCGTACACCTCGGCGTTGAATCCGCCGCCCCGGGCGTCCACGTACAGTCCGCTCGCATAAAGCATCACGCCGAGCAAAATGAAGGGCCACAGCGGCGCCGCGTCGCGCCGGGCCGTCGGCTCGGTTTCCGGAGCGGCGGGCGCAAGCGGGAAGTGGGCGTTGGGACTCATCGCGGGCGGCAGGCTACTCGTGTTGACGGCTGGTGGCGCTGGCCGGCGCATTGGTGCCAGCCACCGCGTTGGTGGCGCGGGGCGGCAACGGCAATGGGGCGTCGAACAAGGCGGCGTCGGCTTTGAGGCTGTTGAGGTAGGCGACGAGCGCGTTGGCCTCCGGCTTCGGGACCACTTCCCATCCCGGCGGCGGCGCGAATCCGGCCGGCAGTTGCAGCGCGTCCGGCGACGGGCGGGCGCCGCGCTTGCGGGTTTCAAACAGAAATGGATACGGCGGCATCGTCGAGCCGGGGACGACGCTGCGCGGCGCGTAGAGATGGGCCAGGTGCCACGCTTCGGTGCGCGGGCGCAGGGCAAGGTTGGCGAGGTCCGGGCCGACGCGCTGGGCGCCGAGGGGCACCGGGCGGTCGTAGAGATAATCCTCCGCGACCGTGCGGCGCTTGCCCCAACGCTCCAAGTCGGCGGGCGTGGGCCGCACCTGCTGGCTGTGACACTCGACGCAGCCATTGGCGCGATAGACCTGGAGGCCCTGGTTCGCCTGGCCGGGCCGGGGCACGGGATAGGTTTCGCCCGCGCTCACGGAGTTGGTTTCGACCAGCCGGCCCAGTTCGAGTTGCGGTTCCAGCACCATGCCGTACCACGAACTGGCCAGCGCGAAGAACAGGCCGAGGAAGATCAGCGGGCCGCGGTTCATGGCGTGGCTCCCGCCGGTTGCGGCGGCCGGGTGGTAACGGCCTTCCACGCCGGGACGCAGCAGGCGCGGCAGCAGTTGCCCAACAGGTAGCCGAAATTCACCACCAGCGTCACGTTGCCGACGGCGATCAGCAAGTCGCCCAGCGTGCTGACGCGCAGGTACGGCAGGGTGAGCTTCATCGTGTCGGTGAAGGCGGTGTCCGGCTGGTTCAGCGCGAGCCCCTGGACCACGCCGCCGACGGCCAGCGGAAGCACCAGGGCGATCGTCCCCAGCGCCGCGCACCAAAAGTGGAGGCGCATCATCTTCGGGCAGAGCGCGCCGCCCGGCACCAGCCGCGGCACGATGTGGTAAACCGCGCCGAACATCGTCATGGCGAAGAACCCGAAGACGAACAGTTGCGATTGCGCGCGCTCCAGCCAGGTGAAGTGTGTGAGCGCGCTCACCTCGGGGATCGCCGTCACCGCCCCGAGCACGCCGGCGACGGTCCACGCGGCGACACCGAAGAGAATGAAAGCGAAGCTCGTATCGGATTTCCACCGCGCGGTCTCGCCTGCCAGCGTGTGGCCGCAGTTGACGGCAACGGCCAGGAGCGGGATGAGGCAGAGCACCGCGCCGGCGGTGCTCACGGCGGGCATCCACGCGGGCAGCGGCGAGCCGGGCGCGACGCCCATCCACGAACCGAAGAGCGCCAAGGTCCAGAAGGCGAACATCGCCAGGTAGAGGCTGTGCAGCGGCCGGCCCGTCAACTTCGGGAGGAAGTAGAAAATCGCCGCCAAGCCGAAGAAGCCCAGGCAGACCGTGCCGAGGTTGTTGGCAAACCACCACGCCACCGCCGCCTGCACGACGCCGCGCACCGGGACGCAGGTAAGCAGCACGTTCGCGGTCGAGTAAACCCACGGAAACCAGAACAGCGCCGCCAGCAGGAACCATTGCGAGACGTACAGGCCACTTACTCGGCGCCGGTAAAACGTCAGCAGCGCGGAGACGCCGATCCCGAGATAGGCCGTGAACAGGAGCGGCCAGGCGTAGCGCGGCATTTCGAGCCACGCGAAACCGGTGGTGTCCCCACCCAGGATGCCCAGCAGGCCGGTGGCGACACCGAAGTTCCAGAACAGCGCGGCGACAACGACCAGTCCGGGCCAGGCGAGCGGGGTGCGGCCGAGCCGGGCCAGCAACCAGAGCGCGACGCCCAATCCGGCGGGCAGCGCAAAGCCGTAGAGGAGGGCGTTCGCGCCCGCCGGCAGGACGCGGCCGTAGGTGAGCCAGCCGTTGCCGGCCAGGAAGGCGGGCGCGTGGAACTTGATCGAGGCGATGAGGCTGAAGACGGAGCCGAGCGCGAGCCAGAGGGCGGCGGAAACAAAAAGCACCAGCAGGGGCACGCGGCACGAGGCGTCGCTCTCGGCGGAGGCGGCCAACGCGGGTTGGGGTGCGGGGAGAGCGCTCATCCGCGGCAGATCCGAAGAGTGAAATCCGAAAGCCGAAGTCCGAAGTCCGAACGGCGGCTCGCCCGGAGGATGCCGGTTGATGGCCTCGAAGCACCCTTTCGCCTTTCGGGCATCGAGTTTCCTTGAGGTTTCGGATTTTGGATTTCGGATTTCATCCTGTTGCGCCAACCGGCTCACACCACGGTCCCGCCCCGTTCACTCGAACGGATTGGGTTTGGCCGGGGGCGGGGGAGGGGGAGGCGGGAAGGCCTTCTCGACGCGGGCGACCAAGTCCGAGCGGGCCGCGGCGGGATTCTGCCATTTCTGCAACGCCAGCCTCATTGCGACGGTGATCGGCAGGCGCACGACGCCTTTGCCCTGGTCCACCCAGCCGTAACGGTTGAGACCCTCGGCCTCGGCGGCACGCATTTCGGCCAGGGCTTTCTTGCGAATGGCCACGCGGTCTTCGCCCAGCGGTACGGGCTGCGTGTAGTGCCACATGGCCCAGACCAGGGCCAGGAAGATCAGGAACGTGCCGAGGATGCCGACGACGAGCGCCGCCAGCCGGGATTTGTCGCAGCAGGCGCCGTTCATCGGGCACCTCCCCGCGCCGACGCGCCGGCGGCCAGGCCCGCGCCTGCCGCCTGGAAGGCCGCCACGTGCGGCAGGCCCGCGGCCTCGCACAACCGCGGATCCTTGAGCGGAAATGGCGGGTGGCGGTGGAGATCCCGCAGGAACGCCTTGGCGAGAACGCCGCCCATCAGCGCCACGCAGCCGGCATCCAGCCAGACCCAGCGCAGCGGGAAGCCGTTCGGGTGGAGCACCGGGGTGATGTTGAAGGAGAGATCAAAGTACTCCATCAGGCCGATCCAGAGGCAGAGCGGCACCATGAAGCGGAAGACCCGTTTCACGTCGATCCGCAACAGCGCCAGGAACGGCACCAGGAAGTGACCGAAGACGAGGACCAGACCGATGGCAAACCAAGTGCCTTTCTCCCGGAGCACGTACCAGAAGGTTTCCTCGGGAATGTTCCCGTTCCAGATGACGAAGTACTGGCTGAAATGGATGTAAGCGGAGAAGACGGTGAAGGCGAAGAGCAGCGAGCCGAGGTAGTAATACTGCTGCTCGCCCATGAGGCCGCGGATCAAACCCTGCTGGTCCAGGACCATGGCGATCACGTAGGCCGCCGCCAGGGCCACCCAGGCGCAGCCGGCAAAATAGTACACGCCGTACATCGTCGAGTACCATTCGTATTGCAGGCCGTTCATCCACATGATCGCCGCCAGCGTCAGCGAGAAGCCGAAGGCGACAATTCCCCACGCCGAGTGGAAGCGCATCCGGTGCGTGCAGTGCGCGGCGCCGTCGGCGTCCTGTTTGAGCGACCAATACCGCAGCCGCGAGGAGATCAGCCACCAGGTGGCGAAGCACAGCACCGCCGCCAGATAGAATCCCGGCTTGGTGAACAGCGGCCACTTGGCGCGCAAGGCGTGGTCCAGGCGCGGGTCCACGCTCATCCAGCGGTAAATCTTCGGCGCGAGGAGCGCGATGGGGACAAAGAACAGCGCCATCCACGGCCAGGCCAAACAGGCCAGGTGTTCGCAGAACCGGCGGATCTGCACCGACCACCCGGCATCAAACAGGTGGTGCATCAGGACCAGGAACATCGCGCCCAGAACCAGGCTCAGCCAGCACATGAACGCCACCAGCCAGGAATAACCGAATTGCTTCAGGTCCATCAGCGCGCCGACCGCGCAGAGGGCCAAGCCGGCCGCGATCAGCAGATTCGGCGCCTTGCGCCACCGGGAAAGGTCCAGGGGCGGGAGCGCGCCGGGTGGGGAGAAGGCACTCATAATTTATTTCGTCAGCGCGCCGCGCTCCGCTTCCGGCACGTCCCGCTCCGTGCCGAGCCAGCTCAACTGGAGGGCGCGCAGATAGGCGATGGCGGCCCAGCGATCCTGGATGGGGATGTTGGCGGCGTAACCGGGCATCAGGTTCTTGCCGTAGCTGATGGTGTTGAAGAGTTCGCCGTCCGTCAGCTCGACGATGCGCTTGTCATGCAGGTTGGCGACGACCGGCATGGCGGCGATGCGTTTGGGCACGCCGTTGCCGTCCCCCACCCGGCTGTGGCAGGCGGCGCAGTTGATATTGAACACCTGCTCGCCGCGCTGGAGAAGTTCGTCCGTGACCGGGAGCGGATTGGTTTCGATAAAATTGGTGGTGCCGGTGACGCGGCCAGTCGTGACTGGGCAATCCTGCCAGGGATAAACGGCTTGGTTGCCGACGTGGATCGGCTGGCTGCGCGCGATGGTGCCGGGCACCGGGAGGCGGGAGCTCAGACCGTCCGCGAAGAACCCGTCGGTGTTCTGCGGCCGCAGCTTGGGCTGGAGCTTCATGTCCGGAAAGATGTAGAGGGGCGGCTTGCGGGATTTGCTGCCGCGAAATCCGGCGATGCCGACGACTGCGACGGTCATCAGCGCGCAGATGAGCAGGAAGTAGCGCATCATTCCTCCACGAGCTCGACGTGCCGGCTGCCGGCGGTTTCCAGCAGGCGACGGGTCTCCGCCTCCGCGTAGTTCGGGTCGCTGGTCTCGATCACAAGGTAAAACTTGTCGTGCGTGACTTGGGCGAAGCGGCGGTGCTTGAGCAGCGGATGGTGCAAGCGCGGCAGGCGGTTCAGACACAACATGCCCAGCACCGCGCCTAGCGCTCCGAGCAGGATCGTCAGCTCGAAACACGGCACGAACGGGTAAAACGGACTGAACATGGGCTTGCCGCCGATGACGATCGGGTAGTCGTAGGCGTTCATGTACCAGACCATCAACATGCCACTGGTGTAACCGGTGGCCCCGCCGATGAAGGAGAACCAGCCGACCTGCGAATTGCGCAGGCCCATGGCCTTGTCCATGCCGTGAACCGGGAACGGCGTGAACACGTCCCAGCGCGTGAAACCGGCCTCGCGCACCTTCTCCGCGGCGTGGAGGAGGTCCGCGGGCGTGTCGAATTCGGCGATGACGCCGTAGGGTTGGGAGGTTGGGTCAGACATGATTCGCGGGTGTCATGAATGCCCCCGCTTCAGTTTTGCGCCGCCGAGGGGGTGATGCGGATCGGCCTGGGGCGTGACGCCTTTGACTTCGGAGATGGCGATCAGCGGCAGGAACCGCAGGAACAAGAGAAAGAAGGTGAAAAACAGCCCGAAGGTACCGAGGTAAGTACCGATGTCCACCCACGTCGGCTTGTAGTAACCCCAGTTGGCGACGACGAAGTCCTGGTAGAGCGAGCCGACCACGATGACGAACCGCTCGAACCACATGCCGATGTTCGCCAGGATGGACACGATGAACACGGCGATCAGGTTCCGGCGCACCCATTTGAACCAGAAGAGTTGCGGGACCAGGGCGTTGAACCCGATCATCGCCCAGCCGCCGTACCAGTATTTCCCGAACACGCGGTTCCAGAACGTCCATTGCTCGTAAGGATTGCCGCTGTACCAGGCGATGAAGTACTCCATCGCGTAGGCGTAGCCTACAATGGAGCCAGTCGCCAGCGTCACTTTGCACATCACATCGATGTGCCGCATGGTGATGATCTCCTCCAGGTGGAGCAGCTTGCGCAACGGCACCATCAACGTCAGCACCATGCCGAACCCGGAATAGATCGCGCCGGCCACGAAGTAGGGCGGGAAGATCGTGGTGTGCCAACCGGGAAGCTGCGACACCGAGAAGTCCAGCGACACCGTGCTATGCACCGAGAGCACCAGCGGCGTGGCCAGGCCGGCGAGGATGAGGTAGGCCTTTTCGTAGTTGCTCCAATGCCGGTTGGACCCGGTCCAGCCCAGGGCGAAGAAACCGTAAATGAACTGCCGCGCCTTCGTCTGGGCGCGGTCCCGCAGGATCGCCAGGTCCGGGATCAGGCCCACGTACCAGAACAGCGCCGACACCGTGAAGTAAGTCGAAACGGCGAACACGTCCCACATCAGCGGCGACCGAAACTGCGGCCAGATGCCGTTGGCATTGGGAATCGGCAACAGCCACCACCCCAGCCAGACGCGCCCGATGTGGATGATGGGGAACAGCCCGGCGCACATCACGGCGAAAATCGTCATCGCCTCCGCCGCACGGTTGATCGACGTCCGCCAGCGCTGGCGCAGCAGAAACAGAATCGCCGAGATGAGCGTGCCGGCGTGGCCGATGCCGATCCACCAGACGAAATTGACGATGGCCCAGCCCCACATGACCGGATGTCCCAGGCCCCACACGCCAACGCCGGTCGAGATCTGGTAAGCCACCATGGCCGCACCCAACAGCAAAAACAGAACGCTCGGAACGAACGCGCACCACCACCAGAGCGGCGTCTTGCCTTCGACCACGCCGGCGATCTTGTCGCTAAGCCAGCCCGGCGAGCGTTGATTGGCAATCAGCGGGATGCGTTCCAGTTCGGCCGGCGGCGCGGCGACCTGGATGGCGGGGATCGGCCCGGTTGGGTTCACGGCCGGCCCTCCTTCCCTTCGGCCGACGCGGGTGCGCCCGCCGCCGACTCCTCGATCTCACTCAAGTGCGCCGTCGGATCGCCATGCTTGTCCACGTATTCCCGCCAACTGTTCGGCGCCGGCTGATAGTCAGGCATGCGAGGATTCGGATTACGGACCCGCGCGAGGTAAGTCGTGCGCGGCTTGGTGCCCAGGAAATCGAGCAACTGGTAGTTCCGCTGCTGGGCCTTGAGTTGGGAAACCCGGCTCTGCGGATCCTGGACGTTGCCGAAGACGATCGCCTCCGCCGGACAGGCCTGCTGGCAGGCGGTCTTGAACGTGCCGTCCGGGACTTCGATATTGCCGCTGTCGCGCGCCTTGACCTTCTGGGCGATCTCCGCCTGCTGGATGCGCTGGACGCAGTACGTGCATTTCTCCATGACGCCGCGCATTCGCACCGTCACGTCCGGGTTCTTCACCAGCTTGAGCAGTTCCCACTCCTCCGCAGGCCGGTTGCTGCCGTTGAAATCCCGCCACCAGCGCGCCAGATCCCATTCGCCGTCGGTACTGTGGACCAGCGGCGAGGAATAGAACGGCCCCTTGAGTTGGTCAAGCGGGCGCTTGTTGTAATCGAGGAAATTGAAACGGCGGACCTTGTACGGACAGTTGTTCGAGCAGTAACGCGTGCCGACGCAGCGGTTATAGACCATCAGATTGAGCCCCTCATCGTCGTGGGACGTGGCCATAACCGGGCAGACGTTTTCGCAGGGCGCCGCCTCGCAATGCTGGCAGGGCAGCGGCTGCAGCGCCACCTGCGGGTCGGTCGGCCCGCCCGTATAAAAGCGTTCGATGCGCAGCCAGTGCATCTCGCGGCCCCGACCCACCTGGTCCTTGCCGACAATCGGGATGTTGTTCTCACTCTGGCAGGCCACCACGCAGGTTTCGCAGCCGACACAGGAGTTCAAGTCGATGGCCATGCCCCACTGGTGGACGCCCTTGGCCTTAGCCTTGTCGAACGGGTTGGGATAAAGCGGCTGGGTGATCGGCGGCGGTTCTTCCCTCATGCCCAGGGCGAAATTCGGATGCTCGAAGTACTGCGCCAAGTTTGCCTCGCGCACCTCCGGCCGCCCTTCCATGACCCAGTGATGCTGCGTGGTGACGACCGGATGAACCGCGCCCGTCGGCGTGAGCGTAGCGCCCGACGCGAAGTGCGCCGCCTCGCGGGTGCGCAACCGGTACGCGTCGTACCCGGCACCGCTACCGACGCGACCGCTGCGCGTCCGGCCGTAGCCAAGCGCCAAGCCGATGGTGTTGTCCGCCAGGCCGGGCTGGGGCCACGCCGGACCGATGATCTCGCGTCCCGCCAGCGCCAACTTCACCAACGGCGTCTCCGTGGCGCCGCCGCCGCGGGTCTGGCTCACCAAGCCGAACTTCTGGAAAGTGGCCGGGCTGAGCAGGACCACGTTCTCCCAGGCGATCTTCGTGATCGGATCGGGCAACTCCTGCAGCCAGCCGTTGTTGTTGAACCGCCCGTCGTCCACCTTGTAATCGCGGTGGAAAACCACTTCGAGTTTGTCCGCCGCCGGTGGCGGCGGCTTGGCGGACTGCAACGCGCGGTTCGCCGCGGTCCAGGAGAAGGCCACCTCCACCGCCGCCGCCGCCGAACCCTCTTGAAAGCCGTTAAAAAGAAATCGCTTCCAGTTGTCTTCCCCGCCGCCCGCCAAGCCGCGGAAGGTTTCGCGGACGATCTCGTAGGCGCCGCTCTGTTCGAAGCCCGCGAGCCGCGCCAGCACTTCAAGTTCGGTCAGGCCATCAAACAGCGGCTCGACGAGCGGTTGGATGGCTACGAGCGAGCCGTCGCTGGTGCGGGCGTCGCCCCAGGATTCGAGGTAGTGCAGCCGCGGCAAATGCCAGTCGCTGCCGGGGAAAGTCTCGTCTTCGTAGGCGCCGAGGCGGACGACCTGCTTGGCTTTCCGTTGCGTGGCGGCCCAGTCGAGTTCGACGGGCGCGGTATAAACCGGGTTGCCGCCGAGGATGACCAGTGTTGCCACTTCGCCGGCATTCAAGACGGCGGCGAGATCGGCAACGCTCCCTTCCTCCGGGGCGGGCGCATCGTGAAAGACCACGGTCTTGCCCACGTTGCCCAGGGCAACGTTCATCGCGTGGGCCAGCAGATGGACCGCCAGCGGCTGGCGCTGGCCCGCGAGCACCACGCAGTTGCCGGCGTGCGCCCGCAAATCCTGGGCGCATTCGGAAATCCATTTCGGGTCCACGCCCGCGGGCTGGCCGAACCGGGCCAGCGCCGCGCGGAATTCGCCGCCGCCTTCCTTGACGATCTCCGCGGCCAGCGCCGCCGCGACCGACAGCACGACGCTCGGCGCCACGCGCAGCCGATGGTCGGCATTGGCCCCCGTGAGCGTCATCAAGCTCTCGACGACGTACAGCCGGTTGATCAGGTCTTCGCTCTGCGCCTTGTCCGGCGCCGCAATCTTGCGGCCCCGGGCGTAGTCGCGGATGAAGCGTAACAAGTCGTCTTCGGCGCCGAGAAAATCACAGTCCAGCGCCACGATCCGTTTGGCTTGGTCAAGCCGGTGGTACGGCCGGACCGGCTTGCCGAACGCAAGCGTCGCGGCCTCACGGTGGATGTCGAAGTCCACCGGCTCATGGAGGAACCAGCGCGCCTTGGGAAACCGGTCGGAAATGAGTTTCTGGAGCCGCGCCCGGGAAGGAGAGGTGTTGCGCTCCAGCAGAAAGCACAGGCCCTGGCCGCCGTTGGCCTGCGCCTGGCGCGACAACCCGCTGAGGAAGTCGAGGGCCGCGGGGCGTTGGACGACTTCTCCATTCTTCTTAAAGCGCATCGCCCGGTCCGGATCGTAGAGATCGAGCACGGACGCCTGGGCCAGGCGATCGGTCGCGCCGTTGCTGTCGGGATGCAGCGCGTTGCCTTCCACCTTGGTGGGCCGGCCGTCGCTCGACTTGACCACCAACGGGACCGCGCCGCCGCGCGTCGGCATCGCCGTCGCATAATACTTGGGGACGCCATGGATGTAGTCTTCGGGCGCCTTGGCAAACGGCAGGATGTTCGACACCGGCCGCCGGCAGCCGGTCAGCCCGAAGCCCGCCAACGCAAACGAGGCGGACATGATCTTCACGAAATGCCGGCGGCTGACCGGGTCCGCCAGCTCGGTGGCCCCGGAGGGGAACTCGCGTTCCGCCCACTGCCGAAATTCCGGGGTGTCCGCCAGCTCGTCGAGGCTGCGCCAGTAACTCCGGCCGGTTCCAGTTGGGGTGGCGGGGGAAGGCATCGTCTTCATTCGGTCGGATCCCATGGGGCGCGAACCGTCACGCCGGCGGTCTCGACGGCCTCATCCCGGCGGGACGACGCGCAGCGGCGGCGGCCGTCTGGCGCGTTAGTTTGGCAACACTTCGTCGCGCTCATCGGTGGCAAGCGGAGCAGGTCTGGAGAGACTGGATTTTCCAGTCGCGCACGATCTTCTCGCCGTTCAGACGCTGTAGTTCGGCGGCCGTCGCGGGGTTGTCGCTCCATTTCCAGTTCAAATCGGTAATCTTGTCCAGCGGCCGCACGAAGCCGGCCGGGTGGCGATGGCAATTGAGGCAAAAATACATACTCAGCGGCTGGACCTCGGACACCTCGTCCATCTGGTTGATCTGGCCGTGGCACTCGACGCAACTGACGCCGCGGTTCACGTGGACGGAGTGGTTGAAATAGACGAAGTCCGGCAGCCGGTGGATTTGGACCCAGGGAATCGGCCGGCCGGTCTGGGCGCTTTCACGGACGAGCGCCAGCCGGGGATCATCCTTGAGCACCTGACTGTGGCAGTTCATGCAGGTGCTGCTTGAGGGAATGTTCGAGTACCAGGATTTCTCCACCGCGTTGTGGCAGTAGCGGCAGTCCAAGCCGACTTGATCCACATGCACCGCGTGGGAAAACGCCACCGGCTGAATCGGCTGGTAGCCGACCCGGGTGTACTTCGGCGTGAAATAATACCACACGCCGGCGGTCACGCCGGCGCTCGCCAACAACCCGCCGGCGCAAATCCACGCCGGCAGGCGGTTCGTCCACTTTGGAAAGATGGCGGACATTTCAAAAGTCTGACGTTCGCGTTTTTCGTCCCGGCCAAACACGCTCCCCGCGGAGGGCCGTGAGGCAGTGGCCGCAGTGCTCGGCGCCCGAGGACCGGGAAAACGGGGCGCAAGATAGTGCGCGTCCTCGTCCCCAGCAAGAGATTTGTGAATCGTTCCGATAACTTCTCATTCGATTTATGAGTTCCATTAGCGGATTATCCGCCCCGCGGGGCGCGGAAATCGTCAGCCGGACCGGGGCGCGCCTGCGCAAACCCCGCCTGGCTCGGTTGTCGGCGCCGAATCGGCGCCGGCGTGTCGGCCGGGCTTCTCGCCGGGCCAACCCGCGGCAGGAAAACTGGCGCTGAACAGTGCGGCTAAGATACTCACCGGCGCGGGCGATTCAACTAATCCTGCCGGCGACACCATTTGCAGAACTGCGGATGCTGCTCCAACTGCGCCCAAGTTGGCTCTGACAGCGGCGCCTGGCGGTAAGCCGCCCCGGCCAGCGGCTCCGCGCTGCCCGACCGCCGCGCCCGCTCGAGCCAACGTCGGTCCAGTGGCCGGGCAATCAGCGCGGGCGTGTTCGCGGCCAGCGTTGTCTCCTCCTTCCGTCCGCTGGCGACGCCCGCGCCGACGAAGAATCCGGCCAGCAGCAGAGCCACCCGCGTCATCGTGCTGCGGGAATAGGTCACCAGCACGCAAGGCTGCTCCGGCGCGAGCCGGCGAAACAGGTGCGTGAAAAGGTCCAGGGTCCACATTTGCGGGTTGCGGGCGGGCGAGAAGGGGTCAAAGAGAATGGCGTCGGGCCTGGGCAGGGTTTCCGCGAGCGGGCCTGCCAGCAGCGTGGGGAAGTCCGTCCGATGGATCCGCCAGTCCACCGCATGGGCGCCGTCGCGGAACCGCGCCTGCCCGTCCGACGCCAGGCGCTCAAGGATGGCGTCGTAGCCGCCGAGGAACCCCAGTTCGGTTCGGTGCGCCAGCGCGAAGCGGAGCGGCTCCAGCGTGTCGTCGAAACTGACCAACCGCAGCAGAGGCCCGCCGCCCCGCGTGGCCCGCAGCACCGCCACGGCGTTCGCCGCCGCTCCCAACCCCACATCCCAGACGACCAATTCATCCCCGTGATCCGCCAGACGCTCGCCCAGGCGGAGTTGCCCGGCATAAAGCAACTCGGCCTCCGCCGCCGGGCCAATCGCCGGATGCATCGTCTCGTCGTACGTCGCCGAGTGGATGCTGAAGACGCCGTTGGCCAGCCTCACGAGGCGATGGCCGGCTTGGGAGCGCGTGGCCTCGTTCATCCCCAAAAGCCGAAGCGGATTGGTCCGCCATGACCCACCGAGGCGCGCGGGCGCTGTTCGACACTCTGTCTCGCCCAGCGCGGAGGCGGCTGCCAGAAGGAGGCCCGCGGCTCCATCGAATCGGGCGGCCTGAAGGATCTCGCCGCTACTCGGCGATCTTCAGCGTGTAGGTCGGGGAGGTCGCGCTATCCTCGCGGCGGGCGGAGATGGCATTGTACTTGAAGTCGAACTTGTACCGGTAATGGACGATGTTGGTTCCGGGCGGGATGGGCACCAGAGTTTCCCAGCGATTCGTCATCAGCGGCACCGGCCGCATCGGATAAAACTCGGTGCCCACCACGGCATAGGGTTGGATCGTTTTCCACCGCAGGCTCTCCTGCCGGCTTCGGACGGCCACTTCCAGGGGATAAAGGTTGTTGTCATTGCGGCGGACCTGCGGCGGCGTGAGGTTGTTGAAATGCGCGGCACAGCCGGCGAGCAGCAGCGGCAGCAGCCCCAAGGTGAGGAGTCTCTTTGCCATAGATTATCTGCGACCAGCGTTAGCGGATCGGGGCGTGGTTGTAAAGGCTGGACTGGCCGGCGCGAACCAACGAATGGCACGGGCTGGTTGCCCCGGCTCGTTCACAAAACGCGCTTGCGTACGGCCTGGGGCGCGAGAAATTTGTCCGGTGTGAGATTCAACTTGTGGCTGGGCCTGGCGCTGCTGGCGTCGGTTCTTCGCGGGACCGCCGGCGAAACGAACCCGACGGCGGCTTCGTCCGAACCGGCGGCCATGAAGCGGCAGATTTACCAGGTTCGCGGGGTCGTCCAGGAACTCAAGCCCGACGGGAAGACGGTGCGCATCCGCCACGACGAAATCCCCGGCTACATGCCGGCGATGACCATGCCGTTCGAGGTCCGCGACCCCAACGATCTGGCCGGCCTGAAGGTGGGCGACACCGTGTCGTTCCGGATGGTCGTGACCGATAACGATGGCTGGATTGAGCAAGTCAAGAAGCTGACTGTGGCCGCCAAGACCGGCGCTCCGACCACCGGCCCGTTCCGGTTGGTGCGCGACGTCGAGCCGCTCAAGGTCGGCGACCCGCTTCCGGACTACGCCTTCACGAACCAATTCGGCCAGCCCGTGAGCCTGAGCCAGTTTCGCGGCCAGGCCCTGGCCATCACGTTTCTCTTCACGCGCTGCCCGTATCCGACCTTTTGCCCGCTCATGGCGAACAACTTTGAGAAGGCCCAGCAGCAACTCCTGACGATGCGCAGCGGCCCGACGAACTGGCATCTGCTGACGCTCTCATTCGACCCCGACTACGATACACCCGCACGGCTCAAGGCCTACGGCGAGCAGCACGGTTGCGACCCGAAGCACTGGACCTTCGCGACGGGCCAGCTCATCGACATCACGGCGCTGACGGAGCAGTTCGGGATGTACTTCTGGCGCGACGCGACCGGCGGCATCAGCCACAACCTGCGCACCGTCGTGGTGGACGCGCGCGGCCGGGTGCGGAAAATCATTCCGGAGAACAAGTGGAAGCCGGATGAACTGGTGGCGGAAATCGTGAAGGCGGCCAGAGTGAAGCAGTGAACTGGCCGTGAAACGGAATGCGTGCGGACGTGGATCATGGTTCACGTCCTGCCGATCCCGCCGATTCATTTTCCTGCGATGATCAAATCCAGTCGCTGGCTGTCCTCTTCCAGCGAGAGGTTTCCGCCCTCAATCGTCAGCCAGCCGTTGTAGCCGATCTGGTCGAGCGCGGCGCGGACGGCCGGCCAGCGAACGCTGCCGTCGCGGATGTTCACGAACTTCCCATCGCCCGGATCGGTCGCGCTGAGCTTGAAATCCTTCACGTGGCACTTCGCGACGAGGCTGCCCAGCGTGAGAATCCAGTCCTCCGGCGGCGCGTACTTCACGTGATTGCCAATGTCGAAATACGCCTTCACCCACGGAGTGGCGAAGGAGGCGACGAAATTCTTGAAGACGGCCGGTTGGACCCAGAGGTTGTTCCACACGTTCTCCAGCGCGATGACCACGCGGCACTTCTCGGCCAGCGGGATGAGCCGCTTCACCGCCTCGCGGGAGGTGTCAATGGCGTGGTTGTGGGCCTTCAGGTAATCCGCATACGGCGCATTGTCGCCGGCAACGACGCGCGTGAGATGGCCGGTCTGCTCGTCGAACTGGATAACAAACTCCTGCGGCTTGGGCATCTTCATGCCGCCAATCCGGCACGGCACGAGCAGGACCGTGTCCGCGCCGAAGCCCCGCGCCGCGCGCAACGCGTCTTCGGTGAGCTTGAAGGTGGCCTCCACCTGGGCGGGGTCGTCGCTGTTGAACTCCGCCCAGCCGCGCAGCACGGAGTGGATCCTCATGCCGAGTTTCTCCGCCACGGCCCGGCACTGCTCCGCCTCCCGCGGTGACAGGATGCCTCCCTCGACCCCGTCAAAGCCCGCGTCCTTAAGCCGCTTCAACTCGTCCTCCGTCGGTTTGCTCCGGATGAGGGCCTTGTGGAGTTTCGTCTTGAAAACCGGGGCCGCGTCCTGCGCCCGGCCGGCAGCGGCGCCCAGGCCGAGGCCCAACCCGGTGGCGAAAGCGGTCGAAGCGGCGAGGAAATCGCGACGCGTGAAGGTCTGGTTCATAGTCGGGCCAATTCTTGCACCGTCGCGGCTGCTGGCAATGAGCAAAACGCGCTGGCTCAGCCGCACTCACGTCAAATCCACCGGATCAATATCCACCGTCAACGACACATCCTCGGGCAGCGCCAGCGCCGCCGTCAGCGTTGCCAGGGTGCGGCTCAGCATGGTCATTTGCTGCGTGCGCAGCATGATTTGATAGCGGTAGAAGGTCTCCGCGCGGAGCAGCGGTGCCGGCGCCGGGCCGGCGAGGACCAGGTCGCGGAACAAGGGGCGCGGCGGCGGAGTTTCCGGCCTGCCGGTGAGCACCGCCTCCCCTCGCGGGGCGGCCGGCGCGTCATCGGCAAAGAGCGTTTCCGAAGGTTCGGGCGGCGAGACGCCATGCTCACTCGCGGGCGGGATACTCGCCGCCACGAGCTTGTCCAGTTCTTTGCGCAGATGCTCGGCGCTGAATCTCACCTTGTCTTCGTTGCGGCCTTTGAGCGTGAGCAGCGCGGCGCGGCTGAGCGGCGGATACTTGAGCTGCTCGCGGAACTCCATTTCCTGCTCGTAGAACCCGGCAAAATCATGGCGGCGGGCGTATTGGATCGCCGGATGAAACGGCGTGAACGCCTGCACGAACACCTCGCCCTCGAGGTCGCCCCGACCCGCGCGGCCGGAAACCTGCGTGAGCAGTTGGAAGGTGCGCTCCCCGGCGCGGAAATCCGGCTGATGCAGCGCCAAATCCGCGTAGATGATCCCCACCAGCGTCACGTTCGGGAAGTGGAGTCCCTTGGCGATCATTTGCGTGCCCACCAGCACATCAATCTTGCCCGTGCGGAAGTCGCCCAGCACGCGCCGGTAATCCTCCTTGCGCTTCATGATGTCCGAGTCCATGCGCCGAATGCGGGCCCGCGGGAACAGCCGCGTCAGGGTGTCCTCGACCTTCTCGGTCCCCAGGCCGGCGTACCGGATCTTCGGATTGCGGCACTGCTCGTTCGGACAAACGGGCGGCACCGGCGCGGCGTGGCCGCAGATGTGGCAGGCCAGCTTCTGCTCGCGCCGATGGTAGGTGAGCGACACGCTGCAATTCGGGCACTGCGCGACGAAACCGCATTGCGGACACTCCAGCGCCGAGGAGTAGCCGCGCCGGTTGAGGAAGAGAATCGTCTGCTCGCCGCGCTCGAGGCGCTGCGCGATCGCCTCCTTGAGCTGGGGCGAAAAAATCGGGATGCCGCCGCCCTTCCGGACGGACTGGCGCATGTCCACGACGCGGACGTGCGGCATCCGGGCGTTGTCGGCGCGTTCGGGGAGTTCGAGCAGCGTGTACTTGCCGCGCCGGCAGTTGTAATAGCTCTCCAACGACGGTGTCGCGGAGCCGAGCACAACCGTCGCGCCTTCCCGCTGGCCGCGCACCACCGCGACGTCGCGGGCGTGGTAGCGGGGCGCCTCCTCCTGCTTGTAAGTGTGCTCGTGCTCCTCGTCCACGATGATCAGCCCCAGCGGGTCCACCGGTGCGAAGATCGCCGAGCGCGCGCCGATGACAATCCGCGCCCGGCCTTGGCGGATTTTGTGCCATTCGTCGTGCCGCTCACCGGCCGAGAGATGACTGTGCAGCACGGCGACGAGCGTCTGGAGGGGGCCGGAGCTGAACCGCGCCTTGAACCGCTCGACGGTCTGCGGCGTGAGCGAAATCTCCGGCACGAGCACGATGGCGCCTTGCCTGTTGGCGAGCGCATGGGCGATGGCCTGGAGATAGACTTCGGTCTTGCCGCTGCCCGTGACCCCGTGGAGAAGAAAGGTGCGCGATGCGTGATGCGTGATGCGTGAATCCCCTTGGGGCGCCGTGGAATTTTCACGCGTCACGGGGCCCGCGTCACGGCTTCCGTCCATCGCAGCCTTAATGCCCTCCAGCGCCTTGGCCTGGGCGGCGTTGAGCGCCAGCGGCTGCGTGGGCAGGATGTGCTCGTGGGCGTAGGGATCGCGCTCGGAGATTTCCGACGAGATCGCCACCAAGCCGCGGTCTTCGAGCCGGCGCACGGTGGCGGCGGTGGTCTGGGCCAGGTCCAGCAGTTCTTGCAGCAGAATCTCGCGACGCTCCTCGACAATGTTCCAGACTTCGAGTTGGCGCTTCGGCAGTTTGGGGAACTCGCCGGGGAACGGCAGCGCCCGGACGTAGAGTCGCTCGCGCCAGCCCGCCTCCTCGCGCCGCACCGCCTCGGGCAGCACGCTCTTGAGCGAGGTTTCCAGCGGACAGCAGTAGTAATCCGAAATCCACCGCGCTAGCGTCAACACCTTGGGCGTCACGAGCGAGGTCGCCCCTACGATCTTGAGGATGGGCTTGATCGCCGCGCGCGCGGATTCCTCGGCCAGCGCGGTGACGACGCCCAGCACCTTGCGCGCGCCGAAGGGCACTTGCACCCGCGTGCCCACCTCCACCTGTTTTGCCAACTCCGGCGGGACGAGGTAGTCGAAATCCTTGCGGAGCGCGATTTCCAATGTGACGCGGGCGATCATGGCCGGAAGGAACCTCCGAAGCGCGAAGTCCGAAGTCCGAGGCCCGAAAGAAAGCCGAAGACCGCCCTCGGCACCGGGATGCCGGCCCAACGCGCTCGGCGCCCCAGGCATCTTCTCGGCGTTCGGCTTTCGGGCTTCCTTCGGGCTTCGGGTTTCGGAATTCGGATGGCTCCGGGAGGCCTGGCGTTCCGTGCTTCACCGAGGCGTCGCGCGTTCAAATCGTTCTTGGTTTCCAACGGCTTCGTTGCCGCGTAATCTAAACACCAAGTCGCACGCAGCCACAACGCCAAACACACCGCATGGCCCGTCAACCCGGCAACTTCCACCGCTGGCGCCGGTGGATTTTCCTGGCCGTTCTGCTCAGCGGTCTGCTGGCGCTTTACGACGCCTGGCGCACGCACCACGAACACAGCCAGGATCGGGTCATCCTGGCCGCCGCCGCGCGGTATGGCGTGGACGCGGCCTTGATCAAGGCGGTCGTGTGGCGCGAGAGCTGGTTCGATCCGCGGGCCGTGGGCCGTGCCGGCGAGGTTGGGCTGATGCAGCTCATGGAGCCGGCGGCCCGCGAGTGGGCCGCGGCGGAGCGCGTGCCGCTGTTCGTCCACAGCCAGTTGTTCGACCCCGGAAAAAACACGCTCGCCGGCGCCTGGTACCTGCGAAAATTGCTCCACCGCTACGCCGCCACGGACAATCCACTGCCCTACGCGCTGGCCGATTACAATGCCGGCCGGGCCAACGTCCTCAAGTGGGCACGCGGCCCGGCGGCCACCAACAGCGCGGTCTTCATCGGACAAATCGGCTTCCCCGGCACCCGGGGATACGTGAAAAGCATCCTGCGGCGTTACGCTCATTACCGGCCGGTGTTCCCGCCGCCAGAGAAGTGAACGGGAGTCCCGCTCCGCCTCCCGGCTTGCCCCGCCGCGGCCCCGCCGCGTATAGAGGTCGGGTGTTTCCCGATGAAACAGCGCCCCGCCGGGCGTTCGGTGCGCCGGTGGCCGGTGTTGGCGCCGTGGAGGCGTGCCGTGCCCTCACCCGGGCGCAATGGCTGGTCCTGGCCGCGGCGTTTCTGGGCTGGATGTTCGACGGGCTGGAGATGGGCATCTTCCCAGTCGTCGCCCGGCCGGCGTTGCAGGAATTGCTCGGCACCCAGGCGGACCAGCAGGTTGGACCGTGGATGGGCATCATCACGGCGCTGTTCCTCGTCGGCGCGGCCGGGGGCGGTCTGCTGTTCGGCTGGCTGGGCGACAAACTCGGCCGCGTCCGCGCCCTGGTGGCGAGCATTTTGACCTACTCGATCTTCACCGGCGCGTGCTATCTGGCGAACGCCGTTTGGCAACTTGGCCTGTTCCGTTTCGTGGCGGCTTTGGGCATGGGCGGCGAATGGTCGCTCGGCGTCGCGCTCGTAATGGAATGCTGGCCCGAACGGAAACGGCCGCTCCTGGCCGGCGTCATCGGTGCGGCGTCCAACGTCGGCTACGCGCTTATCGGGTTGCTGACGTGGATCGTTCCGGTCAAGCCGCATTCCTGGCGGTGGGTGATGCTGGCCGGCGCCGCGCCGGCAGTGCTGGCTTTTTTCATCAGCCTGCGCGTGCCCGAGTCGCGCCGGTGGCGGGAATCCGTGAAGCACCGCACGACGCATCCGCTGCGCGAGGTCTTCGGTCCCGCGCTCCGCGGCGCCACGCTGCTGGCCATCGCGCTGGCGTCCGTGGCGCTGATCGGCACCTGGGGTTCGGTGCAATGGCTGCCGCTGTGGGCGGACCAGATGGTGGGCGCCGCGGGGCGCGACCTCAACGCGGCCAAAGGCATCACGATGTTCACGATGTCGCTGGGCGCGGTGACCGGCTCCTTTCTCGGCCCGTGGGTCGGCGCACTCCTGGGCCGGCGGCCGGCTTACTGCCTGTTGTGCGCGGCCTCGCTGGTTTCCAGCGCGGTCCTGTTCCGGGCGGTCAACGAATTCGGCGCGGCGTTTCTCCTCGGCGCTTTCGTGGTGGGCGGGACCACGGCGGCGTTTTACGGCTGGCTTCCGCTCTATTTGCCGGAACTGTTTCCAACCCGCGCTCGCGCCACCGGCCAGGGCGTGAGCTACAACGCCGGGCGCCTCCTCGCCGCCGCCGGCGCGCTGACCCAGGGCGGCCTGGTGGCTCATTACGGCGGCCGCTACGCGAAGGCCGGCGCCGTGGTGACGCTCGTTTACCTCATCGGCATGGCGCTCATCTGGCTCGGGCGCGAAACGAAAGGCCAGCCGCTGCCGGAGTGAGTATGAAATCCGAAGTCCGAAGTCCGAAGCCCGAAGCCCCGGGTGATTCGCTGCGCCGCACCTGGAGACTGACAGCGAGTCCGGCCCGGCGGTTTCCAGGACTCCCGCCCGCGATTTGGGCCGCGCCAGCCAGCGGTTCCGCGCACGCCGCGGATCGCCTTTTCGCCTGAGTTCATGCCCAAGGCCACCGACATCCGAGTCCTCGGCGCGACGCTCTACTTCCTGCCGGTGCGAACGCGCGTGCCGCTCAAGTTCGGGCCGGAGACGCTCACCCACGTCACCTGCGCCCGCGTCTGCCTGCGCGTCACCGACCGCCGGGGCCGGGTAGCCGAAGGCTGGGGCGAGACGCCGCTGAGCGTGCAGTGGGTCTGGCCGAGCGCCTGGCCCTACGTGCACCGGCACGAGCGGCTTCAGGCATTCTGCGCGCGGCTGGCGGACGCCTGGGCGCGCTTTCCCGGAGAAGGCCATCCGCTGGAAATCGGGCACGATTTCCAGCAGCACGCGCTGCCGGACTTGCTTCAATCGGTCAACCAAGCCCGCCCGGAGGCGGAGGCCATGCCGTGGCTGGCGGCGCTGGTCTGCTGTTCGCCGTTCGACCTCGCGCTGCACGACGCCTACGGACAAATCCAGCAGCGCCCCACCTACGAAACCTACACGGCGGAATTCTTCAATCGTGATCTCGCCGGCTTCCTCGCGCCGGCCCGTGGTGCGGCTGTTTCCTTTGCCGGCAAGTATCCGGCCGATTTCCTCGTCGCCCGGCCGCCCACCCAATTGCGCGCCTGGCACCTGGTCGGCGGGCTGGACCCGCTTGACGCCGCCGAGCTGCGCGGCGACGAGCCACACGACGGCCATCCGGTCCTGCTCGCGGATTGGATCCGGCGCGACGGCTTGACCTGCCTGAAAGTCAAGCTGCGCGGCACCGATTGGGAATGGGACTGGCAGCGCCTGCTGCGCGTCGGCCGGATCGCGCTCGCCCACGGCGTCGAGTGGCTGACGGCGGACTTCAACTGCACGGTGACGGACCCGGACTACGTGAACTCGCTGCTCGATCGGCTGCGGGCCGAGCAGCCCCGGCTTTATGACCGGGTGCTCTACGTTGAGCAGCCGTTTCCGTACGACCTCGAACGCCACCGCCTCGACGTGCATACCGTCTCGGCGCGCAAACCGCTTTTCCTCGACGAAAGCGCGCACGACTGGCGGTGCGTGGCGCTGGGCCGCGAATTGGGCTGGTCCGGCGTGGCGCTCAAGACCTGCAAGACCCAAACCGGCGCGTTGCTCAGCGCCTGCTGGGCCAAGGCCCACGGCCTGCCGCTCATGGTGCAAGACCTGACCAATCCGATGCTGGCCCAGCTCCCGCATCTGCTGCTCGCCGCGCGCGTCGGCACAATCATGGGCGTCGAGACGAACGCCATGCAGTTCTATCCCGAGGCCTCGCGCGCCGAGGCCGCCGTGCATCCGGGCGCCTACCAGCGGCGCCACGGAATGGTGGACCTATCGACGCTCCGCGGAGCGGGCTTCGGCTACCGCCTCGCCGAAATGCGCCGCGAACTGCCGTCCCCCGCGGTCTCCGTCACGCAACCGTGACCGGAACTCAGTGCATTTCCACGTCGCAGGTGCCGATCCCGGGACGATAGAAATTGAATTGCACGTTCGGATGGTCGGCCAGGAGCGACATCGGCACCGCGGCGTCCGGAATTTTCTGGGCGATCATCAGCGTCGTCAGCCGCTGGCCGAACGGGTTGTCGTGCCGGCCGGCGTGCCAGATGGAAACCTTCTCCGCCTTCCAGGTTTCGTGCGGCCCGACGGAGATCGCCTGCGTGGGAACCAGCGCGATATTGCCGCCGCCGGAGGTGCGGGCGTTTTGCGCAATCGTCAACGGGTGCAGGTCCACGATCCGCGTTGTGAGCTTGCGAAATTCCGCCGGCGCCGGCGGCGCGTCCTTGGATCGGCCCTTGCGCTGGGGCGGGTCGTTGAAGGCCCAGTGTTTCACGTCGCCCTGGCCGCCCTGCATCACGGCGCACCGCACGCCAGCGTCCCATGTCCGACGGTAAGCCGTCGTGTCCGCCTTGGGGAAATGCAGGTTGGTCTCCGGCATCCGGAGTTCCTTGCGAATGCGGTGGAAGCACAGCTCGCGATCCGCCTTCTCGAACGAGAGCGGGTGCGTCGGCGGGACTTCCTGGCCGTCCAGCGCCCATTCATCCATGCCCCAGAAATGCGCGGCGTGGAGCGGCAGGCCAAGGTCGTTGACGAGCCGGGCGACGAGCGGCAACTGCTCGGTCGGCCCAATCGGCCCGCACAGGCCGACCGGGTTGTCGGGCGTGGCTTGCCGCCAGGCGGTGACGTATTCGAGCGCCTCGGCCAGGTAGAACTCCTCCAGCGTGTCGTAAAACACGACGCGGAAGCCGGGGCGGGAGAGCTTGAGCATCTGCTCGGGCGTCAGCCGGGCGGCGTCGCGGACGATCTCGTCGTCGAGCGTGGTGTAATCCCACCAATCGGGGGCGATGGAGCTGAGTTTGCGGGGCATTTTGGGGGTGCGGTTGCAGGTTGCGGGTTCGCGCGGTTCATAAGTGACGGCTCAACGCGCGCTCGTAAGCCGGATTCGTCAAGTAGTTCGCGCCGAGCGCCTCCGCCAGCGGATCAACGTCTGCCGCGCTGAAGCCGAGGTGGAGATGCCGGCGCCAACCCTCGGCGTGCGGGAACTTCCGGGACATCCGCCCGACGGCGCGGGACATCGCTTCCATAGCGCGGAGATAGGAATTCATTCCCTGGCTGGTTTCGAGCCAGTCCTGCTGGCTCTGGTGCGCCGCGAGCGCGGCGAGCTTGGTCGGATGCACCGGGGTGGTGTTCACAAACGCGCCGGGAATGATGCGGCGGCGCAGACCGTCGCGCAAGCCGTGCGGCAGGGCGTGATAGACCGTCACGTCGCCAGGGACGGCGGCCCGCGGCGGGACGGTCTTGAAATTCGGCATGCCGCGGGCGAACGCGGCGGTCACTGCCAACCGGCAGGTGTTGGTGTGGTCCTCCATGTAATCCTGCGGCGAGTGGGTCAACACGATTCCCGGCTTGACCTCGCGGAGGAGCGCGGCCAGGCGGCGGAGAGCGTTCAAATCATAGAAGATTTCCAGATCGTCCCGGAAGCTGGGATGGAACTGTGCGCCGAGGATTCCGGCGGCGGCGTGGGCTTCCTTGGCGCGCAAAGCGCGTGTGGTCTTGCCGTCGTGGCGCGTGCTGCCGCAGTGGCCGCTGGCCAGGTTCAGATAATGCGTCTCGAAGCCGGCCTGCCGCAGCAGGAGCAGCGTCCCCGCCATCAGGAACTCGATGTCGTCCGGATGGGCGGCGATGGCGATGGCAACTCGGTTGCCCATGTGGTCCACGATCGTCAACTTCGGTCCCGCGGCCCTTTCCCGCGCCGCGCCGAACCTAGCCGATGGCCGGAGTGCGGGACAAGCCACAAACGGACAGCGGCAGCCGACAGCGGAGCCGCGTCTGTCGCGCCGGTCGGCGCGAAGGAAGTTAGCCCAAATTTCATGGATGAGGGGGGTAGGGAGGCGTAAGGCGTTGGTTTGCAGGCCAACCGTTCAAAAGGTCTCCACTACAATTTTGACTTCGTCTCTGGGGCCTTGGCAGTCGCGAGGGCCTGGGGCGAGCGAACGTGCGGCGGCGGTTGCGCCGGCAACTCCCAGCCCAACTTTTCCAGCACCAGCCGCTGTTCCGGCTCGGGTTGCGTGGAGCGCGGCAGCACCAGTTTCCGTCCGTCGGCCCCAGCGGCAGATGCATGTCGAGCATCAGGATGCCGGAGAGCGTCTCCAGCACGGCCCGCGGCGTCAGTCCCGGCGCGGGGGCTTCCAGCCGTTTGCGCAACGTCACACTCAGCCACGAAAAGCGACTCTCACGCGGTGCGCCCGTCACGTCTTGAGTGCCAGCATCGTGTTCGCCTCAACTCTCTTTCCCCGGAGACTTCTCTGAAGCGCGTGGCGGAGTGAACCGGTGTTCGCGCTGTTCCCGCCAGCGCTCCAAGTACTCCAAGTACCGCTCCGCCTCCAACCGCTTGAAACGGCGCCACTCAAGGATCTGGAGTTGACCCGCCCGCCTTCCTTTATCCGCAAAGCGCGGATCACCTGTTCCAGCTTCCGGTCAAACAGGGCGGGGTCTTTCTCTCAGCCGACGAACTTGGCGGCCCCGGTAGTTCGGGTTAAGCAGGAAGCCGTCCAGGTTGCCTGCGGTCATTTTCGTGGTGAGTTGGCAAACTCCTCCAATTCGGCTTTGGCCGCAGCACTGCCTTGCTGCGCCGCCTTGCCCAACAGATCCAACGCCTTGCTCACGTTGGTTTCGACGCCATCGCCATGAAGATAGCGCCGCCCCATCTGATAGAGTCCGTATGTATCGCCCTTGGCGGCAAGCTCCTGGTGATACGCCAGCAGCCGCGTGGCCGCGGCCGTTTCTCGCTCCGCCTTGTCGCCGGGCCCCAGCGAGTTTGGGGCTAAGGCGGGCGGCACAGGGAGCTCTGGCGCTTGCGGCTTGGCTTCTGCCGGGACGCTCGACGGGCCCGAGTCTCGACCATGCCAAGAAGCGGACAGCAGGGCGAACAACATCATAGCCACAAGAACCAGAGCGCATCCCGACCCGCAACCGGAAAGACACGACCGGCGCTCCCGGACGATCACCGTGACATTCTGTTGCGGAGCAATGGAAACCAATGGTCTGGCGGATACGGAAGGCAGGGCGTTGGGAATGAGAACACTGCTGGACTGCTGAGGAGAATATCGCCTGCCGATGATGTTTCGAAGCTTCGACAGGGCGGAAACTTTTGCAACTGCAAAGCCATGCTCGCAAGAAGGACAGCGTACCACCTGGCCGCGGACTTTTGCTGGCGCGCTCATCGGTTGGCCGCAAGCCGGACAAGTGAATTCGAGCGGGTGCATGGTTGTGCGCCTGTTTATGCAGTAAAGGCGAGAGCCGCAAATTCTTCAAGCTCCCTTTGGGGCTTGAGTGTGGGATGAAAGCCACGTTGCGAGAGTGAAGTCGGGCCAAGTGATTCCAGCTAGTGGGGCGCATCTCACTTTCTTGCAGGCGGTCTGGCCGGCCTGAAAGGCCGGCCGTGAACCAGCCCAGGGCCAGCGCAGCGCCGCCCTGGGTGGAATTCCTCCAAGGGGGACCGCTCTGCAGGAGCGGTGGTGCGCACTCGCGCTCTGACAGAGCGCGTTTGCGGGTGGCCGCTGACCCAGGGCGGCGCTCGCTCCGCTCGCTGGCCCTGGGCTGGTTCACGCCAGCCTTTCAGGCTGGACCAGGCGCCGCGCGTCCGGTTCGCGCCCTGGTTGCCTGCAAGAAACTGAGATGCGCCCCAGCTAGTGTAGTGTCTCCTAAACGTATTGACATAACAGAAGGGGCTTGCCATGCCGGACGACCCACTTCGCGGTTCGGTGTGCTATGTGCGCTGTTCAAATTTGACCAGCCGAAGTCCGTTTCGTTCGCACCGCGGTTCATTTCGCCGGTGGCGCGGTCCGATTCGCTTGTTCCGCTGTCTGTTCTTGACACAATGCCATTCGATTTGCCTGCGGTCCCCATTCAAATCGCGATTTTGCCACGCCGACAGGACCGGGAGATCGGAGTGCGGCATGGGAAAAACGAACCGCGAGGCTCCGCAGTTCCATCGCGGCACGTTGGTCGCGCGCCGATGAGGATTCTCGTCGAGTTGCGGTGACCGCAAAGCGCAAAGCGAAACGGGCAAGTCAGGCGGACGATTGCCAAAGCTCGAGTGCGCCCTTCAACTTTTCAATCAGCCGGGCATCTGCGGCGGGGAAATCATGCGCATCGAGTTCCGCGCAGTTGATCCATTTGATCGCGGCGCAGCCGAGCGGTTGCGGTTCGCCGGATTCCAGTCGGCACAGGAAGAATCTCAGTCGCACCGTCTTTTCCCCGTCGGCGAGCGTGAAGCCTTCGGGACTCAAGCCCCCAGCGATGACCGCTTGCCGGCAGTCAGAGCGTCGGTCGCGACTGCAGCCGTGTTGGGCTTTGGGGGCTTGCTCCCCGTCGCCCTCGAAATACGTGCGGGTCCGGTCGTCGAGCAACCGGTCGTACATGGCGCCGAAGAGATCCTTCCCGCGCGCCGGCAAAGGGGGGAAGAGCTCGGTGCGGCGGGGGGCAATGCGACCCCGACATTCATCGAGGCGGTTCTTGGCGGCCACGGCGAAGTCTTCATCGAGCAACGGGTCCATCGCGCGGGCCAGAAACCCGCGGCGGGGCAAAGGCCACTTACTGCCCGGAGCGACCCGTTGGCGCGCGGCCAGCAGTTCCGAGCACTTTGGACCAGGGCACTGCGGCTTTGCCGTCCGGCAGGCGCGGGCGCCAGAACGGGCCCAGGGCCGTTCGTCCCAGAGACGACCCGCCCGCCAGCAATCGCCGAAGACGCGCGGACGTTGCAGCGTCAGTTCGGAGAGTTTGACCTGGAAGCCGTTGAGGATCTCGGGCGGGATCTCCCGATCATCGGGAAAGAGGCGGATTTGTTCGGTGAGCTGGGTGGTTTCATTGAGCGCGTCGAGGCTTTTGCGCCAGGCGGCTTGCTGCGGGTCATGGATTTCGCCCAGGTAGAGGACGGTGCGTTGCGTGGGGTGGCCGGCGCGCAGACGGCGGTTCTCGACGACGCTCCAGTAGCGATGCGTCTTGCCGTCCTTTTTGCGGGGGTTGAAACGCAGGAACATCTTTTGGCCGGCAGCGTATCCTGGCGGTGGCGCGGGGGGGGGAAGGGGCTGGGTCTCCACTTGCGGGTGTTGGAAAAGGCGGGGCTTGTTGTGCAGGCAGTTGCGACGCGCGGGAGGCGAAAAAAAGTGAAAAGCGCTCGCATCCATGAAATTTGGGTTAGGTGAGCGGAATTGTCTGACCGCCCGCGTGGGCGGAGTCAAGGCAGGTGGCCATGACGATCTGGGTCTTCAAGGCGGCCTCCGGCCAGACTTCGTTGAGCCGGCCGGAACGGACTTGCTCGGCGAAGTTGCGGAAGAGATTGGCCTCTTGGGCGGTGGGATGACCGTGGCTGGCTTCCGCTACCGTGAAGCGCCGGGCGCGCTCCTCCATGCGGAAATCGCACCCGTTCACCGAAAACTCGGCGTGCCGAACCGTGAAGGCCGGCTCCGTCCCCGCGCAGGGCAGGACAAAGTCCGGCACGAGCAGGCAGCCGCGGGTGCCGCTGACATTCACCCATTGCTCGGTTTCGGTATGGAACGAGCAGTAGAAACCGGCCGAAACGCCTCCGGCGAAGCGCAGTTCTCCGGAAAACGCCGTGGGCACGGCCGCCGGGCTGTCGGGGCGGCCGGACTGAGAGAGAAGGTGTCCGTTGACCTGAAGGGGCATCTGCCAGCGCAGGGACCAAAGGGCGAACCGGAGGCAATACCACCCCAGGTCGCCCAGGCAGCCATGCGGCTCCAGCGCACTGTGGGTGCGGATGTTGCCCGCGAAAAAGTCCGGAGCCTGGCGAAAGGTGAAGGCAGAGGCGATGCGCCGGACCTCGCCCACGCTCTCGCCGTCGTCCAATGCCTCGCGCAAAAGCCCCAGCCGCCGGCTGTGCATGAACATCACCCCGTCCATGAACTGCACCCGCTGGCGCCGGCAGGCCTCCAGCATCTCGCGCAGGTCGGCCACGCTGCCCGCGCAGGGCTTCTCGCAGACGATGTGTTTTCCCGCGGCCGCGGCGCGGAGCACCCACTCCTTGCGCAGTCCGGTGGGAAGAGGGACATACACCGCGTCCACCTCCGCGCACGCCACCAACTCCTCGTAGGAGCCGAAGGCCCGGGGAGCGGCCTCCATGGGCGCCTCGGCCTGACACTCAGCAATGAACCGGCGACTCCGCTTTGCATCGCGACTGGCGACCGCCACCACCGTCGAGTTGCCGGCAAGTTGAATCGCCTTCCAATTCTTCCGCGCGATCTGCGCGGTGCCCAGAATGCCCCAGCGAAGTTTGCGTCCGTTCATAATCCAGATATCTCACGAATCCACTGGCGCGGATGCGTTCGTGCCCTCCCGCAGCGAGCCAACCACGGCCCCGGCCGCCAGCAAATACCTGCCGGACGTGGGGCCTGACGGGCTGGCGGCCCCGACCGGTCCGGTTGCGGCGAGCGGCGCGGGCCGCTCCACGGCCCTGGTTGGGCGCGATGATGCGCGCCCGCCCCGCTAACGGTAGTCGGGGCGTTGGTCCGGCGAAGGAGTCCGGACTTCGGCCAGCAGCCAGAGGGCCAGCGCTGGCCCGAAGCAAATCAAAACGCCCAAGGGCATGGCGAGGAAGCCCCAAATGTTTGAATCGACTGAAGCCATCATATCGCGGAGCAATTTGGCGTGTGAAAGCCGAAAGTAAAGCAGGCTCCTCTGGCTGGGCTTGGGCGGCGGTTGCCCGAGACAACGCCCGCTCAACGCCAACACTCCAACCGAGCATGTGCCGTGGAGCCGGGGTGCCAGGCACCGAAAGGCACCCACCTTCATCCGCTCCCGCAGCCGCCACGCCGGACGCTTTGATCCGCAGTTCGGCTGTGCGATCGATTTCCTGGCCAGCCCGAAGTCAAAGCGCTGCTCTGACTGACCCGAACCGTTGGCATCACCCCATCGCGAAGGGAAGGGGCCGTCACACGATGGCAGACGGGAAGCAGGTTGTATAAAACAGGAGCGCCCCCAGACTACCAAGTCGCGGACGCTCCCGCTCCGCCAGGCGAGTGCTCTCAACCAGGCAAAGACACAACTTGTCGCGGCAGGGATTCGCAGGCACCTGATGCAAGCGCCGCCGGCCCTCCTCAGACCGGCGGCGCAAACTTTCCCCACCCCGTTTCTTCTTTCCTCTCTCAGCCTGGGATATTCTGCCAGAGCCAGGCGGTTCTGTCTGTCGGGCAGAACACCAGACAGGTGGTAAGCCTTTGGCCTACACGAGAAGCAGGTTCACGGTTCGGCGGATTCATTGGAGTGAACTGCCGAATCGCGCTCGACTTCCGGCCGCGGCGCGGCCGGGCGAACGCGCCCTTTTCCGGTTCGGCCGGAAAGCGGGTCTGGGGCGGGCTTCGAGTGGTGGCTGCGCGGATCCAAAACGAATTGAGACGTCTTTGCCCCGCTGCCCGTCGCCTCAGCCGGTTACGGCCCCCATTCTCGCCGCGACCGATGCCCGGTCAGTGGGCGGTTTCGCGCGCCCGCCGCCCCCCGTTGCGAGACCCGAGCGCCATTCGGCCCCGGAGCACCACGAGCCAGTTATGGCCGGCGGCAGGAATAGCACGCGCTCCGGAATCTCCCCCGCGGCGGAAACCCATCGGCCTGTGCGTCGATGGGACAAGGCGACCGGGGCCGAGTCCACGCCCATTGCGCCCATTTTTCCTGGCCGGTGCGAGGCCGGGGAAGTGTTCGGCCAGGGCAAGCAGTTTACATTTGAGTGACGAAGGCCCGCCGCGTCCCGCGCGGCGGCGACGGAACCCCATTTCGGACTTGGGCCCCAAGGCCCCGGCGCCCTGTGACAAACCGGCGGGAAACTGAAACCGGATGGCTGTGGTTTGGGAGTGGAATTCCCCCCGGCGGCTATCTTGGGCGGCGATAAAACCAAACACTCTTATGAAACGACTCTCCGGACTTTTGCTGGCCCTCCTGGCCGCAGGCGCGGCCCAGCGGGCCAGCGCCTTTGACTACTCGGACAATGACCTGCTGCTGGTCTTTCGCGCCGACGGCTTCAACGACGTCGAGTTCGATCTCGGCTCGGTGAGCAACTATCTCGGCCTGGCCAGCGGCGCGCAGGTGACCGTGACCAACTTCGACCTCGGCCTGGTCAATTCCAACTTCGGCGGCGACCTCTCCACCGTGAATTTCGCCCTCCTGGCCGCCACGGCCAATACCAATCCGCTGCCCCGGGTCTGGCTCGGCGACGCCAGTTCGAGCGGCACTCCCACGGCGCTGACCTACAGCCGCTGGAGCCAGCTTCACTCCACCGTTTCCTTTCTGGGCACGCAGCCGACTATCTTCACGGCGACCAACGCTTCCGCGTCGTATGTCGTGTCGGCCAGCGATCCGAGTTCCTTCAGCTTCATCGCTTCGAGCGGCGGGCAGCTCAATGGCCGGACCCTGGGCGGCGCGGCGCCCTTCTCGGTGGAGAGCACGATCCCTGGGACGCTGGCCTTTTATGAATTGCAGATCAGCACCGTCACGCCCAAACCGCCGGCCCCTCTGTGGGGGCGTTTCAGCCTCGACGCCAGCGGCCATCTCGTCTTCACCGCCGGCGCGGCTGTCACCCTGACGCCGGCGCGCATCGTCGGCATTGTGTCCGCCGGCGGGCAGTGGCAGGTCTCCTTCACCACCGGCGCCGGTGGCAACTATCGCCTCCGCTCCGCGGCGAGCCTCAACGGACCCTGGACCACGCTGCCGGCCAGCGTGGCGGGCGACGGAACAGTCAAGACGCTCAACGACACGCCGTCCGGCGCGGCGCGGTTCTATTCTATCGTGACCAGCAGCAACTGAGTGGCCGACCCTTTTTAGCGAATCGAAAAACCAACACAGCAAACACCATCCGACATGAAAACCAAGCACCTCATCCTGCTCGCCCTGACCGGCTCGTGGCTCGCGACGACGGCCCGCGCCCAGGTGGGCGTCACCATCACCGGCAGCACCGCCTTCCGGAACATCACCATCGACCGCGCGGCCTCGTTGTATGACGCCGGCTCGTTGACGGCCATCACCAACAACGCCAGCACGGGCCTCATCACCTACGCCGGCACGATGTCCAACTCCGTGCCCTCGGTCGGCGTTGCGCCGGTGAAAATCCGCCTGAGCTTCTCCGGCTCGGCCGCCGGCATGCTCTCCGTGGTGAACTCCACGCCTGTTACCACGGCCGAGTCGCCGGGCGTCAACGGGAGCGCGGTCCCTGACCTGGCGCTGTCGGACGTCTTCCCCGGCTCCGCCTCGCCGCCGATCCCGGACAGCGCCGTGGACCAGAACATTCTGGGCGTGATTCCGTTCGTGTACGTCCGGAACAACGCCCTGGCCGGCATCACCAACATCACGCGCGAGCAGGCCGTGCTGTTGATGACGGCGTCCGGCGTGGCCACCAACGGCACGCAACTCGTGCCCGGCATGCCGGCCTCGTACCTCGGCGCCGCCAACAACAATCCGATCTTCATGACCGGTCGCGACTCCGGCTCCGGCACGCGCATCACCACCCAGCGCTGCATCGGTTTCTACGGCAACCCGGTCCTTTGGGGCACCAACTCCAGCGGCGCCTATTTCCAGTACACCGGTTATCCCTCGGGCGGCCTGGAGCGGTACGTGATCGCGACCAAACCGGACGCCATCGGCTACCTGGGCCTGTCCGACACCGCGGCGATCTCCGCCTTCGCCACGCCGATCAGCTACCAGGGCGTGACGTTCTCTCCGGCGGCCGTGGCCAACGGCAGTTACGCGCTCTGGGGTTACGAGCACATCGTCAACCGTCCGGTCCCGGGCGGCCTGAGCGCCAACCAGGCGGCCGTTCGCGACGCGCTCATCGCGGCCATCACGAGTGTGGCCTTTCAAACGACGAACCCGATCTACACGAACGACTTCCTCAGTCTCAACCAGATGAACGTGGAGCGGGGCGACGACGGCGCCGTCATCACGTCGAAAAACTTCTGACGACGGGTTGGACTCTGACCCGGCCGCAGCCTGGGCCGGCGCCATCGGGGGTGGTGGCGCCGGCTTTTCCATTTCCGGGCCTCTCCACGGTCATGGCTGCCCACGCCGGCCTCCGGCCCGTCGTGCCGCGGGTGGACCTTCCCGGCCGAAGGGACTTCTTTTCACGGAACTGTCAAAACTCCGTTCCATACAACCAACGTGTCGAGCGCTCCCGTTTCCATGTGCGCGGCCGTGCTCTCGAAAAGGAAAATCCAGTCCAAGGTCCGTGCGCGACGAAGCCGGGCGCGTTGCAAATCCAACCGGGGCGAAAGTGAGCGCGGGGCGGGAACGTTTCAGCGCGAGCCGGACGCAGGTGAGCCGGGGTCTGGGTCTTTGCGAGTAGGGGTCTGGGCCGTGTCCGTTGAGGTCTGGGTGCGTGCGTGTCGGGGTCTGGGTCTGGGCAAGGCCGTATGTTGCCCGTTGAAAACCGCTAAAATCAGTATGTTACGCGAAATGGTCATTTCTGACGGGTAGGGCATGTCCTTGCGTGCCCGCGACATCGAAAAGGCGGAACACGGTGTCGCCGGCTCCTACCGCATCCCGGACAATCCCGCCGAGTCCGCTCTCGCCAACCACACCGACGCCGCGCTCACGCGGCTCGAAGACCAACCCGGCGGGCTTGGTGAGCACCAGCAGATCGGCCTCCTCGTGGAGCACGCGCAGGAGCGGCTCGGGCGGAAGCGTCGCCATCATGCCGGAGTCTGAGCGCGAAATCCACCTTCGGGAAGTCGGAACGTCGGCACCACCACTGCGGGATGTCTTGCGGCTCGAAAGAGCCGGAAACAGACCCGTTGACTAGGCGCGCTGCTGTCGTTAGATAGGATGGCGTGCCATCCAGACAGCGAGGCAATGGCGCGTCACGGGTTGCCCTGTATCGCCGCGACGACTTTGGCGCTGTCCGGCTCCGGGTAGTAGAGTTTGACGAAGCAGCCGGTATCGAGGTAGGTCACGACTCGTCTCCCCGCGCCTCCGCGACCACGGCGCTGAGCGGCTTGCCGGCCGGATGTTCGCCCCAGATGGCCTTGGCGCGCGACAGGAAGTCTGGCTGCGAGACAGCCACCCGCGTGGCCGGCACCAATGTGGCGACCACCTTCTCCTGCTGCGTCACTTCGACTTCCTCGCCCGCCGCGATCCAACCGAGAATCTCAGTCCACCGCTGCGGCACCTGTTGAACACTGGCCGTTTTCATGCCGACAAGATGACGCGCCCGGCGTCCTCCTGCAAGGTAAACGTCTTCCCTCGACGGCTCAGCGGAAATGCCGACGCGCTGTGCAGTTCGAGAAAGAAAGACAAACCGGCGCCGCAGGCCAGGTCGACGGCTCTGCGCCCGAGGAACGTTTCGGCTTCAACCGCCCTTCCTCAGAGTCAAACGCGTGAAAAGCTCCAATAACGATTGGCGTTTACGACACAGGACTCCGCGAATAAGCTCTGCCGTGTTAACCGATGCCCAAGACAGACCTCAAAGAACTGAAAGCCGTATTTGACAAGGCCGTCAAGGCCGAGCGGTTCAGCGAACGCAGTTTGTTTGCCCAGAGCGAAGGCTTGAGAGCGTGGCAAGCCGTGGCGCGGCTCAACGCCGAATTGGAGAACCTGCTCACGCCCGCCGAGGTGGAGACTGTTCATCGGCGAATGACCAGAGCGATTTACTTCATTGAATTGGTCAAGAGTGATGTGACTTCCACCAAGTATGACGTGCGGTGGACGGCACGATTTAGAGTTGAAGACCCGCGGAAGGCCTCTTTCGAAGAGTGCTGTGCGATCCACGAGTCGATATGCCGGGAGTTTGCCGCACTCTTGCGCAAGCCTGACTTCCAAACCGAACTCAAACTGGTCGTGGCTTGGGGGTTGTCCCCACATGAATTCCCGCTCGACTACGATTCCAAAGACGCCGCTCCGATTCACTGCGTGAAGAACCTCCGATTGCTTCGCGAGCCAGACTATCTCCGCTTGCTGAAGATTCGCCAGTCGTTGCTCGATTCAAAGCTTAACCCCGATTTTCAGTTGTTTGCTCACATTCTCGACAAGGTGCGCGTCAAGAGCTACCTGACCGACCGCGCCCTGACGGGGGACTTCAAGACCAACCGGGAGAAGCGTTGGGAAGCTCATCCTGGTTCGCCGCAATTTGCTTTTCGCCGAGACTGTTTGGCTGTCGAACTCGAATTGATTGACCAGTTGGTTCGCTTCGCCAGTTTCCCCAGCGGCACCATCCACTACCTTCAGAGCGTTGGGCTGCTGCCGGATGTTTCAAAGGTGGCGCGTTGCCCTGTCACGCTTGACCCGCTTGACTTCGAATTGCTCGCCCAAGAGGTCACGGACCCGACGCATGGCAAGTCCGCGTATCAGGTCGGGCATCTGAACCCGCTGAAGGCCGGGGACAGCGAAGAGTTCCGCCATCATCGGGCGAATATCTCGTGGATAACCGAAGACGGGAACCGCATTCAAGGCCATCTGACGCTGAAGGAAACCCGCGAACTTCTGCTTCGCATCTCCCGCAACTACGAGACGCTCATCAAAGACGGCGCGATTACACCGCTATGATTTCCTCGCACGCCTTGCGGGCAAGTTCGCGGGCTTCGATTCGGTCGCTGATGACCTTCTCGACCAAAGTGGCGATCTTCTGCTGCGTCGTTTTGGCTTTCGGAACCGCGATGCGGAGCTGAAGAATCTTGTCGCCCAGCGAGTCGATGATGTCCTGGCTGACGCAGTAGCTCTTGATTTGGCGCTGGACGAAACTGGAGTTCAGCGCCGCCAACAGCAAGAACGGGTTCATTCTCTCCACGTCCTTTACCCGAATCTTGTAGATGTGGCTCTGGTAAAGCATCGGCAAGTCGTATTTCGTTACGATGGCGCAGGTGCCGATGAGGTAGGTGCCGTCTTTGACCATGAGGATGTCGTCCGCCTGCACGTCCTGGCGGTCCTTGAAGCGGGCGAAAACCTCCTCGGAGACGCAATGCTTCGGGTCCAGCTTGATTTCCCAGTTGGAAATATCAGAGGTGCGCACGAAAGGAATCTCGCCGGTCCCGTAGGCCAACTTCCCGACTTCGTCGCCGGTGGAAATCGAAAGCGTCTCTTGCTCGACCAGTTCGCGGA
>JAJXZI010000039.1 GCA_021780115.1 bacterium | reverse complement strand
GTTTATAGAAGAACAAAATCAATCAAAATCTCAAGCTTCAGTTCTACCTGCCATTCCACCAGTTCCCGAACAGTCTATTGAACCTAAACCTAAATTATCTAAATGGATTCTGGTTGTTCGCTTCTGGGGCTTAGTCCCCGTGTCACGCGGACGGAATAGCGAACCCGCCGAATTTCTTCAACCTCAATTCTGCCCGTTGCCTCGGGCCGGCCATCCCGGTGTTTCACGCGGTTTGGCCAAGCTCAGGGCGTCGGCGCGTGGACGGCCCGATCACAAAGCGGCGAAGGCTTCCGGCTACCCGCGGCCAGCGGTTCCGTACGGCAGCACGGATCCCCCTTTGCGTAGTTCAGGCAACCCATCGTAACTTGGTGGCGATGAAGGCCAAAGACCGTTGGGAAAAGATCTATCGCGAAAAGGACCCGACGGCCGACGTGAGTTGGCATCAGGCCCATCCAGCCAACTCGCTCAGGTTGATCGCGGCGGCGGGCCTCGCGAAAGACCAAGCGATCATTGACGTCGGCGGCGGGGCGTCCGTGCTGGCCGGATGCCTGCTCGACGCCGGCTTTCAAGTCGTAGCGGTGCTGGACATTTCCGCCACGGCCCTGGCACACGCCCGTCATCGCCTCGGCCCGCGCGCCCAGGCCGTGAGCTGGATCGAAGCCGACGTGACCACCTTCGACCCGCCGCGCCCGTTCCACCTCTGGCATGACCGCGCGGTGTTCCATTTCCTGACGGACGCCGGCGCCCATCGGGACTACCTCCGCACCCTGAAACGCGCGGTGGTTCCCGGCGGCCACGTCATCATGGCCACTTTCGCGACGGACGGCCCGTCGCAATGCAGCGGCCTGGAGGTCGTCCGCTACGACGCCGGCTCGCTGGGCGCCGAGTTGGGCGCCGAGTTTCGCCTCGTCGAACAATGCCGCGAACGCCACGTCACGCCCTGGCAGACGGAGCAACGCTTTGCCTGGTTCCGGTTTCAGCGGAACGCCGCGCCGGCCGCCCGTCCGCACGCCGACGCCCCGGGCCACGCCCGCCTTTGACACGCCTCCCGCCCGAAGCCACGTTTCGGCGTGAGCGAAAACCTGTTTCCCTCCGGGCCGTGGGTCGGCTTCTACAACTACGCGCCCAAGGACAAACATCGGATGGAATTGACGCTGACCTTCGCCGGCGGCCGACTCCAGGGCGACGGCCTCGATGACGTGGGCCGGTTCGCGGTGGAGGGACGCTACGACGCCGGCACGCTCGAATGTTGGTGGACCAAGACCTACCTCGGCGCGCACTGTGTTTTCTACCGCGGGTTTCGCGAGGGCAAAGGCATCTGGGGCACGTGGGAAATCAGTGTCGCCGACCGCGGCGGCTTCCACATCTGGCCGCGCGCGGCGGGCGAAGGCGAAACGCAGACCACCGCGGCGGAGACGAGCCAGTCGGCCGAGGCCGTGGGAAGAGAAATCTTTGCCGGGACAGACTGACCGCGCCGAGGCGCACGAGTCCGCGGTAACGCCAATCACCGAACCATTCTGAAGTGTGGCGTCCGGTCCCAACACCGCATGGCGGAGCCGGATTCGCCCCGCTCGCCGGGCCGACGGACGCCTGTCGGCGCGGCCGGCCCAGAGCGCAGCCGAAGGCCAGTCCGCGTGGGTTGCATTCGCAGCCGCCTCCGGTAAGTTGCCGCGGTGAGCGATGAATTCTCAGTGGCCGCGCACTGGTCCGGCGGCTTCGACGAACCCGGCCTGCAGAAGTGGGCGGAGGGTTTGCGCGCCACGCTCGCCGCCCCGCGGGTGTCGCTGGGACTGGTTTTCCTGGCGCCCCGTTTCTTCCCACAGGCCGGGCAAATCCTGGAGATCCTGCGGGTCCACGCGCGGATCCCGCTGCTGGCCGGATGCTCCGGCGCCAGCCTGGTCGCCGGCGACCAGGAAGTGGAGCAGACGCCGGGCATCGCGCTGGGTCTCTACGCGCTGCCGGAGGCGGAGTTGACGGCGGTTCACTTCAACCAGCAGCAGGTGGGCGAGGCCAGCGGCCCGGACTACTGGCACCAGCACACCGGAATCGGCCCCGGCCACACCCACGGCTGGCTGGCGTTCGTCGATCCGTTCCATCTCGATTGCGAGGCCTGGATCCAGGGCTGGAACGAGGCATACGCTCCCGCGCCCGTGGTCGGCGGCCTTGCCAGCGGCGAGTTCTCGGAGCAAACCACCCAGGTCTATCTCAACGGCGAGGTGTACGAGGAGGGCGGCGTGGCCATCTCCTTTGGCGGTGGCGTCAAGCTGCTGGGCGTCATCTCCCAGGGCTGCACTCCCATTGGCGAAACCTGGACCCTCACCGGCGTGGAGCGGAATTACATCCACAGCATCGGCAACCGCCGCGCCTACGACGTACTGGCGGAAACGTTTGAGAAACTCCCGACCGAGGAGAAGCGCAAGGCGCAGGGCAACTTGTTCATCGGCCTGGTGATCAACGAATACCTCGACGACTTCCATCGCGGCGATTTTTTGATCCGCAACCTGCTCGCCGCCGACCCCCAGTCGGGCGTCGTGGCCGTCGGCGCCCTGCCGCACACCGGCCAAACCATCCAGTTCCAGCGCCGCGACGCCGCCGCCGCCACCGAGGACATGAACGAACTGTTGTTGCGCGCCCACCGCGAGCTGGGGAACGCCACCGTTTACGGCGGCTGCCTCTGCTGCTGCAACGGCCGGGGCAAGGGCCTCTTCGGGGTTTCGAACCACGATGCCCGTCTGGTGCAGCGACAACTCGGTCCGTTCGGTCTGAGCGGGTTCTTCTGCAACGGTGAGATCGGGCCGGTCGGCCAGCGCAATTTCCTCCACGGCTACACCGCCTCGCTGGCGCTGTTTGTGAAACAACAGTAAGCGCGGGTGCTCAAGCTGCCGCGCAAGCCCTCGGCGCTCACCTCTATCCCGCATTTCGGGGAAACCTCACCAACCGTCACCGGGCCGGCTGGTGCGCTGGCGCAGCCAGGCGAGGTCCGGGTTGTTGGGCGAGGGATCGTGGTGCGCGTGGAAATTGGGCGACTGCGGGAAAATCGTGCGCGGGTCCGTCCAGCGGTGACGGGCGACGTGGCCGTCGGCATAGCCCAACACCCCGCCCTGGCCGTGGTAGGACGCGGGGAAGTTGAAGAAGGCGTCCTCCGCCAGATAGACGCCGAAAAATGGAAAACAGATGCTTCGGGCGTACACGTCCACGAAGACGAACAAGTCCGCCGGTCCGACCGTCGCCACTTGGGCGGCCCGCTGGAAGCTCAGGTAGCCGCCCCAGCCGAGATAGAGCCGCCCGTCGATGTTCATCCACGACGCGCCCATTTTGCAATTCATCGAGTAACTCCGCACGTTCACGCTTTGCCCGCCGGGAATGCCCGCCTGGTCCACCGGTTCCGTGTCCGCGGGACAATGATAAATCTGGGCGGTCTTCAGGTAGGGCGCGAACAGCGCCCAGCCCGGATCCAGCAGCAGGTTGACGTTGGTGCTGTCGCCACGGTCGGAGAAAATCCCGGCCACCCACAGCTTGGAGGAGGCGGGCAGCGGATAGCGCGAGCTGCGGGTGGGGATGCCGTTGAGGGCCAGGCGGTCGCCGTTGTCCTCGGTGTACGTCATCCACGCCAGCGCCAGTTGGCGCTGGTTGTTGAGGCACCCGGCGAGCCGGGCGCGGGCCTTGGCTTGTGAGCCAGCGCCGGCAGGAGCAGCGTCGCCAGCAGCGCGATGATCGCGATCACCACCAGCAGTTCGATCAACGTGAAGGCGGCGCGGCGGCACGGCGCGGGGTCTCCTCGGGTCGCGGGGGATCTGGCACTGGGCGAATGCGTTTTCACTTTTTCCCAAGGCTGGGCTGATTAAGGCGCCGGCGCCCAGCCAAGTCAAGCAAATGTAACCCCCAAAACTCAAGTCCGCCGCGGGGCGATGGCCGCGGCGGCACCCCAAAAAAGGTCCGCCGGGAACGCAGTGGGAGGCAACCAGCGTGGATCCGCGCGCGGCCCGGTCGGCGGAGACAAAACACCGACAGACTTGATGGTGGTCAAACTCGCCGGTCGCAGCTTCCCCAAGATGTCGGCGTGAAACATGAACGACGGCCCGGCGAACCCGCCCGCCGGACGTGCGTGCTCCGACGCGGATGTTGTGAGTATGAGAACAGAATTGCCGGGATTTTCATCAGCGTCGCGCTGCTGGCGTTTGCGTCCGGGGGCGGCCAGCAGTCGTCGGCCCCCATGTGCGCGCGGTGGACGTCACCGGCCAAATCCGCTCGCTCGAGCCCGCGGCCGGACCGTCACGATCGCCTACGAAGAAATTCCGGACTTCACTTTGACGGACCAGCGTAGCCAACTGTGGCGGCGTGCCACCCATTCCCTCGACGGCGGTGTTGCCGAGGTTCGGGTTGATGGAGGCATGGCCGAGCGCGGCGAAGTTGTTGAAAGCAGTGACGAAGCACTGGTTGCCCACGACGCACCCAGATGCTTGGCAACGGGTAGGCCTCCCGCACTGAATCCCCAGCCGGGGAAGGCTCATCAAAACGAATGGCACCCCGTGTGTTCAGTCGGTTCCGGGGAGGGCGTGCGTGGTGATGCGGGTCGGTCTGGCCGCCGGGAAGACGGAATGTGTCGAACGGCTGAGTCGTGGGCACTGGCGTCAGGAACCCGGGCGAGCGGGAAGAATAAATTCGCTTCCCATCGGGCAGAAGCGGACCAGAATAACTGGGCCATGCCCATGAGACCAAAACCCATTTTCACGGCCGCTTTACTGGTCGTCCTCAGCATCGGGATGAGCGGGCGGGCCCAAATGTCCGCTCCGCCTCCGGCGCCGGAAGTGCCCCTGCGCTCCAGCGCCGAACTGGACCAGATGCTGGGACCCATTGCGCTCTACCCCGACCCGTTGATCGCGCAAATCCTCCCGGCCGCGACCTTGCCTGCGGAAATCGTCCTGGCGGATCGCTACGTGAACGGCGGCGGCGACCCGAACCTGATTGACCAGCAACCTTGGGATCCCAGCGTCCAGGCGTTGGCCCGCTACCCGGCCGTCCTCAAATGGCTGGACGATAACCTGGCCTGGACCACGGCCCTGGGACAGGCGTTCCTGTATCAGCAGCAGGACGTGATGGATTCCGTTCAACGGCTCCGGGGCCAGGCCCAGGCCCTGGGCAATTTGCAATCCACCCCGCAGGAGAACGTCGTTGCCGGCGACGGAACCATCGAAATCCTCCCCGCCGATCCGCAGGTGATGTACGTGCCGGTGTATCAACCGGCCCTGGTCTATTTCCAGCAACCCTATGGTGTTCCGTTCATCTCCTTCGGGTTGGGCCTGGCGGTGGGCGCCTGGCTCAACCACGATTTTGATTGGCACAATCACCACCTCATCGTCTGGCGCCATGACCAGCCGCGCCCGGCCGATTGGTGGTTTCGCCGCCCCGGCGGACCTCCGCGGATGGAGATGAACCGCGCCGCCGTCTGGCAGCCCCGCAACGGCGCGGGCCTGGCCAATCGGGGCCTGGACCGCGGCTGGGATTCCCGCCAGGGCCCGAGCACGGTCACGGTAATCGGGGGCCAACCCCGGTCGGGGGAGCGAGGCGGAACTCCGGCGTCGATTGGCCGCCAACCGCAACCGGGGATGGTCGCGCCGGCGGCGCCCGCACCCCGCTGGCGGCCGGCGAACGGCGCGCTGATTGGCGTCCAGAGTTCCCACGAGACGCGGCAGTTCAGCACCCGCGGCCAGCAAAGCCGGCAGGAGGTTGCTCCCCAACCTGAGTCGCCTCCCGCCCGTTCGGAGGCTCCCGGTCGCCCGCCCGCCGCCGGAAGACGCTGATCCGTCGGTCCCACGATGACTTCGCCACCGAACCCTGCCCCATGAAACTCCGCCCTTCGTTTTCCGTTTGCCGCTCCCCCGAGCGAGTGCCTGGACTCCTTTTCCTGCTGCTCCTGCTGGTGCCGCCCGGGCGCTTGCGGGCGGCGGGGGAGGAGCGATTCAGATCCCCCCAGGCCGCGGTGGACACGCTCCAAGCGGCGGTTGAAGCCAAGGATACCAATGCCCTGCGCGCGATCTTCGGTCCGGGCGCCCAGAACCTGGTTTCGGCGGATGTCGTGGAGGCCGCGGCGGAGCGGGAGCTGTTCGTGCGCCGCCTCCAGGAGAAGGTCAACCTGGTGACGGAATCCGACTCCCGGCAGGAACTGCACCTGGGCGCCGACGGCTGGCCCTTTCCCATTCCGCTGGTGAAACAGGAGGGGCAATGGTTTTTCGATACCGCGGCGGGCAAGGAGGAGGTCCTCAACCGGCGCATTGGCGCCAATGAACTGGGTGCCATCCAGGTCTGCCGCGCCTACGTGCAGGCCCAGCGCGACTATGCCAGCGCGGATCGCAACGGGGACGAAGTGCTCGAATACGCCCAGCATCTGCGGAGCACTCCCGGCACGCACGACGGCCTTTACTGGTCCCTGCGCCCCGGCGATGAACTCAGCCCGTTAGGCCCGCTGGTCGCGCTGGCCCGGGGCGAAGGCTATCGGCAAAAGACCCGAATCCTGGCGGACGAACAGTCGCCTTACCATGGTTATTACTTCGAAATCCTGACCCGCCAGGGCAACCACGCGGCCGGCGGCAGATATAAATACATCATCAACGGGCACATGATCGCGGGCTTCGCGCTGGTGGCCTGGCCGGCGGCCTGGGGCAACACCGGAGTGATGACCTTCCTCGTCAACCAGCAAGGCAAGGTCTATCAGAAAAATCTGGGGCCGAAGACTTCTGCGGTGGCCTCCCGGATGACCGCCTACGACCCGGACAAGACCTGGACGCCCGTCACCGAAAACTGAGCGTGTTCCTTGGGGTTGGCTCGCGGCGGCCTCGGGACCGGACAAGTCGCGCCAAACGCCGCTTCGGGCCGGACGGCGGCGGTTTCGTTGGGCGGGGTGGGTTCGCCGATGGTGCAGATGAGGGAAACCGCGGTGTCGCTCACGGTTTGGGCGGCGATGGCTTCTCTCTCTCCCGGCGGGAAAGGGGAAACGGTGCCGGTGTCGCCAACAGAATCAGTCATGCAGGTTGGAAAAGTCATCTCCCCAATTCGGCAACCAACTTCGCAGAATCTTGCTCACACCGGCTCACCGAATATTCACTGCGGGCCGGCGGACGTTTCGGACCTCCAGCCTTCGCTTTTGAGCCGGATCATTCCGTTGCCGCGGGAGGAGCGCGGGCGTCGCATCCGCCGTTTTCGGCCTCCGGACGAAGGCACGGCCCCCCGACCGACGCAAACCAAATCGGACGCTGCCGACGCGCTACCCTCTCGTGGGCGAGACGCCGACGAGGCGACCGGGCCGGTCGCGCTCCCCCATGTTCAATGGCATCGCTCCGGCTTGGGTTGCAGGGAGGGGGGATGAAGACGGTATTAACGGGTGAAGTGTTGGCGCTGGGATCGAAGGGAAGCCCACACCATGAGCCGTTCGCTTCGAACCCGCGTCCGCTCCAAAGGCAATAGTTGCTCCTTGTCGGATTCGCCGTTTGGGATTGCGGGCCGGCGGTTCAACCATGATGTTTCGCCCGGATCGCCGCTGCGTGGCCATCCTCACAGCAAACACGACCAATGCCTCGCTCATCCGAAGAACTGGCTTCGCTGGTAAAGGGCCATCTCACGGCTTCGGAAGTCGCGGGAGGCGCCGCTTATGCCGTGGACGGGCCCGTCGCCGCCGGCACACAACTCGCCTTCCCCAAGGTGCAGATTGCGGTGCCGTGGGAGGCCTGGCTGGTCTTCGTGGACCGCGACCCCGCCGCGAACTGGAGCCACTCCTGCCGCTACCTGCTGGTCCATTGCGAAACCGGCGAGGCGCGGTCCTTCGAGGCTCAGCTTCCGCCATTCCGACCGGGCGGGACTCTCCGCTGGCGGCTGCTGTTCAAAGCGCCGGGTGTCCCGGACGGGGTGCTCCGCGCGATTTGACGGCAGATTGGCCCGCCCCGTTGGGAATCCCACGCCCATTGCACCGCCTCCCCCGCCGCAGCGCCGGGGAGGCGGCGCCAACCGGCTTGCTTCGCCCTATCCTTGGTCGAAGGTTGAGGCGATCACCGACTTGACCTTGGCGGAGAATTCCTCGCGCAATTTGTTGGAGGTCTGGTCCAGCTCCGCCGTGAGTCTCGCGAGCTCCGGCTGCACTTTGCGCAGCCGGGCATAGTATTCGGGCGGGGGCAGCTTGGCGTACTGCGGCCAGAGAACCTCGTGGAGAATGGGACACCACCACCACCAGATCACATACTCCTGCCCAAGGGCGATATCGCCTCCCGCCTCCGAACTTTCGCTGTAGTTCGGCGTGTCGCGCGGGTCTTTCACGGCGTTCGCATAAACGTAGGCCTCCTCGGCTTCGATCTTTCCATCGCCGTCGGTATCGGCGTTGAACGCGAGTGCGCCGCCGAAGGGATTGTGACCGGCCTGCGCCGCAATCCAGTCCCGGGCGAATGGGTCCCAGTTTCCGTCTGCGGTCACGTAAGAGCTTTGCGTCTCGATCGCGGCGGAGGCCACGCTCGTTTCATCGGCGGGGCTGTGGGCGATGATGGGGCCGTTGAATCCACCCGCATGGCACTGCTCCATCATCACGATCAGCTTCCGGAACTTGGGCAACTCGGCCAGTTTGTTGGCGAAATCGCTCGCGTAGTAGCCGGTCCAGCTCGGGTAGGTGCATAGATTGGCCGTGCCCGGCGTGCCGTCATACCCGCCGTGATTGTTCGTGTGAATCAGGAGCAGATCGGGCGCCTTGATTCGCTTCTTCAAGTCGTCGATCGCGGCGACCAGGGCGGACTGCGTCCCCTGCCCGGTGATTTTGATCCGGTAAGCCGTGTTGTCGCCCGGCCACTTCGTCTGGACGCCGTCCTGCGTGTTGAGCGTCCCATCGTAGCTGAGCGCGTAGATGTTGTTCGGATCAAACGCGTAGAGGTCGATCAAGGTCCGGTAAAGGAATTCCATGTCGTTCAAGTGCCGCTTGTTGGTCATGCCCGCGTAGAGAACGGCATACCGGCTGCCGTCCGGGACGAACACCGGGCATCGCCACCAGGGGCGCACCTGAAACAGGTTCGGGCGGGCCGTGAACTGCACGGGTTCGTGAAACGCTTGCAAGGTTTCCGGCCGGGCCTTGTCGAAGGGCGGGAACTGCGCCGGCACTTCCCGGTGGAAGCCGCCGGTCTTGGCGTCGTACAGGAGGTAGCGGCACGCGTGCGAGAAGTTCGCCTGCGGGGCGTCGTCGGCAAAGACCAGGACGCTGGCCCGGTCGGCCACGATCTTCTGGCGTCGGGGACCGATCGGCTGCCCCGCCCGGTAGATGCGTGTGTCAAGGTGGAGGTTCGTGGACTGCAGCCGGTCGAACGGCAGGCTGCGGAACGCATGAGTGCGGATGCTCTCGAATAGGGCTTGGTCGGTTGCTTTGGGCATAGTGGTGCTCCTTCAGGCTGAACGGGACGGTTTCTCTGGTACTCTTGGTTTCGATTTCATGGTGCTGACAACCCAGAACTGCTCCCAGCCGCCTAAGCTATCAGCAACCAGCCTCGGGTTCAACTGTGCGATCGGAGTTTGTCAGAGACCGCGCGCCTCAGCCTTGACCGGCGGGGTGGGGGTGGGGAGCGCGGCGTGTGCGCGGCTTCAGCGCGGGTAGATATTGGAATTTGCCGGGTCGGCTGCGTTTTCCTCGGCTTGGCGTTGAAGCGGCGGGAACACCGCGCGCCGGCTGGGCTGGCTGGCTGTTGGTGTTCCCCGCGCGCCGACACTTCCGTCTCGCCGTGGGCTTCCACTGGAATCGGCGCCGGGAGGAAGCGCAAAGGGAGTTCGCGCAACGCAGAACCAGGTTCGGGACCGCGCCCAACCGGCCAGGCTGGGAAGGTCAACCCAAGGCCGGTCCGCTCCACGGACGCCGCCCTTGGCGCGCCTTGAAAAAGGTCAGGAGAATCCGGCCCTCTCCGCCACCGACCGCGGTCGAAAACCTCCTCGACCCGAAGCGCCCGCCGGGTCAGAGTGCGGGGCCGGCCGATTCAAACCGTTCGCGCCGGGCCATGCTCAGGCTCATCGTCAATCCGGGCACCGATCGCGCGTGGGAAATCCCGCTCCCGCCAGGGGTGACGACGCTCGGCAGCGATCCCGCCGGCGGCTTCCCGATCACCCACGACACCGTTTCGGCGGCGCACTGCGAAGTCCGGGTGGCCGGGGACGCGGTCACGTTGAAGGATTTGGACTCCAGTTGCGGCACCTTCGTCAATCACGAACCAGTCCGGGAGGCCGCATTGGCTCCGGGCCAAACGCTCACCTTGGGCGAGGTGGACTTGCTGCTGGCTTCCGACACCCGCGAGGGAACCCGTGCGCCCGGGCCGGGAACCACGCCACCGCTGCCGCCGCCTATTCCGGAGCGGGCGGCCCAGCGCGCCCCGACCACCGCACGCCCGGCGGCTTCCGACGACGCGAGCGGTCCGATTTCCTGCTCACGCCATCCCAAAGCGCAAGCCCACTGGGAGTGCGGCCATTGTCAGGCGCGGTACTGTGATTTGTGCGTGCCGGCGCGGTGGGCGGGCGGAAGCACCCAGCACCTGTGCCGCGTCTGCGGCCGTCCCTGCGAGCCGCTGGCGGCGCCAGCGGCGCCAGCGGAGGAAACGGCCTTCTTCGCCCAGTTGCCCGGCGCCTTCGGCTACCCGCTCAAAGGCAACGGCGTCATTCTGCTGGTGGGCGGCGTGGTTTTCCTGCTCGTGGTCCGATGGCTCACCTTCCTGGCGGGAGTGATCGGTTTCTACGGCGGGATCGTGGCCGTGATGATCGCCCTCTTCGGACCGGGGTACCTGTTCAACTACTGCAAGTGCGTCATCGCCACCACGGGGACGGGCGGGAACGCGCCTCCGGATTGGCCGGACTACACGGACTGGCAGGCGGACATTCTGGAGCCGCTCGGTCAACTGATCGCGCTGGCGGGGCTGAGTCTGGGGCCGGCGCTGATCCTGCGGTGGTGGCAGCCGGTCAGCCCGGCCTTCACGGAAGCGGCGACGGCGGCCGCGTTGGGACTCGGCCTCCTGCTGGCTCCGATGGGCATGTTGGGGCTGGCGGTTTTCGACAGCGTGGCCGCGTTGAACCCGGTGCCGCTGCTGGAAGCCATCGGGCGCATCCCGCTGCACTACCTCGCGGCGGCGGCGGCGTTTGAGTTGATGGTCGGCGCTTACCTGGTCGTCGGGGATGTCGGAATTCGCCTGGCCGCCGGGGGAGTTTATTGGCGCCTGCTGCCGGTACTGGCGTTGTCCCGGGTGCCGGCGGACTTGCTGGGCCTTTACCTGCTGGTCGTGGCGATGCGGATTCTGGGGCTGCTCTACCAGGCGGATCGGGGGCGCCTGGGCTGGCCGTGACGGCGGGGCGCGGCGGAATTCTCCTTGAACCTGAATCCAGCCATTGAAGAGACCAGCCGGAAACCGAAACCGCAGATGGACACCGAGGGAACGCACATTGCGGCCAGGCCGAACGTGTCGCCGTTCAGTTGTAGCCCGACCGACACCCCGGTCGTTCTCATCTGCGCCCAGCGGCGTTGATCAGCGGTTCCACTGCTCTTTTAGATTGAAGCCCGCTCGCGGGTGCGCCACCTTGCCGGCGCCAGGGCCCATGGAATGCGGACTTACGAACCCCGCCAGGGCCGGAAGGCAGCAACGGCAGTCTGCTCCGCATCCGCCGTGGTCACCCTGGCATATTTCAATTATGAAGGATGAAAGATGAGGTATGAAGGCCGCGCGTCGCGAGGCGCATCGGCCCCGGTTCATGCTTCATCCTTCACACCTCATAATTCCCAACGCCGTGTCGTATCAAGTCATCGCCAGGAAGTACCGCCCGCAGCGGTTCGCCGATGTTGTGGGGCAGGAACACGTCACGCAGACGCTCACCCACGCCATCGAGCAACGGCGCATCGCCCACGCGTACCTGTTTTGCGGCCCGCGCGGCACCGGCAAGACCACCATCGCCCGCATCTTTGCCAAGTGCCTGAACTGCACCGGCGGTCCCCAGGTGGATTTCGACAACGCCGACCCGCGTTGCGTCGAGATTACCGAGGGCCGCTCGGTGGACGTGCTGGAAATTGACGGCGCCAGCAACAACGGCGTCGAGCAGGTGCGCGAGTTGCGCGAGACGGTGAAGTACCTGCCGGCGGCCGCGCGGTTCAAGATTTTCATCATCGACGAGGTCCACATGCTCTCGACGGCGGCGTTCAACGCGCTGCTCAAGACGCTGGAAGAGCCGCCCGAGCACGTGAAATTCATGTTCGCCACGACGGACCCGGAGAAGGTCCTGCCGACGATTCTCTCGCGCTGCCAGCGGTTTGATCTGCGACGCATCCCGGCCGCGTTGATCGTCCAGCACCTCCGGCACATCGCCCAACTGGAGCAGGTGAAGATCGAGGACGCGGCGCTCCACGCCATCGCCCGCGGCGCCGACGGCGGGATGCGCGACGCCGAATCCACCCTCGACCAGCTCATCAGCTTTTGCGGCGCCCAAATCGAGGAGGCCGACGTGCTCTCGATGTTCGGCCTGACGGCGCAGGGCCAAATCCTGGAGATCGCGCAGGCAATCGTAGCGGGCGAGGCCGAGCCGGCCTTGCGCCAGTTGAACGAGTTGGCCCGCCACGGCAAAGACCTCGGCCGCCTGCTCTCCGACCTGCTGAACCACTTCCGCAATCTGCTGATCTACCGCGTTTCGCACGGCGACCTCCGCATGTTGGAAATCTCCGAAGCGGAAGGCGCGTCCCTGGCCGGGCAGTCCGCGGCCCTGAGCGTCGAGGCGCTGACCCGGATCATGGAGGTGCTGTCCGACGCCGAAGCGCGCCTCCGTGACGCGGCGTCCAAGAAGATCCTGGTCGAGGTTTCCCTGATCCGGGCGATCGAGGCCCGCAGCGCGGTCAGCATCGACTCGCTCCTGAAACAGTTGGCGGAGTTGGCGGAGTTGCGCGCGGGCCGCGACACCGTCACGATGCCGCCCGTCGTCACCATCCCACCGGTCAGCCCGGCGCAGCTGCCCTGGCCGCCACCGGCCTTTGCGGCCGCCCAGCCCGCCTCGCTCCACGAGACTCCATCGGCAGGCCGGGGCGCGCCCGCCAGCGCGCCCCCGCCGCCCGCCGCCCCACCGGCCGCGGCGGAAAGCCCGTCCAGCCTCGAAGCGCTGTGGGGCCAACTCGTCGAAGCCGTCGGGCGCGTCAGCCCGTTCACCCGGAGCTACCTGCTGGAGGCGCATCCGGTTTCGTGGGCCAAGGGCGTTCTGACGATTGGCTTCGATCCGGAGTTCGCCGAACATCTGGGTCTGGTGGATACGCCGCGTAACCACACGCTGCTGCAAACCAAGCTGAAGGAATTCGGCCATCCGGAGGCGCAGGTCAAATTCGTCCAAGCGAACGCTCCCGTCGGCCGCGCGCCGGTCGCGCGCCCGGTGGAAACCAGTCCGGCCCCGTTGCCGGAGCAGCCGGCCTCCCCGGCCGCGACAACTCCGGTCCCGGCCGCCGTCCCGGCGCGCAAGGCCAAGCCGGCCAGTGGTCCGCTCAGCAAGGAAGATTTCCAGAATGACCCGCTAATCAAGAAAGCCCTGGAAGTGTTCAAAGGCCGGATCGTGGAAGTGCGCGGCTGAGCGCGCTCCGCCTCTGTCCGGCAATAAAGTCGCCGCTGCACCGAAGTCGCTGAATTGGACCCGAGACAGTGAATACCCCCGGTTTCCTTCTGCTGGGCCTGGCGGTCGTGGGAACGAGTGCGTCGCCCGCGCCGGCACTGGCGGCGGACCCGAATCCCGCGCCTCCCGCCGAGGCGCGCCGCGAACCCGCCCGCCGTGGTCTGTACGTCCACGATCCTTCCACGATCGTCCGGTGCGGCCGCGAGTACTGGCTGTTCTCGACCGGGCCCGGCATCGCCTCGCGGCACTCGCGCGACTTGGTGAACTGGGAGGCCGGGCCACGGGTTTTCCCCACGCCACCGGCCTGGACCACCAACGCGGCACCCGGCTTCCGCGGCTACTTTTGGGCGCCGGATGTCATCCCTCTCGACGGCCGGTTTCTACTCTACTATTCGGTTTCCCGGTGGGGCGTGAACACCTCCGCGATCGGGTTGGCCACGAATCCCACGCTCGATCCGGCGAACCCGGCCTACCATTGGACGGACCAAGGCGTCGTGTGCCAGTCCAGACGCGGCGATGATTTCAACGCCATCGACCCCAGCGTCGCGTCGGCGGGCGACGGTTCCCTCTGGCTCGCGTTCGGTTCGTTCTGGAGCGGCATCAAACTGCTCCAACTCGACCCGATCACCGGCCAGCGCATCGCGCCGGACGCGCCGCTCTACCCGTTGGCATACCACAGCTCCATCGAAGCGTCCTGCCTCTGGCGGCACGGCAACGACTACTTCCTCTTCGTGAACTGGGGCCAATGCTGCCGCGGCACCAACAGCACCTACAACATCCGCCTGGGCCGGAGCGCCCGCGTCACCGGCCCCTACCTGGACAAGGAGGGCGTGGACTTGCTGCACGGCGGCGGCAGCCTCTTCCTGGGAACCGAGGATCCTTTCATCGGCCCCGGGCACGCGGCGGTTTTTTCGGAAGGCGGCACGGACTGGTTCAGTTGCCACTATTACGATGGCCGGCGGGGCGGCGCCGCAACGCTCTCCGTGCGCCCGTTGCGCTGGGACCGCGCTGACTGGCCCATCGGCGGCCCGCCGCTGGAAAGGCCGTGACGGACCGCCGCCCCGCCGCCGCCGTGAAGGCGCGTGGAAACCGTCAACCCGCCTGGGGCACGCCGCTTCCGAACGCGTTCCCGCTTCGCGGGCTTGCTTCGGTTTGGGATTTCCGATCTACCTTTCGCCCATGCTTGAAACGCACTTCATCGCCGCCGGCCAGCGCGACGCAAAACGCCTCATGGTCATGCTGCACGGCCTGGGCGACAGCCTGGCCGGCTACCTTTGGCTGCCCGACGCCCTGCGGTTGCCGTGGCTCAATTACGTCCTGGTCAACGCGCCTGACGCATATTTCGGCGGGTACTCCTGGTATGATTTCGCGGGCGACGCGGCGTCTGGTGTGCGCCGTAGCCGCGGGTTGCTCTTCGAGTTGCTCGACGAGCTCCGCGCCCAAGGCTTCGCCTCGGAGCAGACGACGTTCGGTGGTTTCTCACAGGGCAGCCTGATGGCGGTCGAAGTCGGCTGCCGCTATCCGCACCGATTGGCGGGCGTTGTCGGCATCAGCGGTTACGTGTGCGAGCCGGAGACACTGCTGGGGGCGCTTTCCCCGGTGGCCCGCCAGCAGCGATTCCTCCTGACCCACGGCACCGACGATCCGCTCCTGCCCATCGCGCCGGTGCGGGAGCAGGTCCAACTCCTGAAGTCGGCCGGCCTCGACCTCCAATGGCGCGAGTTCCGGAAGGCACACACCATCGCGGGCGAGGAGGAACTCGACGTGATCCGCTCCTTTGTCTCCGCCGGCTACCCAGCCTGACCGCGCCGCCTCGCCAGTGCCCGGCCAGCGAACGCAAGCCGCTCCCCGGCGCCGCCGTCCGGATCACGGAGTCAGATCGTAAACCCGCACGTAGTCCACCTTGAAGTAATCGGGCAGTTTCGCGTCCTGGATTTTGCCGGCCCAGGTGCCGATTTCATTGGTGAGCATCAGGTATTCCGGTACCTGCGACACCCCGCCCGCCGCGGTGTGCCAGACTTCCCGGCCATCAACGTAGAAGACGTACCGATCCGGTTCCCACAGCAATCCGTAATCGTGGAAGCCGTCAATCGCCGCCGTGTTGGTGATGGTGGTGCCCGCGTGCTGGTGGTCCGGGCCGTAGCCGTCCCAGTGAAGGTTCATCGTGAGCCGGCCGTCGCGCCAGGGCATTTCGACGATGTCGATCTCTGTGCCGTCGCGTCCGCCGTCGCCGACGTGGCTGACGCCGCCGCACATCATCCAGAACGCCGACCAGTGGCCCGGTTCCTTGGGCATCTGGCAACGGGCGACATAGTAGCCGAAGGCGTGCTCGAACTTGCCGCGCGTGTCCACCGCGCCGCAGGTGTAGCGGTCGCCGTCCTTCCGGGTGCGGAGCAGCAGATGCCCCTGGCCGTCAAGGTAGGCGTCGTCCTTGATCCAGAAACCGTCGCGGCGCTTCGAGTCGCCGAGCCGGTTCCATTTGGTTTCGTCCAGCTTGGCGCCGTCGAACTCATCCTGCCAGACGAGCCGCCAGTGTTTGCCCGCGGGCGCCGGGGGCAGAGAAACCTGGTCGGTCTGGGCGAACGCGGCGAACGTGCAAGTCAATCCGACGAGCGAAAGGCAGGTCAAGTTGGTGGTGCGCATAGGTCAGAACCGGACGGATTCTTACGCGGGCCGATGGGCGAAGGCGAACGGAATTTCCGGCCGCAGGCAGGGAACTTCCGAGCCAGGCCGTCAAACGGCCCTTGAGCCGGTCTCCAAGATTTCCTGCTTCAACTCACTCACGCGGAGAAGCCGGAGGGGAAGCCGAGAATTCCTGGACTCTGGACTTGACGCCGCCGGCGGTGAGTTCAGCCTGCCCGGCATGAAACTGCGTCGGCGACAGATCCTCCGGCTCCGCTTCAGCGCCGGGAAAGAGCTTTCCGCGAACGCTTGGCGGTTCCATTCCGTCCTCACCGAAGGTTGATCACACCCCAGACGCGCCGCACCCATCGTTATTATGAAGACACCCACCCGAGGCCAGAAGAACCTTAACCGCCGAACCTTCCTCCAGCGCGCCGGCGCCGTCGTCGGCGGGGCCGTCGTCGCGCCCACGCTCATCCCGTCCAGCGCCCTGGGCGCCGACGGCGCGGTGGCGCCGAGCGAGCGCATCGTGCTCGGCGGGATCGGCATCGGCAACCGCGGCGGCTACGACTTGAGTTGCTTCCTGCCCGAGCCCGGCGTGCAGTTCGTGGCGATCTGCGACGTGAAGCAGGCACGCCGGCTCGCGGTCAAAAAAATCGCCGACGACCTCTACGGCAACCAGGACTGCGTCATGTATCGCGACCTGCACGACCTGCTCGCGCGGCCGGACATCGACGCCGTGCTGATCGCCACCGGACCAAACTGGCACGCCACCGCCGCCATCCTGGCCGCCAACGCGGGCAAGGACGTGTATTGCGAAAAACCCTGCACCAAGAACATTGCGCAGAGCCTGGCGCTGGCCGAGGCCTTCCGCCGGACGGGCTGCGTCTTCCAGGCCGGCACGCAACGCCGCAGTCTGCCAAACTTCGAGTTTGCCGCCCACCTCGCCCGGAGCGGCAAGCTGGGCAAACTCCGGACGCTCTACGCCCATCCCGCGGGCCTGGCCTGCGAGATGAGCGGTTGGCTGCCCGCCCAGCCCGAGCCCCCCAAGGACGAAGTGGACTGGGATCTTTACCTCGGCCCGGCGGCGTGGCGACCTTACAACAAACGGCTCCTGGACGGTTTCAATTTCGAGAAAGGCGGCGGCTTCGTTGGCGCCTTTGGCGGCGGCGGCTGCCTCGAATGGGGTTCGCATTGCGTGGACCAGTGCCAGTGGGCCAACGACGCCGATCGCACGGCGGCGGTGGAATACTGGCCGGAGGGCAATGAACTGCACGCGCTCTACGCCAACGGCGTCAAGCTCATCCTGCGCAACGAAGGCTGGCTCCCGCTTGGCTCCTGCCCGGTGCGCTACGAAGGCGACGCCGGCTGGGTCGAGACCGGCGACAACGGCGAACTCGCCGCCAGCCCGGCGTCGCTGATCGCCGGACCGCGGGTCCGGATCGCCGGCTATCCGGCGAACTTCCACATCCGCGATTTCCTGGCCTGCGTGCGGTCGCGCGGCCAGACGCGGGCCAACGCCGACACGGCGTGCTGGTCGCACATCACCTGTCACGCCGCGAACATCGCGCTGTTCCTGGGTCGCAAGGTCAAGTTCGATCCGGTCAAGTGCGAGTTCCCCGGCGACGAAGAAGCCAACCGGCTGCGTTCGGAAGCGCTGCGCGAACCGTGGCGCGTGATCTGAGAGAGACCGTTTGAAAAGGCAGAATATGATCCTCCAACTCCAACGATTCGCGTGGTGTCTTGCGCTCGTCGCCGTCGCGCAGTTCGCGCCCGCCGCGGACAGCTCAACTTCATCCGCCGACAAGGCGCGTAACGCGCTCCGCATCCTCCAGTCGGACGCGCCGCCGCCGGACAAGGCGCTCGCCTGCAAAACGCTCGCCGTCTTCGGCACGGCGGACGCGGTCCCGGCCCTCGCGCCCCTCCTGACGAACGCGGAACTGGCTTCCTGGGCGCGCATCGCCTTGGAAGTGATTCCCGGCCCGGCGGCCGATGAAGCCCTGCGCAACGCGATGAATAAAGTGCAGGGCCGGTTGCTCGTCGGCGTCATCAACTCCATCGGCGTTCGCGGCGACGCCCAGGCCGTGAGCGCCCTGGCGGCCAGGCTCGGTGACGCGGACGCCGAGGTGGCGTCCGCCGCCGCCGTGGCGCTGGGCCGCATCGGCGGTGATCCGGCGGCCCGGGCGCTGGAACAATCTCTGACCAGCGCGCCCGCCGGCGCGCGTTCGGCGGTGGCGCAGGGCTGCATTCTGTGCGCCGAGCACTTCCTCGCCGAAGGCAAGTCCGCCGAGGCCGCCAAGTTGTACGACACCGTCCGCCAGGCCGACGTGCCAAAGCAGCGCCTTCTCGAAGCCACCCGCGGCGCCATCCTGGCCCGCAAAGCGGACGGCCTGCCGCTCTTGCTCGAAACGCTGCGTTCGCCGGACCGGGCGACGTTCCGGATTGGCCTGAGCACGGCCCGCGAGCTGCCAGGGCGCGAAGTCACCGACGCGCTGGCGGCCGAATTGGAGCGAACCGCCCCGAACCGGCAGGACGCGCTGCTCCTGGCCCTGGCCGATCGCAGCGACCCCGCGGCGCTGCCCGCGGTGTTCAACGCGGCCAAGAGCGGCTCGAAAAACCTGCGCCTCGTGGCCATCGGCGTGCTGGAAAAGCTGGGCGACACGGCTTGCGTGCCGGTCCTGCTGGACACCGTGGTGGAGAGCGACGCCGATCTGGCGGCCGCCGCCAAGATCGCCCTGCTCCGGCTGCCCGACAACGCGGTGAACGATCCACTGGTCGCGCGCCTGCGGCTAGCCACCGGGGCGCCGCGCCGGGTGCTCGTCGAACTGGCCGGTCAGCGGCACATCGCGGCGGCCGTGCCGGAGTTGACCCAGGCGGCCGGCGATGCCGACCCCGCAATCCGAGCCGCCGGGATCAAGGCACTGGGCGAAACCGTCAGCGCCGCTGATCTGGGCGCGCTGACGGATTCGTTGGCCCGGGCGAAGTCCGCCGACGACCTGGCCGCCGTCGAAGCGGCATTGCAGTCCGCCTGCATGCGGCTTTCCGACAAGGCCGCGTGCGCCGACCAGTTGCTCGCCGGCCTTCCGGCCAGCTCGACGCCGGCGAAATGCGCCTTGCTCCGCGTGCTCGGCACCGTCAGCACCGCCAGCGCCCTCGACGCCGTCCGGTCCGCGTTGGCCAACCCGGATGCCGCGGTGCGCGACACGGCCGTGCGCGTCCTTGCGGACTGGGCCGAACCGGCGGCGCTGCCCGCACTGTTCGCCGTCTTCCGCACCACGCAGGATGAAACCCACCGCTTCCTCGCGCTGCGCGGTTGCGTGCGCCTGCTGGGCCTCGGCGGGCAGCCTCTCCCGCAAACGGTGAAGAGCTACGGCGAGCTTCTGGCCAGCGCCAAGAGTTCCGACGACCGCAAGGTGGTCCTCTCCGGCCTGGCCAATGTGCCCGATCCGGCCGCGCTCAAGCTGGTCGAGCCGCTCCTCGCCGACCCCCAGGTCCAGGCGGAGGCGGAGCTCGCCCTGCTCGGCATTGCCGGCGGCATCATGGGCTCCGACCCGGCCGACGCCAAGGCGGCCGCCACCCAGTTGCAAACGGAATCGAAGAGCGAGCGAATCCGCGACCGCGCGGCCCAACTCCTCCAGCAGGCGGAGAAAGTCCAGGATTTCATCACCGCCTGGCAGGTGGCCGGGCCGTACACGAAACCGGACTCCGGCAACTCCATTTTCGACACGACGTTTCCGCCCGAAAAGGCCGATGGCAAAGCCGCCTGGCGTCCGCTGCTTGCGGGCACGAAGGCGGAACAGCCGTGGATGCTCGATTTGCTCGCCGCGCTGGGAGGCGAGCACCGCGCCGGCTACGCGCGGACCTGGATTTACTCCGCGAAAGCCCAAGCGGCGCGCATCGAATTCGGCACCGACGACGGCCACAAGCTCTGGCTCAACGGCAAACTCATCCACGCCGCCAACCGTGGCGGGGCGGCGGTGCCCGGCGACTTCAAGACCAATGTGGAATTGCGCCAGGGCTGGAACGCGTTGCTCCTGAAAGTCACCCAGGACACCGGCCCGTGGGAATTCTGCCTCCGGGTCCGCACCCCGTCCGGCGGCCGGCTCGACGGCCTGCGCGCGCAGGCCGTCCCGCCCGAGGCCTGAACCGCCACCACTCCGCCGGCGCGGCGGCGGGCCGGGGCCGATTCAAACCGGAAAGCGGCGAAGCTCTGCGCCCGGTGGCTCAGCGGAACTTGGTGTACGGCTCTTCTTCCCAGTTGTCCGACGGCCAGCGAAAGCTGTCCACGCTGCCGTCGTAGCGCAGCGCCACGTCGCGGACGTTGGTGGACTTGGTGAAGGTGGCCTGCAGGCCGAGCCAGCCGCTGAACAGGTGCCGGTGCCAGGGGCAGGCAGCCACGATGAACCGCGCTCCCCAGCGCGTCACCTGGCTGGAGAGCCATTGCTTGCCGTCGGCCGTGGTCTGCTGCCACGGCCCCAGGTGATAGGCGTAGCTCGTGGTCCAGGTGTTGGTGCTGCCGAAATACTCCCAGCCGAGGTCGATGGGGATGCGGCCGCGCGTGCGGTCGTCCGGGCAAATGAAGATGTTGGTGTTGGGGAGGTAGTCGCGCTCGAGATACGGCGTGTTGGCCCCGGGGTAGCCGTAGGTCCACGTGCCGGGGTTCACGAGATAGAGCGGGGGCTTGCCGTGGTCGTCGCGGTACATCTGGATGGCCAGGCCAATCTGGCGCAGGCCGTTGATGCAGGCGGAGCGCCGGCCGTTTTCCTTGGCGCGGGCGAGGAGCGGGAACAACAGGCCCGCCAGGATGGCAATGATGGCGATGACCACCAGCAACTCGATCAAGGTGAACGCACGGCCCGCCGGAACACTCGCTTTCATACGGTGTCCAACCTGTCCCACAATCACCGCCCGGCGTCAACGCCGGAGAAGACCGGGGAGTGCAGACCAAGCGACCGCGCTGGATCAGACGGCGGCCTGCTCCCCTTCGTCTTCAAATTTGCCGCAGGCCGCACGACTCCGGCGTCAGAGCATCCAGCCGGTTCGGTAGGGCGGGTTCAAGAAGCGGTTCGCCTCCGCGGAATTCGTGAAGCGCATCCTCGGTCCGTCCCACTCCAGCCGCGTGCCGGCCAGTTTGATGGCGATCACCCCCAGCAGGGCGATTTCCGTGAGCGGCCCGCCGTAGGAGAAGTCCGAACCGGCCCGCGTCCCGTTCTTGATCGCCTGCAGCCAGTCCCAATGGTGTTCCCGGATCCGCGGGAGACTCTTCTCGGGACGCTTGTAGGCCTCCATCTTCGCCTGGGGAATGATCCGCACCCCGCCCGCCCCGTGCGACCCGTAGATGATCGTGCCCTTCTCGCCCATCACGACCGCGCCGGTCCCGACACCCTTTTCATCCGCCTCCAGTTCCGGCGGACGCGGGATGTGCTCCGTGCCGCTGTACCAGTTCATGGTGATGGGGCCGCGCTTGCCCTTGGCCGGAAATTCGTAGGTGATGATCTCGCCTTTGGGGAAGGCGTCGCCTTGCGTCTTGAAATCGTAGTTCTTGACCTGGGCCTGGATCGTCTTGGGCGCCCCGAGGTCCAAGGCCCAAAACACCGGATCGACGACATGGCAAGTCCAGTCGCCGACGGTGCCGTTGCCGAAGGGCACCCAGCCACGCCACGTGCCGGGCAGGTAGGCGGGATGATACGGGCGGTTCTGCGCGGGACCGAGCCACTGGTTCCAATCGAGGGTCGGCGGGACCGGATGCTGCTCCGCGAGCCGCGGCAGTTCGTCGAGGCCGGAATTCACCGCGGTGCAGCCCGCGTGAATGGTGTGGACGTCGCCGATGGCGCCGTCCCAGATCCACTCGCAAAAGTCGCGGATGGTGTTGAAGGAGTGGCCCTGGTTGCCGAGTTGGGTGACGACTTTGTGCTGGCGGGCCGCCTGCATCAACTGCCGCACCTCATACACGGAATGGGCCAGCGGTTTCTCGCAGTACACGTGTTTGCCGTGCCGGATGGCCGCCATGGCCGCCACCGCGTGGAAATGGTCCGGCGTGGCGACGACGACCGCGTCGATGCTCTTGCCCATTTCGTCGAACATTCTGCGGAAGTCGCGGTAGGGCCGGGCATCGGGGTACTTCTTGAAGGTGTCGCCGGAGCGCCGCGAGTCCACGTCGCAAAGCGCGACGATGTTATTCCCCCCGGCGACGGCGTCGATGTCGCCGGCGCCCTGGCCGCCGACGCCGATGCCGGCGATGCTCAGCCGCTCGCTGGGCGGGGGCGAGCCGCTGGCCGCAATCACGTGGCGGGGCACAACGGTGAAGGCGGCGGCCGAGACGCCCGCCGCGCGGAGGAAGTCACGCCGCGTTAGAGACGTTTGTTTCTTCGTCATAGGAGACTCCAGGCTGGTTGACACACTGGGCCGGGCAGCGCGGCTCATCCGAGACGCGACCATGCCCCGCCGAACAGTGAAGCCAAAGTAGGCGGGCCGAAACGGGAAAGTCAAGCCACCAACCGAGCCAGCAAGGCGGGCCTTCCCAGGCGCGGGTTGATCCATGTCCTCAACCTGGAATGGGAATCCTCAAATCGAGGATCCGTTGTCCAATCGTCGGACGCGAGTGTCCTGAATGTTGTCGCACGGAACTGCCGGTTCTCCGCCACCCCCGAAGGTTTCACGGATTCCCAAGGTTGGACTTGTTCCTGCTTCTGTCCCTCGCCTGGAATTCTAATCTCGGTAACAAATCGCACGGCAACCACGTCACGCAACAGCAATGAAGCGAACGGTCCCCCTCCTCGCCCTGGTTTCCTGGCTCCTGCCCGGCGCGTCCGCCGCGCAGGCCAGTCTGGTTTTCAACTTCAACTTCACGGACCCCAGCGGTTCGGGCTTCAACGACGCGACGCTGGGTCCCACCCGCCAGGCGGCGCTGGAATCCGCCGCCAGCACGCTGGCCGGCTATTTCAACGTCGCGGGGAACGTCACGGTGACGATTGACGCCGGCTCCGGCGGTTCCGGCAACACGCTGGCCAGCGCCGGCAGCCCCATCCCGCTCGCCAACGGCTTCCAACCCACGGTAGTCCAGGACAAAATCCTCACCGGGACCGACTTGAACGGCAGCGCCGCGGACGGCACCATGCTTGTCAACTTCACCCAGCCCTGGTTCTACGGCAACACACCCGTCAGTGGCAGCTACGATTTTCAGTCCGTGGCCATGCATGAGTTGACCCACACGCTGGGCTTCATCTCCGAGATCAGTTCCACGGGCCAAGGCGCCGCCAACCAAACCAGCGGCAGCCCGGATGTCTGGTCCACCTTCGACCGGTTCCTAACCGACAGCGCCGGCAACCCGCTGGTCAACCCGTCCACCTTCGCCTTCGACACGTCCAAGCTGGGCGTGCTGACCGGCGGACCGGGCAGCGGCGGCATGTTCTTCAGCGGGCCCAACGCCGTGGCGGCCTTTGGTGGCCGGGTGGCGATCTTCTCGCCGAATCCGTGGCAGCAAGGCAGCAGCGGCAGCCACATTGACGGCGGCCCCGGCGGCTACATCAACGAGGCGTTCTTGATGGATCCGTCCGTCAGTTCGGGCCTCGGACTTCGCGCGCTGACTACCACCGAACAAGGCTTCCTGCGCGACCTGGGTTACTCCGTGGTGCCCGAACCGGCGGCGACCGGCCTGATCTCCGCCGTCGGCCTGCTGCTCTGCGCCGCGGCGCACCGCCGGCTCCGGGCTTGAGCCGACACCTGATCCGGCTGGCTCGGAAACCCCGTACGCCGATCAGACCACCATCAGGCTGGCCGCCGCTGAGAAGAGGTGACGGCGGATTCGGCGAAACCTCACAAGAACCCGCCCGCCAAGGTGCGGGAGGAACGGAGTGGAACGCCTCCTTCCCGAAACCACTCCTTGGTCCGCCCCAGTCGTCGGTCGCAATCGCTTTGACTCCTCCTGTGTCCGTGGCTGGGGAATCGTGATCTCGTCGGGCCAAAACCCCGCCCCGGAGGGCGGACGTGATCAGAACAGCATCCGGAAGATGGGTGCGTATCGTGGTGGCCGCCCCTGCCCGCTTCCCTCCCGGCCGATCCGACGGAGGAACCACGGATGCAAGATGGATTCTCCTCAGCTCGCGTGAGGCGTGGCCCCCCCGCCGGGCTGGACGCGGTCCAAGCGACATGTTACCGACGCACCCGAAACCCAGCGGGGAAAGGAAATGTGGAGGGGACTGGAGCCGCGCGTGGCAGCAAGGGCGAAGCGCGGGCGGGACGGAAAGATCCCGCCCGCGCAATTGCTACCGAACCAACCCACCTGCGCCGGCGACAACCACTCGACAAAAGCGACTCGTTGACCGCGGAACTTGCGCCGCCGCATTGAGCGTCCGATTAGTCCCCGTCCGAGGCGTCGTTGCTCTGATTGCAGAGCTGCAGGGAATCCTTGCCGCTCCAGGAGCCGGTGTAGTTGGATCCGCCGCCACCGCGGCAGCCGGGAGCGAGGAAGCCTTTGACCGTCCCGGGCGTGCCAGCGTGATCGGAGGACTTGAAGCCCGCGCCGGTGGAACAGGCGTTGTTGTGGCTGGCTTTGACGCCCAGCGACCCGTACTGGCTCAGGTCCGTGCCGTAGGCGGAGGCGCTCCACTGCCAGTTCAGGTTCAGGCCGGCCATGTCCGACGTGAAATCACATTGCCAGGTCACCGAACCGGCCCGCGCGAAGTCACTCAGCATGGGAACACTCAAGCCCGCCATGAAGATCTCGTCGTCGCCCGCCGTCGGCACCGTGGTTGTCCATTGCGTGCCGTCGAAGGTGGTCGTGGCGTTGGTGGCGCTCGCACTGAACACAATGGTCCCATCCGGCACCGGGTAGGTGTATTTCTGGCCACTCCGGCCCACGATTTTCACCGAGGCGTTCTTGCAGTAGATCGTCGCCTCCTGTCCGGGTTGGGCGGAGACATGAGCGTTAAACCAGACGCAGGAGGAACCCCGGGGCATCTGGGAGTTGAACTGGGACTCGATCGACTGCTGCCGGGGCTGACAGGGTGCGCTGCAATGCCCGGGACCAATATAGCCGTTGTTGTAGGAATCCAGGGTCGTTTGCCATTGCAGGACCGACTGCTGCTGCGCGCCGCTCAGGTTGGACCAGTCCAGGTAGTTGTAGGCCGAGAGGAAGGCGTCGGCTTGCGTGATCGTGGTCGCGACGGCGCTGGAATCCGCCCCGTGCAGAATGCTGATCTTGGCCGCCAGCAATTGGGCATAGAGCTTGGTGATGCCGTTGGACGGGGCGCCGAACACCTTCTGGCTCTCCACGTCCGCGCCCATCGGCTGATTGGTCACGATGAGCGTGTCCACGCCGCCGTTCGTGCCGAGGTCAATGGGCAACGGGCCGATGGCGCTGGGGTGGTTCTTGTAGTAGCCGATGGTGAACGTGCAGCCGTGGCTGACGTTGGTGCAGCCGACCTGGGCGGAGCATTGGCTTTGCACGACAATGGCATTCCCATCCACGTCATTCGCGCAGCCGCCACTCTTGGAGGTGTCGATCAATCCCACCACGCTTACGGGATTGTTGACCGGGAAGTTCGGACACGTCAGCGCCGTCGAACCCAGCGTGAAGTTCAGGGCCGTGCCGGCCGGCAGGGCGAACGGCCCGGGCAGCGCGCCGCTGAGGTTGGTCAGCGTCGGGGCCACGATGGTGACACTCGCCAAATCCGCCGCGCCCGGATTCGTCACCGTGAGGCTGAACGTCACCAGGTGCGGAGCGCCGTCGTTCGGCAGCATGACCACGTTGCTGTTGATGTGTCCGTCCACGTCGTCCGGAGCGGTCACAAACGTCTGGCACGCGATGGTGGCGGCCGTCACCTGCGCCAGGACGTGGTCCGTGGCGGACGCGGGCGTTCCGTCCGCGGCCGACTGGGCGGACACCGTCACGGTGCTGGTGGTGTCCTCCTCCGAGGCCAAACGGAAATTGGCCGTGGCCGTCCCGCCCGGCGGCAGGGCGGTGGCGGGCGTCGGGAAGAAGTTCGTGGTCACGTCCCCGAGCAGATCGTCCACCACCGTCAGATTGGTCAGCGCAACCGGGCCGCAGTTGGTCACCGTGATCTGGTAACAGAAGCCGGGGGCCTCCACGCCCTTGAAGCCGGCGGCCGACTTGCCCAGCGGGCCGCAGGCGTTGTTCGGTTGCGCGCAGGCAATCTCCTTGTCCACCCCGACGCACGGCGGCGGCGGCGGCGCGGGCGCGGCAATGGTGATGACACATGTGGGCGAGGGGACGACGACGCTGAGGGCGTCCAGCAACACGTTCGCCGCGGAAGCGCTCACGCTGACGAAGGGATACGCCGGATAGCCCGGGACCGGGAAGGGCGTAAAGTCGAGCGTGCCGTTGCTGCCCAAGAGGGTCCCCAGAACGCCTTGGGTGGTCGAGCCGTAGATGTTGTAGCCTTCGCCGGGTTGCACGCTGCCGATCACCAGCAGGGCATTCTGGGCGCCGCTGGCAATCACTTGCGTCAGGTCCAATTGGATAAAATTGGAGGTGCCGATTTCGTAGTCTGAGGCGCAGGCGATGCCGACACCGTTCTCATCGCCTCCCTGGGTCTTGCCGTAGAGCGCCAGGGCTTGGCCGCTCTTGGCGTAGCCATAGGCCGTGATCGTGAGACCGTTGGTGGTGTACGCCTGCGAAGTGCCCAACACGCCTGCGAGCGTCGAGAAATTCCACGCGTTGGTGACGAAGCAACCCTGCGTGCATCCGGCCACCGCGGTCGCCCCTTTCGCGTCGGTGACCTGTAGCGCGAAGCCAAACGTGCCGGCGCTGGTCGGCGTGCCGGTGATCGCACCCGTGGCGGGATCCAGCGTCAGCCCTGGCGGCAGGCTGCCCGCGACCATCGCGAACAGATACGGCGGCACGCCGCCGTTGGCCTGCGGAGCCGCGCTGAACGGCGTGCCGGACACGCCGGCGCCGGTCGCACACGCCAACGTCAAGGGCACGCACGGCGTGACCTGGACCGTCCAGGAAGCCGGGGCGGTGACGGCGTTACCGGTGGGCGGGTGGCCGACGGCCGTGGCGGTGTTGACCAGATTGGTCGGGTCGGTCGCCTTCACCACGTAGTTCGTGGTGAACACGAACCCCTGGCCGGGAACCACCGCGCCTGCGTTGAAGATCTCGCCCCCAAACATCGGGTCGATCACCTGCAGGCCGCTGAAGCAGGTGTTGCCCGTGTTGGTCACGGCGAAGGTGTAGGTGATGGTGTCGCCACAGTTCGCCGCGGCCGGGCCGGTCTTGAGCAGCGTCACCGCCGGCGCGGAGCCGGTGTAGCCGAAGTTCACGCCGGTGAGGTTTGCGCAGCCGGTCACGGTCACGACGGTCTGGTTGTCCAGCGTGGCGTCGGGATCGACCGTCTGCAGGTAGTTGGCCGGCGGCGTGACCACGACGGTATAAACGCCATCCGGTTCCTGGTTGAAACACCAGGCGCCGTTGGGGTCGGTGACGGTGGCCGCGACCGCGTAGCCGCTGGTGTTCTTCAACGTCACGACGACCCCGGCCAGACCTGGCGCGCCGGCGAGGTTGCCGTTGGCGGCGCAATCGCGCAGCACGGCGCCGCACACGTTGGCCGAGCCGGCGGCGCATTCCACCAAACCGGAGCCGGCCGCCGCGACGTCCACGATGTTCGTGCTGCTCAGGTCGTAGGCGCAGGCGCCGGCGCCGGCGCTGGCCTTGGCGGCAACGGTGACGTTGACCGGGAGCGCCTGACCGGGACACGTCAGCGTGGCGGAGCACTGGAAATTGCTGCACGATCCGACGGGCAGGGTGAACGGCGCGGGCAGGCCGCACCCCAGCGCGGCCAAGGCCGGCGAGCTGAGGACCACCGCCGTCAGGTCCGCCTGGCCGGTGTTGCAGACCTGGACGTCGAACTGCACGCTGCACGAGGCGCCGCAGCCGGGCAACAGCACGTGGTTGTTGTTCGGCACGCCATCCAGGTCGCAGGGCGCGGTCACCATCACGTTGCAGGTCAGGCTGGCCAAGTCCACCAAGGCCACGGTGCCGTCGCTCGCCGTCACCGTGGCGCCGTTGGTGACGGACTGGCCGGAAACGGTCACGGTGTTGGTCGTGTTGGTGGCCCACGCCGCCTTGAAATAGGCGGTGGCGACGCCACCCGGCGGCAGGACGACGGTGGGCGCGGCAAACAGATTGGTGGTGACATCACCAAGATGGGAGTCCACCACCGACAAATTGGTCAGGCCCGAGACGCCGCTGTTGGTCACGGTGATTTGGTAGCAAAAGCCCGGGTCTTCGAGTCCCTTGATGCCGGCGGCGAGCTTGGCGAAGGGGGCGCAATTATTCGTCGGCTGCAGGCAGGCGATTTCCTCGGACACAAACACCCCCGCCAGGGGCGGAGCGATGATGATGGTCGTGGGCGGCAGCGTCGTCGTCGTCCCGGTGGAATCCGTCACGGTCTCGGTGAAGGTGTAGGTGCCGGGCGTCGTCGGCGTGCCGGTGATGTCGCCGGTGGTCGGGTTCAGGACCAATCCCGGCGGCAGACTGCCGGAGGTGATGGTGTAGTTGGTGCCGCCAAGGACCGTGGGCGGCGAGATGAAGGTCTGCCCCACCGTGCCGCCGGTCGGCACGATGGTCGGGGTGTTGCACGAGCAGGGCACTTCAAGCATCAAGAGTTGCACGGCACTGGACCAATCCTGCACCACGGCCACGACGCCGATGGTGCCCCCGCACGGAAGCTGCCAGGCGGCGGCGTTGGCTTGCGCGTCCGCCACGAGGAGGTTCTCCACGTTGGTGTCCGCGGGCGGGTAGCCTTGGCTGGGATCCAGGTACACGGAGGGCACCGGCCCGCCGACCAAGCCCCAGATGGCCAGTTGCACGTCCCAGAAATAGGCGTTGGTGCCCGACACCGTTTTGTGATTGAGGAGGTAGTTGACCTGGTGCCACACGTCGGGACTGACATACACCGTCGCCGGGCGCCCGGCGGGCAGGTCGCTGTTCAGGTTGGTGTCACAAGTCGAGTACAGCAGGTTGGTGTAGGTCGTCGGCCCCGGATCAATGGGCGTGGCCGCATCGACGCACCAAGCCCGGTACGTCCCCGCGGGCACCACCACGTCCCCGGTTGTAACCTGGATGGAGAAATAGGCCGGGTTGCTGGCCACGGTATAATCCCCCGTCAAGGCCCACGGCGTGGTGAGACCAAAGATGGCGCCGTTGTCCGGCGCCGGTGGGAACACCAGGCAGCAGGCCGTTTGACCGGGCGCGCGTTCGAGTGAGGCCAGACTGAACAGGAGGCCAAGGGCCACGGCCGTAACCGAGTGTTTTGGAGTCGGGATTTTCATGAGTTCGAGGTGCGGGAGATCGGGGAAAAGATACCAAGGCCAAAGCCGGGGCCGCTTCGCCGAACGGCCCGAGCGACACGTCGTCCGCTCCCGGTCTTCATGCCGGGCAGCGCGTTCGTTGGGCGGGCGGCGGGATCACAGGGATGGAAGCGGGCCAGGCAGGTTCGTTACTTACAGGCGACGTAGATGAACACGTTCCCCACCTGGGCGTTGGCGAAATCGTATTTGACCCGTCCCTGGCTGTCCCAGTAGGCCCAGTTGCTCTGGGTGGGACCGTCAATGGCCAGGCTCAGCCGGTAGGCGTCGGCGAGGGACACGCCTTGAAGCACGATCTCGACCCCGTAAGAACTGGACGCGGCGTCGTTGTGGCAGGTGTTGGGCAGGTCACTGCCGGTATGGCTCGCGCTGGTACCCGGCGGAGAAACCACCGCGCCCTCCCCCGGTGTCGGCGGAGGGGTGCTGCTGGGAACGCTGTTGCGCGGGGGAAACAGGACGATTGCCTCGATCGGCCTGCGGACGCTTTCGCGGAGCCGGGCCAACCAGCCGGAACCGGCGTTGGGGGACGCCGACCGGACCGAAGCGAACCGCGAACCGTTTCGCGGCGAACCTTCCCGCGCCGAGGCAACGCTGCGCACGCCGTCGAAGGCACGCAATGCCGCGCCGCGCTTCCCGGCCAGAGAAACCAGCCAATCGGCCCACGCCGGCGCCTGGAACAAGGCGGGCGCACGCCCCAGTGCGTAAGCGTTCAACTCACGCGGCGCGCGGCTGTTGGCGGCGTATTCCTGGGTCAGATCGTAGGCGCCGTTGTTGCAGTATTGGCTCCCGAGGGAGCCGTAGGTGCCCGTTCCCAAAGGATTGGCAGCCGAGCCCAGGCCGCCGCTCGCTGTTTGATAGTAGTTGGTGATGACCCGGATGTAGCAGTTGTTGGCCAATCGTGAGACGAACGGCTTTTCGAGCAACTGTTCCGGGAGCAACACCTTTTGGTCCCAATACTCGTAGGCATTGTGGTTCAACTGACTGGCGGGAATCGCTGCGCCCCCCACCAGCCCGAACTGGCCGTACCGCCGGAAATAGTCCTCCGCCGCGGAGCGCACGCTCTTGATGCTCAGCACGTCCGCCGCCAGATCGGCGTCGGCGATGGCGGCCATGATCCGCGGCACGAGCAGGGTCGTCAAAATCCCGACCACCGCCAACACGCCGACCATTTCCATCAAGGTGAACCCAAAGAATCTCCGTTCGCTGCAATCCCTAGTTTTCATGTTTGTCCTGGCTTGGCCGCGCTCCATCCGATGTTGCCGCCTTCAGCGGGGAAAAGTGAAAGCAGACCGTGTGCCGGAAACGAGGCGCACGGTGTCCGCGCCGCCGGGATTCCCGCGCGAAGGGAGCGGATCGCAACGCGTCCCGCCCAGCCGGGCCGGGCGAACGGTCGCCGACAACCCGCCGAACGCTCCCGGCGCGGGGCCACCACCCGTCCAATCCCTGGACGGAGGAGTCCAAAACCCGGACGCTGTCCGGCGCCCCCGGTCGGGTCCATCGGGGCGTCCAGCGCGCAATCATTGGAATGCTCCGGCTCATGGGCCGGGCGGGGGATTTTGGGGCACCAACCGGTAGAACCGGGCGGGATAGTTCCACGCGGTGGGGTCCGTGAATTCGAGCAGGCCGTCCGCGCCATTGGTCACCGTGCCCAGCGGTTGCCAGAACGGCGCGGGCAAGGCCGGAGCGACTTCGACGCGGAAGACCTGCCCCGGCGCGGCCCAACCGGTGACGTGGAACCCGCGCTGCGTCTGCGCCGTAAAACCGCCCAGAAGCGGGCTGGCGAAGTCCAGATGCGTGCGGCTCGGCATCGAAGGTCCGACCTGCACCTGGACAGAAGACGGCAAAAAGACCGCGCCCCCAGCCGCCGGCACCACCTGATACACGCCGGGGGTCAGCGTCATACCGGGCGGCACGGCAAGTTGGTAGTGGCCCAGCGCATCCGTCGCTGTCGTCACCCGCGGTGAAAACGGTGAAAACGTCGTGAGGAGCGAGACCGTCACGTTTGTGAACGGGGTCCCGTCGCACTGCCGCACCTGGCCGACGGCCACGCACTCGGTGAAAACCAGATTCGTCTTCGTACTGGGACTTCCGAGTTGCAGCGCGGCGGACGGAGGCGAAAAGACCGCTCCGTCGGCCTCCGCCGCCACCTGATACGCGCCAGGAACCAAGATCACTCCGGGTGGGACAGTGAATTGGTAGTTTCCCTGAGCATCGGTCACCACCCTCAATGGCGGCGAAGAAGTGGAGACCAGCGTAACCGTGATGTTGGTGAACGGCGACCCGTCGCCCTGCCGCACTTGGCCCATGGCCAGGACCTCAGCGAAATCAAGATTGACACTGCTGTTCACGGGGGATGGAAGGTTCACTAAGGAATAGGCCGGTGAGAAGATTACGTTCCCGGCCTCCGGCTCCACCCGATACACGCCGAGGTTCAGCACCACATCCGGCGGGGCGACGATTTGATAGCGTCCTTGGGCATCGGTCACCGCCTTTAGCGGCGGGGAAAAGGTGGAAAGCAGCCAGATGGTCGCGTTGACGAATGCGGTTCCGTCATACTGCTGCACATGGCCAGTCACCGCCACGCACTCGAAGGCTCCCATGTCCACCGCCATCCCTTGTGGCCGCGGCACACCGCGCTGGTCGGTTGCCAAGCCCAAAATGGCCACACCGGCGTCGATGGCCGGGCTTTGCACCAGGAGACCGTTGCACCCCTGACAGCCTTGACTGTCGGTGGTGACCAGGAGCGGAATGGTCTGGGTCGGGCCGCCGTAATCGCCCAGCGGGCCAAGCAACGGGTCCGTGTTGTTCATGCTGCCGGACGCGGTGAAGTGGCACGTCGCGTCCGAGCTCAAGTTGTGGCCGGCATCGACAAGGCTGCCGAACGCATTGCCGCCGCTGGGGCTGTTGGCCACGATGCAATTCTCGAGCGTCAGCGTGCCGCCCGGTGCCGCAGCGAGGTTGCCGCCCCCGGCGCTCATGGTACCCGGGTCGCCGGGCGCTGGATAAAGGACCCCCGTTCCCGAAGCTCCGCCCAACCCGCCGACGCCTCCCACGGTCGAGCCATTGGCAAACGTGCAGTTGGTGGCGCCGGTTCGGCCTCCAGCCACCTCCAGCGCGCCGCCAAAGGCCGCACCGCCGGCGCCACCGTCACCCCCCGCATACGGGTTGCCGGCAGCGCCGTTTCCGCCCGCTCCCCCCTGGACGCTGTTGGCGAAGAAGGTGCAGTTGACCAAGGCGTTCGTGCCGCTGCTGTAAATCGCGCCACCCAATGAGGCCCCGCCGCTTAGGCCGGGAAGGCCCGTGCCACCGGCGTCGGGAAACGCGCTGGCCCCGACACCTCCCAGGGTGCTGTTGGTGGCAAAGGTGCAGCCCGATACCAGGAGCTGACCCGAACAATAGATTGCGCCGCCGCAGGCGCTGCCGCCGGCGCGACTCAAACCCGCCGCGCGGAAGAAGGTGGTGGTCGTGTTCGTCCCCTGAGCGGCCAGGCCGCCCTGACCCCCATTGCCGCCGGCCACGGTATCGGCCTCAAAGGTGCATTCCGAAAGCACAAGTCGGTTGGTGCTAAAAATCGCACCACCAAACGCTCCGGCGGCCGCGCCGCCGTCGCCGCCGTTGCCGCCCATCGAGCCGCCCACGCCGCCCACGCCCCCTGGGCCGCCGTTGCCGCCCGTCGCGGTGTCCCCTGCGAAGCGACACAAATAGAACTCCGCTGGGGCGAGAGTGTAGATGGCTCCTCCGGCGGCGCTCGTGCCGGGCAGGCCCGGGCCGCCATCGCCGCCCACATACGGATCGGTGTATCCCGGCGCTCCGGCGGCGCCCGACGGGCCTACCGCGGCGTTGCCGCTAAAGAGGCAGTTCGTGGCGATGACGGTTCCGGCCTGGTTGAGGATGGCCCCGCCGGTGACGCTCTGGTTGCCAGTGAAAAGGCAGCCGTTGGCGATGAAGGTGCCGCCTTGGTTGAGGACGGCGCCGCCGGTGGCGCTGGAACCTCCGGTCAAGGTGACGTTGATAAGCTGGAGCGTGACATTGCTGCACACCGTGAACAGCCGCGTGGCGTTGCCGCCGTTGAAGACCACGGAAGGTCCGTTTGTGGGGCCGGCGTCAAGGATGGTGTCCCGGACGATCGGGATTGCATTGGTGAGATTGAAGGTCAACGCGCCGCTGAACGTGATGCGGCCTCCGGCCAGCAAGGCAGAGTACAGGTTGGTGAGCGAGGAGTTGGAGACGACGGTGCTGATGACGTTGGTTGTGACGTTCGTCACGCTGCTGGTCCCCGCAAGAGCGTTGATCAAATTCTGGCCGTTCGGAGTGCCCCAGCCGGTGCAGAGGTCGTAGCCCGGAACGGCAACGAACTGATCAGGAAGGAAAGGGCCGGAAACAGAATTGCTCCCTGTTGTGATGTCATGGAAGCAGGAGGTGTAGTTCGATCCATTGCCGATCGCGTAGAGAGCCGGGTTGAGAAAGCCGACGGATGGTTTGCCATTCGCGCCTGCTTGCTGATTGACCAGGGCCGTAAAGCCCGCCCACAACGGTGCCGCGGCACTGGTGCCGCCAGTGGGGGACGGTTGACCGTTTGCGACATAGAGAATGTTATCCGCAGCCATCGCTACGTCGGGAATGTTCCTGAAAAACTTGGACCCTCCGTTTTGGGCCATGCTCGTGAATTGTTGCCACCAGGGAATCGCGTAATTAGTGCTGATTCCTCCACTGCTGCCGACGGGTTTGTAACTCCCGTCAGGCTGGGGCTGGAGGCCCCAATTCCAGACCGTTTCCGAATAATAGACTCCGCCTGGGGTAGTTGTAGTCAACGATGTCCCGCCGACGCTGGTAACATTCGGGCTGTCCACCGGGAATGGGCCAGCCGCCGGATAAGCATCGTAATCGCCGGACGCCTGAAAAAACGACTGTCCTTGCGCAGCCATCTGGTAGAGAGACTGCTCGGCCTGTTGCTTGTCCGCTGAGCTCATATGAGGGTTTACCCAAGAGCTACTCAGTTGTCTGGCCGAGTTGTCGCTAGCCATGCGGTTGAGAATCTGCAGCCAATGCGTGTTATACGACGACCAGTCGTTACCAACGTGAACGGGCGGCGGCGCTTCATAGACGATCACCTGGGACAAGCCGGGCGCCATAGCAACCGCCATCTCGATGTCCAAAGACACTTCGACCACAGCGTTAGAAATGCCACTGTAGCCGGGATTCCGGGTGACGCCATCAATCGGCACATTTACCAATGGGGCGTTCTGCAGCCTAGCCAGGCTTTCGTAGGCAGTGATGTCACTCGCGTAATAACCGTCGAACTCTAAAAGCCCGACGCTCTGCCCAGTGCCGTCGAGCGATACACCTGGAACATAGGCGGCCCGGAGATCTCTGGCCATGAAGGCTCCGTTGGTCCAGGAGCCGGTGCCGCCGAGGCCCGCCGGCTGCGGGAGCGAGTAATTATCCAAGCCGCTGATGTCCAGGACCGGCACGGCCAAATCCAGGGACGGCTCCGCATCCGGCGCGTAGAACGTCCGGGCCTCCTTCGGGTGCCGATAGACGCGCAGGTTCAGGTGAAAAGTCCTCTCGATGTCGGCCACCGGCGCTTCGACGTCGAGCAGCAGGCGGTTGGGATGGGTGGCCGTCACCGTGAAACCGTTGGTCCGGGCAAAGGCCGTGACCGCTTGATAGTCCTGTTCGGTGGGGCCAAACCGTTCGGTGAACTGCGCCGGCGTGAGATACTGGCGGTACCGGGGGCTGGCCGGGTCGTAGAGCTGCCGCAGGAGATTGGTCAGACCGGCCGGGTCGCGCACCGGCAGCCCGATGGCCAGGCGCAGGCGGTTGGTGCCGGCCAGGCGCTCGAGCGG
>JAJXZI010000167.1 GCA_021780115.1 bacterium | reverse complement strand
CATAAGCGAATCGTCAGCCCAATCATGCAGTTGAGTCTCAACCCATCGGTGGTGGCGCGCCCGCTCACAACCGGGAAGCCCGGCATCCGAGCCAAGCAGGCTTGTTCCCTCGAAAACGGCGAACGCACTGTGAGGGCGCCCGGGCGAGCGATGAGAAGGCGCGGATTCACCCTGATCGAGTTGCTGGTCGTCGTCGCGCTCATCGGCCTGCTGGCCGCCCTGCTCCTGCCGGCCCTGGCGCGCGCCCGGCAACGAGCCAGGGCCATCCAATGCCTGTCCAACCTCAAGCAACTGGGTTTCGGGTGCGCGCTCTACGAGTCGGACAACCACGATGCGCTGCCGGAGACATCCCACCAGCACGCGTCGTGGATCGGCATGCTGGCGGTCTATGGCCTGACCAATGTGTATCTTTGCCCGCTGGACACCAACCGGGCGCGCATCAGCAGTTACGCGATCAACGATTTTCTGACGCCTCACCCGTTCGGCGCCCCGCAACTGGATTTCTCCCGGCTGACCGCCCTTCCCGCCCCCAGCGACACGATGCATCTGGCCGAAGCGCGGGGCGACTACATCGGGTCCGACCATTTTCATTTCGCCGACGCGCAGTCCGGAGGCTACACGCCGCTCTCGTTTGAGTCCCAGGTGGCGGTGTCGCTTCACCAAGGCGGGGCGAATTACCTTTTTGCCGACGGCCATGCGGCCACTCTGCCCTGGCTCCAGGTCCGACTCCTCCTGGCGCCGGCCGCCACGCGCTTTGTGCGTCCCGACGGCTCGCCCACAGACTAGAAATCCCAACCCAAAGGATGGAATCCATGAACAAGAAATCGAACCTCACCTGGCTGGCGCTGCTGGCGCTGGCTTCCCCCGGTTGCCCGCTTCAAGCCCACGATCACCTGGCCGCCGGCGCGACTTCCGTCAATGTCGGGGCCGCGCTCGTCTTCCAGAACGCCGCGACCTTCGGCGGTGACGCCGGCTTTGTATTCAACCTCGCGGCCGGGGCCACGAACAGCCCTTACCCGGGCTTTTACTACGTGAATGACCTGGTCTTCGTCGCCCTGGCGGCGACGCCGGACAATGGCGGTCCCGAGCCGGGGGCGGCGGCGCTGGGCACCTTTATCCAAATCAAGTTACTCGGTGTCGAGGGGCCGCCCGGCGCGAGTTTCGGCTTCTGGGAAACGGCCCAGAACGGGGTGGATAGCACCAATCTGACGTGGAGTGTGCCCGTGCCCTATTTCAACGGTACGCACCTGATCCCGGTGAGTGAAAGTGACGGCTCGCCGGGGTCCGACCCCTATGGCCACATTCACGGCCGGATTTACAGCGTGACGAAGCCAGGGCTGTACAAAGTCGCCGGGCAATTCGTGGACACCTCGACCAACGGCCCGAACGGCGGCCCGGTGGATTTGCCCTCGGCGCCGTTCGATCTGTATTTTCAGGCCGGGCTTACGGTGGGCCGCATCGCCCCCGGCCCGAACGGCGTGAACGTCACGTTCGCCGCGCCGTCGAACATTCCGGATTCGGGGATCGGCCCCGCCACCAATTACATCTTGGAGAACTCGCCGGCCCTCGAACCGGACGCCGTTTGGCAACCCGTGGGCGGTGCGGTCGTCGGCGATGACCACCTGCACACGATCACCATTCCCGTGTCGGGCGCCGCACAATTCTTCCGGCTCCAGACGGATTGAAACGGGCGTCTCGTCGCTGCATCGGTTTCCCGCTCAAGCCCGCGTGACCGGTTCTTCGACCGGCGCTTCTTCGATCAGATCCCGCAGCGTGTGGAGCAGTTCTTCCGTGGTGAACGGCTTGCGCAGGAAATGGCGCACGCCGAAGTTCCGGAAGCTGGCTTCCTGGTCTTCCGTGGCCCAACCCGTCATGACCATGACTTTGAGCTGCGCCCGCAGTCGGTGTAACGCGCCCAAGAACGTCAGGCCATCCATCGTCGGCATGAGGACATCAATGATCGCCGCCGCGAACCGCTGCGGCTGCCGCGCGAACATGTCCAGGCCCTCGCGTCCGTCGCCCGCGGTGACCACGCGGTAGCCATGCTTCTCCAAGGTGGCCTTGGCAATGGCCCGGACAGGCTCCTCGTCGTCCACCAGCAGGATCCACTCGCCCCGCCCGCGGGCCAGGAGGGCGCGTGGTTTGGCGGCGCTCGGCAGGGCGGGCTGCGGGCTGGCTGGCAGGAAGACCCGGAAGGTGCTGCCGTGGTCCTCCCCGCCGACCTTGCTTTCGACGACGAGGAACCCGCCGTGGGTTTTGACGATGGTGTGGACGCCGGCCAGGCCCAAACCGGTGCCCTTTTCCTTCTTCGTGAAAAACGGCTCGCAAATATGCTCCAAGTCTTCCGGCGAAATGCCGACGCCGGTGTCCGCCACCGTGAGCACGACGAACTCTCCCGGGCGGGCGGGCGGGACCACCAACTGGCCCGGACGCGGCCCCAGGTTCGTCTTGGTCCACTCCGCGTCCACCGTCTGATCGGCCACTTCCAGCCGCAGGACGCCGCCGTTGGGCATGGCGTCGCGGGCGTTGACGCACAGGTTGAGGACCACCTGGTTGATCTGGGCCGGGTCGCCGAGGACGGGCCGGACTGCGCCCGGGGCCGGCCGCTCGATGGTGATGTTCTTGGGAATTGTCTCCCCGATGATTTTCACCACGTCGCGCACCACCCGGCCTGGCTCCACCGCCACGCGTTCGCCCGCCATGCTTTTGGTGAAGGTCAGCAGGCCCCGGAGCATTTCCGCCGCGCGCTTGGCGCTGTTTTCCACCTGCTCGATCAACTTGCGTTTGCGCTCGTCGGTGGCGTCGGGCTTGAGCATCTGCGCGGCCATGAGGATCGGCGTGAGGATGTTGTTCAGGTCGTGCGCCATGCCGCTGGCCAGGTTGCCGATGCTTTCCATCCGCTGCCCGCGGGACACCTGCGCTTCGAGCCGCTTGCGCTCGGTGATGTCCGTCTCGATGGCCAGCACCGCCTGCGGCGTCCCGTCGTCCTGCCGGACCATCGTCCAGCGGCAGTCCACGGTGATCGGCGTGCCGTCCTTGCGCGACTGCTGGAGTTCGCCTTCCCAATGGCCGTGCGCCAGCAGGGCCGTCTTGGCGGCATCGGCCGCCGCCGCGTCTCGGTAGAGAAACGCGGCGCTCGGTCGGTGGAGCGCTTCCTGGACGGTCCAGCCGTAAAGGCGCTCGGCGCCGGCGTTCCAATACTGGATGCGGTCCTGCAAATCGCGGACGAAGATGGCGTCCTGGGCGAGGTCCAGCAGGCGGGCCTGCTCCTGGAGGCGCTGCTCGAAGCGCCGCCGCGCGGACACGTCCTGTTTGATGGCAATGAAATGGGCGATCCCGCCGGCGGCGTCCCGCACCGGAGTGATGGTCATTTCCTCATGGTAGGTCGAGCCATCCTTGCGGCGGTTGACCAATTCGCCGCGCCAGACGTTGCCGGCCAGGATCGTCTCCCACATCCGGCGGTAGAACTCCGCGTCGTGTTTGCCCGATTTGAGCAGGCGGCTGTCCTGTTCGACGACCTCCCACCGACTGTAGCCGGTGAGCGTGGTGAAGGCGTCATTGACCCAGAGGATCTTCCCATTCCGGTCGGCGATCTGGATGCCGTTGGCGGCGGCCTCCAGGGCGGAGTGCTGCAGCCGCAACCGGATTTCGACGCGCTTGCGCTCGGTGATGTCCTGCATGACGGCGAGCACCTGGCTCGGGCCACCCGTCCGCGGGAGCCGCGAGGTGGAGAGGGACACCGTGCGCTTCTCCCCGTCGGCGCGGGTGATCTCCCATTCCTCCTCCACCAGGTCCTGGCCGTCGCGCATCGCCTGCATCCGCTGGCGGGCCCGCGCCTGCACGGCCGGGTCGGGATAGAGCGTCGGGTACCATCCGCGCTGGTTGATCTCCTCGACGGTGTAGCCGGTGATCTGGGTCATCCGCACGTTCCAGACGCTGAAGACCAGCGCCGCCGGCTCGGGGGTTTCGTGAAAGACGCAGATGCCTTCGGCCGCATGTTGGACGATGGCACTGCGAAAGGCGTTTTGCCGCTGCAACTCCTGCTCCGCTTGCTTGCGCTCCGTGATGTCCTGGGCGGAGCCGCGCAGCCGCGCCGTGCGGCCCTCGGGATTCTTCTGGGCTTTGAGCCGGACCAGGCACCACCGCACCTGGCCGTCCCGCCGGACCAGGCGCACCTCCTCCTGCGCCTGGTAATCGGGGTCGGCGTCCGCCTTTTTGACGTGCGCGGCCATCAGTGGACCGTCGTCCGGATGGAGGAACTGCCGCAAAAATTCCGCGGCCGGGAGGGTGTAACCGCCCTGTCGCTGGGCCGTGGTTTGCACCAGGGCAAAACCCTGGTCACACGTGGTGATCTGGCCGGTGGCCAGGTCGTATTCCCACTGCCCCAGCCGGGCGATCTCCAGCGCCTCGATGAGCCGGGCTTCGCTCGCCCGGAGCGCCTCCTCGGCCCGCTTCCGCTCGGTGATGTCGCGCACCAGCGACATCACCGCCCGCCGGCCTTGCAGGGTGAAGCGCCGCGCGCGGATTTCCACCGGGATGCGCTGGCCGTTCTTGGCGACATGCATGCGCTCGAATTGCCGAGTCAAGCCGTCCCGCAGTTGCTGGGCCATCCAGGCGGACTCGTTCGCCGCTTCCGGCGGGCCGAGGTCGAGCGGGGTTTTGCCCAGCAACTCCTGGCGCGAGTAGCCGAGGCGTTCGCAGGCCACGTCGTTGACCTCCACGAAACGGCCCGGTGAACCGTCCGCGTTCAGTTCATGCACGAACAGCGCGTCCGTGACCGCCCCGAGCAGGGTCCGGTAACGCTCCTCGCTGGCGCGCCGCGCCGCCTCCGCCTCCATTTGGTCATGGATGTCCGTGGCGCAGCCGAACCAGTCGGTGACGCGACCGCGCTCATCGCGCATCGGCAAGGCGCGCGCCAGGTGGCAGCGGTAGCTGCCGTCGGAAGCGCGTCGCAACCGGTATTGCACCTCGTAGGTCTGGGTGCCGTCGGCCGCGTCGCGCATCCGCTCTTCCACGCGCGGCAAGTCGTCGGGATGCACCGCGTGGGTCCAGCCGTCGCCGCGGGCCTCGTCCGGCGTCTGGCCGGTGTATTCGTACCAACGGCGGTTGCACTCCAGAACCCGGCCCGCCGCGTCGGTGCGCCACACCAGGAGGGGGATTGTTTCTGACAACAACCGGTAGCGTTCCTCGCTGGCGTGGAGCGCCTGCTCGGCCTGCTTGTGCTCGGTGATGTCCGAGAACATGCCCAGCACGCCGCTCACGCCGCCGGCGGCGTCGTGATAGGGAACCTTGATCATCCGCCGCCAGCGCGGCTCGCCCTTGACCTCATAGGGTTCCTCCACCTCGTGGAGCGTGCCAGACGCCATGACGGCCAGATCGAGCCGGTGGTACTTTTCGGCGAGTTCCGGCGGCCAGAGATCGGCGTCGGTCTTGCCCACGATGTCTTCCGGGCGCCGGCCCATGTCCGCCGCCAGATTTTCGCTGACGGCGAGAAGCACGCCGTTGCGGTCTTTGATGAACAGGCGCTGCGGCATGTGGGTGACGAGCGTGCGGTATTTCTGCTCGCTTTGCCGCAGGGCCTCCTCTGCCCGCTTGCGCTCCGTGATGTCGGTATGCATGCCCGCCGCGCGCAGCGGCCGTCCCGCCGGGTCGCGCGCCACGACCTTGCCCCGGTCCAGGATCCACTTGTAGTCGCCAGCCCGGGTGCGGAGCCGCAGTTCACATTCATACATCGGCGTCCGGCCCGCCAGGTGGGCCTCGACGGCGGCCTGGGCTCGCGCGCGGTCGTCGGGGTGGATGAGGTCGTGCCAGAAGTCATCATGCCGGGGCACGTCCTCCAGTTTGTAGCCGAGCATTTCGGCCCAGCGCGGGCTGTAGGTGGCCTCGCGCGTAACGATGTTCCAGTCCCAGAAGCCGTCGTTGCTGCCCTCCAGCACCAACGCCAACTGTTCCTGGCTGGTCCGCACCGCCTGCTGGGCCTTCTCGGTCCGGCTGAATTCCACCCCCAGCATCCATTGCAGCACGGCGAACGTCGCCGCGACGGCGACGAAATCCACGGTCGCCTGCAACAGCGGTTGGCGGACCAGCAAATCCGACACCCCGACGGCGATCACGATCCAGACCACGCCCAGGATGGAACACACCCATACCCGGCGCGGCAGAGGTGATCCTGGGGCGTGTTTTATCGACGCCATAACTCGGCTCGCATGCCGCTCTAGCTTAGCCGGAGGGGCGCTTTATGCAACCTCGTGTGGTGGAAGGAAACGCGCCGGGCCGTGCCGCCGGGGGGCCGCCCCACCGACCGCAAGTGGTGTCCCGCCGGAACCTACTTCGCCCCCTGGTCGATCCAGGCGCGGACCAGGCCGATTTGCTCCGGGGTGAGGGGCTGGCCCTTCTTCGGCGGCGGCATGAAATCATCCTCATCTCCGGCGTGCGCGATGTTGATGACCAGCGGGCTGTGGGCGCCGTCGCCGGGGAGGATTACCTTGCCGTCCTCGCTGCCTTTCACAGCGTCCGGCAGGTTGTCCAGGCGCAGCTTGCCTTTGTGCTTCTCCGGCCCATGGCATTTGAAGCAACTCGCCTCGAAAATGGGGCGGATGTCTTTATCGTAGGTCAGATCCTTGCGGTCGGAGGCGGGCGGGAGCTTGCTGAGGTCCGGTTGTTTCTTCTTCCCGGCCTGGGCTGGCTCTCCGAAGAGAAAAGAGCCGAGGATCCCCAGTATTACCCACGCGGCGTATTTCGTTCTCATCTCAGTGGCTAGATCAATCGCACAAGATCGGGACAAGTCAAAGCGATTTGCCCGGGCGGGCCGCGCTTGCGAGCGCCGCCGGCGTCCACTAACGGTGGGGTGTGCCTGGAGACAGCTTCACGGACGCCGCCTTGATATTGGTCGGCCACGGCTCGACGAAGAATGCTGCGTCGAGCGCACCCGTCTGCCAGCACGCCGCCGAGTTGCGCCGGCGCGGGATCTTCGCCGAGGTGCGGGAGTGTTTCTGGAAAGTCGAACCCCGGGTGCAGGGCGCGCTGGCGCGGGTGGCGGCGCGGCGCGTGTTTGTGGTGCCGCTGTTCATGGGCGAAGGCTTCTTCACCGGGGAAGCCATTCCGCAGGCATTGGGTCTGCGGGTGGACACGCCGGCTGACGCCGCCCGCCGCCAGGTCTTCAACGGCCAACTCGTCCATTACTGCCGGCCCGTGGGAACGCACCCGGCCATGACCGGCGTGGTGCTGGCCCGCGCCCGGGGCGTGGTGGCGCAGTTCCCGTTTCCACGCGCCCCGCGGCCGGCGGACACGACGCTCTTCCTCGCGGCGCACGGCACCATCCGGAACGAGAACTCGCGCAAGACGGCCGAGTGCCAGGCCGGAATTCTGCGCGAACTGGATCTTTATGCGGATGTCCACGCGGTATTCCTGCTGGAAAAGCCCGCGGTGGAGGAGTGCTACGCGCTGGCGGAGACGAGGAACCTTGTCGTCGTGCCGTTCTTCATCAGCGACGGTTTGCACGCTAGCGAGGACCTCCCGGTGCTGCTCGGCGAGCCGGAACGGGTCGTGCGGGAGCGGTTGGCGCGCGGCCTGCCCACCTGGCGCAACCCGACCGAGCGTCGGGGCAAGCTGGTCTGGTACACCGGCAGCGTGGGCACGGAGCCGGCGCTGGCGGAGGTCATCCTTGAGCGGGCAAGGGAGGCCGGCGGCTGCGAAGCCACGGCCCGGTGAAGGCGAGTCGCGCGGCGGACGATCCAGACCTGAGACGCGAAATCCGAAAGCCCTCTCATCCGCGCTACGGCAGCCAGGGCGATCGTTTTGCCCGGGCCAGTCGGGAGTTTGGAGTTCGGTCTTCCGATGTCGGGTTGCCTTCGGACAGCGAGCTTCGCACGTCAGGTTTTCCCGGCCCGGCCCTCGACCTCAATGTGGTTCGGCAACGCTCGTCCGCTACCCGGACTACCAATTGAAGGGCGCGTTGAGCCCGAAGTTCCACAACGTCACCCGCAGGATCGCCAGGAGGTTGGCCGCGTAAAGATTAAAACCGAGCCAACGGTAGAAGGCGTGAAGAAAGAACACCGCCAGTCCGATCCCTACGCCGCAGATCCAGTCGAACCGCCAGAGCCGCTGCGTCACGCCCGCCCTTCCATGCGCCCGGCAGGGCGACGCTCCTGCGGAGCCCTGATCTCTACCGCTGGCCCAGCCCGGCTTGGTTCTCCCGCCGCCCGCATTTCGGAACGTCCACACCTCGTTCCAGAGGAGGTTGTTGAGCAAGGCGGCCTCGTCCGAGCACGCCTTGCTGAGGCTGACGTTCCAACCGCACCGCTTGGCCAGCCAATGCAGGAGCGTCATGCCCACGATGACTCCGCGGCCGCCCGCCAGGCAGAACTTCACGAACTGCCGCAGCCGCGGAACACGCGCCAGATTTTGGATCGCTCCGCTCATTCTCGGCTCCCTCCGCTCCGTGCCTTGTGCGCTACTTCTCCCGCCGCGTGCTGTGCTGCTGCAACCAGAGCACGTCCAGGTTGCCCGGCATCGGCGCGTCGTTGCGGGGTACAGTCAGCGTGCGCCCATCCCGCCAATGATGCACGCCCGCGTGGCCGTCGGTGTAGGCAAAGTCGCCGCCCCGCTGGTGGAGGATGCTCGGCTTGTCCCGCAGCATCCAGCCGCCCGGGTTGTTGGGGTCAAAGTCCCGCTGCTCCGAGAAGCTGCCGTCGTTGATCGTGTCGATCCGCTCGTCCAGAAACGTCAGCGTCTCCGCCGGCCCCGGTCGCGTGATCTCCGCCACC
>JAJXZI010000040.1 GCA_021780115.1 bacterium | reverse complement strand
GCTGGCCGTGCAGGCGCTGGACTTGGCGCTCGCGCCGAACCTGCGGCCGGCGAACGTGACACTCGCCATCGCCGGCCGGAACGTGCCGGCCCGGCTGGCAGTCACGAACGGGCGGGCCGAGATCACACCGGAAGCGGCGGTGGTTTTGAAAGCTGGAGAGTCGTTGGCCGTCACGCTGGCATAGGAGCTTCTCCCGCTTCTCTGTCGATGGAAGCGGGCTGAAGTCCGTGTGCGGCAGCCGGCCTTCACCCGCTTTCGCTTGAACCGGCCTGCGTTCCGGTGGAAGATGGCATAGACAAAACCGGAGTTGTCCTGGTTCCGCGGGTGATCGGCGGGCCCGTTTGCAACACGCCCGCCCGGGAATCGTCGGCTCCTCCGCCGCGCGGCGAGTGGATGCGGCTGCGACGTTTTTAATGAAGCCGGAATGGGCGCGGCCCCGCGCTCCCGCCCACGGTAAAGGAAAGAGTCAGCATGGACACCAAAACCGAAGAGCGTTTGCAGGCGGCCCGGGAAGAGGCCACACGGATTGTCTCCGGACAAGGATCCTGTCCGGCGTCCGGCGCCGTGGCCGAGTTGGGCCGCGCTCTGCAACGCGGCCTTGAATTTGGCCTGGCCCGAAAGTTGATCACCCGCGCGCTCGAGCACCACCCCGACGATACGGGCCTGATTCAGCAGCTCGCGCTGTGTACCTACAAGGACGAGGAACTCATTCCGGCCCGGCGTTACGCGGAAGCCCTGGCGCTGCTCGAAAAGATCGGCCTGCGGGATCCAGACCATGCCGATCCGGCCCAAGTGCCACCGGAAACCCTGCCCCGGACGCTTGCCTTGGGCGGCGCGGTGTACAAGCGCCTGTTCGAGAGCACCGGCCAACTCGACCATCTGCACCGCGCGCTGGCGCTCTATCGCGCGGCTTGGGACCGGAATCCGAAACTGGACATGGGCTTCGGCGGCGTGAACGCCGCCTACGTGCTGGATCTGCTGGCCTTTCGGTTGGAATCGGCGGGTCGGCGCACCGGCACGGCGTCCGCGGAGGCCGGGCGACTGCGCGACGAAGCCCGTGCCTTGCGGGAGTTGATGGCGCGGCAGCTCCCCGAGTTCGCGCAAGAGAAGGAGGGCGCTCCCGCGAGGGAAGGTCCGGCACGGACGCCGCACGAGCAGCAATACTGGTACGTCGTCACGCTCGCGCAGATCCACTTTGGCCTGGGCGCCTACGAGGAGGCGGGCCGCTGGCTGGCCCAGGCCCGCGCGCTCGAAAGCCCCGAGTGGGAAAGACAGACCACCTTCCGCCAGCTCGTGGCGATCGCGCGCCTGCAAGGCCACGTCACGCCGAAGGAGGGGACGCCGCCCGAGGCCTGGAGCGCCCCGTGGCGGGCGCTGGCGCAATTCTTCGAGAGCGGCGCCGACTACGCTTTCTCCTGCGGACGCGGCAAGGTGGGGCTGGCGCTCTCGGGCGGCGGGTTCCGCGCCTCGCTGTTTCATCTGGGCGTGCTGGCGCGGCTGGCGGACATGGACGCGCTGCGCAGCGTCGAAGTTCTCTCCACCGTTTCGGGCGGGAGCATCGTGGGCGCGCATTACTACCTGGAGGTCCGCCATCTTCTGAACACCCATCCCGACCAGCAGATCACCCGCGAAGACTACATCGAGATCGTGCGGCGCGTGCAGAAGCGCTTTCTCCTCGGCGTGCAGCAGAACCTCCGCACCCGTGTCCTCACGAACCTGGCCTGCAATTTCAAGATGCTCCTGCCGCGCCTCTTCGGGGCGGCCTCCTACACCCGCAGCCACCGCCTGGGCGAACTTTACGAAGAGCGGCTCTATTCGGCCGTGGACGACGAGCATCGGAACGACGCCCCCCGGCCCATGCCGGGCCTGCGCATCACGCCCGCCGGCGAGCCGGACGCTGGGCGCTTCAAACCCAAGTTCGCCAACTGGCGTCGCCGCGCCAAGGTGCCCGTCCTCCTGCTCAACACCACGTCTCTCAATTCCGGCCACAACTGGCACTTCACCGCCACCTGGATGGGCGAGCCGCCCGGCTTGGTCGGCGAGGAAATCGATGTCAACGTGCGCTACCGCCGGCTTTGGTACGAGCAGGCGCCGACGGAGGAGTTGCGGAATTTTCGTCTCGGCTACGCGGTCGCCGCGTCGGCGTGCGTGCCGGCGCTGTTCGCGCCGTTGGAGATCGCCGGCCTCTACCCGGGCCGCACCGTGCGGCTGGTGGATGGCGGCGTGCATGACAACCAAGGGGTCGAGAGCCTGCTCGACGAGTCCTGCTCGTTCCTCCTGTGCAGCGACGCCTCCGGCCAGATGGCGGACAATCCTTCCCCCTCGAACGGCCTGCTGGGGGTGCCGCTGCGCGCCAACTCCATCCTCATGGACCGGGTGCGCGAGGCCGAGTATCAGGACTTGCGCGCCCGGGAAGAAGACCGCGCCTTGCAAGGCCTGTTCTTCATCCATCTCAAGAAGGACTTGGTGCCGGCGGCGTTGGACTGGGTGGCGTGTCAGGATCCCAGCCGGGAGCCGCCCCGCCTCAACACCACGCCGTACGGCGTGGACCGCGACCTCCAACGCCGGCTCGCCGCCCTCCGCACCGACCTGGATTCGTTCACCGAAGTCGAGGCCTTCGCCCTCATGCTCAGCGGCTACCTGATGACCGAGCAGGAGACCCGGCGCCTCGACCAGGAGTACCGCCAAGTCAACGCCGGCGCGCTCGCAGTCGAAGCGCCCGACACCTGGGGCGGGTTCGACGTGAACGCCGGGCGCAGCAACTGGGCTTTCCTGGATCCGGAATTGGAGCGGATCATGGGCAAACCCGAGGACAGTTCGGACCTGCGCCGGCGGGACCTGGGCCGGCAATTGGAGGTCGGCGCCGCGTGCGCCTTCAAAGTGTGGCGGCTGGTTCCCGCCCTGCGCGCCACCGCTCTGGCGCTCGGCGGCGCGGCGGGGGTGGGCCTGCTGTGGCTGCTCTTCTCGCACTGGAACCACGACCTCGGTTTGGGAAGCTGGACGCTCGGCGAGGTGGTCGTTGCGCTTGGCTTGCTGCTGGCCGGGTTGGTGGTCCCCGCCCTCCAGTGGCTCAATCCGGAGAAAGCGATGCAAAGTTGGGCCTTGAAGTTCGGCCTGGCCATCCTCGGCTGGCTGGCCGCCAACGCGCATGTCTGGCTGTTCGACCCGCTTTATCTGCGCCGCGGCAAGTTGAAGCGGCTCCTGAAACTGCCGGCGGAGTGATCGGCGGCGGCATTTGGACGATCGTGGGCAGCAGACCGCGCCGCTGCGCTGGTCCTGCCTGGATCCGCCGCGCCTCCCGCCACCGCAGAAATTTCCTTTGACAGACCGGGAATTTCCGGGTGCCATGCGAGGCAAGCGCAACGGTTGCGCCTTCTGTTTTGAAACACATCGACAGGAAAAATCTATGATCCCAATACGCACTCTTTGTTGCGCCGTCGCCGGTGCCGCGGCGCTGCTGTTCGCGCCGGCCCGCCTCGTCAGCGCTCCCATCCCGGAGGACTGCCAGACGGGCGGTTTCGCCATCGGCTGCCAGGCCTACACTTTCAACCGGTTCACCGTCTTCGAGGCCATCGAGAAGACGGCCGCGGCGGGCGGCAAGGTGATCGAGTTCTTCCCCGGCCAGAAACTGAGCAAGGAGGAACCGACCGTGAGCTTCGACCACAACGCCTCCGACGAGGTGCTCGACAAAGTGAAGGCCAAGCTGGCTCAATATCATCTCCACGCCGCCAATTACGGCGTGGTCGGCATTCCCAAGGACGAAGACGCCGCGCGGAAGATCTTCGAATTCGCCAAGAAAATGGGTCTCTACGGCGTGACCACCGAGTCCGTGGACGCGCTGGACACCATCGAGAAGCTGGTGAAGGAATACGACATCCGCGTCGGCTTTCACGATCACCCGCGCCGCTCCAACGACCCGAACTACCGGATGTGGGACCCGAACTACGTGCTCTCCGTGGTGAAGGACCGCGACCCGCGCATCGGCTCGTGCGCCGACACCGGACATTGGGTGCGGTCCGGCCTGAAACCCGTCGAGTGTCTGCGCATCCTCAAAGGCCGGATCATGAGCAGCCACCTCAAAGACCTTGACGAGATGGGCCCCGGCGCGCATGACGTGCCTTACGGCACCGGCGTGTCGGACATTCCCGGCATCCTGGACGAGTTGAAGAGCCAGGGTTTTGTCGGGAATATCTCCATCGAGTACGAGTACCACTGGGAAAGCTCCCTGCCCGAGGTGGCGCAGTGCATTGGCTTCGTCCGCGGTTACGGCGCGAAGAAGTAGGCGGCGGCGGCCGGCCGGATGGGTTTTCTGTGCGCGCGGGCCGTTTCCACCTGGTGGCGCTTTTGGGCCTGCTGGCGGCGGTCGGCGTGCCGTCAACGCGTGGCGCTGAAGTCCCGGCCAACGCGTATTCCAGCAGCACCTCGACGCAGTGGCTGATCCGCACCGCCCGGCAACTCCTCTCCGGCTGCCGGGTGCGCGCCGGCGACGGCACCTGGCTCTACACGCCCGATGGCAAAGGCAATTACCGCGCCCTGTGGACGCGCGACTTTGCCTACATGGTCGAGAACGCCGGCGACTTGCTGCCGCCGGACGAGACCGAAGCCTGCCTGCGCTATCTGGTTCGCGGCATCCGCGCCGACGGCGCCGCTCCGGATCGCGTGCGTCCGGACGGCGTGCCGGTGTACGCCGCCGGCGGCGAGGAACACCCGATCGGCGAACCGAACATCGACAACGCGCAGTTCCTCGTCATCGCCGTGGACGAGCACCTGAAACGGCTGTCGCAAGAGGGCGCCTGGAGAATCTTCCGCGACTGGGCGCCAGCGTTGGACCAAGCGATGGATTACATCCCGCGGCCCCCCAGCGGCTTGGTGTGGAACGATCCGCGGAAGCCCCATTCGCCCTACGGCTTCACCGACACTATCGGCAAGACCGGCGAGTTGTTTTTCGAGTCGCTGCTTTACTGGACCGCGAGCCGGCGGATGGCGGCGTGGCATGACCGGGTCGGCGACCGCAGCCGGGCCAGGGAATACCGCCGCCGCGCCCGGCTCATCGAAACCAATGTTCGCAACTTGTGGGACGATGAGGCCGGCGCCTTCCTGGCCGCGACGAAGGATTGCCGGCAACTCGACGTTTGGGGCAACGCCTACGCCGTGTGGCTGGATTTCCCCCTGGGCCGGAAACGCGACCGCGTGCTCGGATTCCTGGTGGCGCGGCACGACCGTTTCGTTTGGCACGGGCAGGTTCGCCACCTCCTCCAAGGTGAGCACTGGCAGCGCCTGCTCACGCCCGTCCCGCCGGAGCGGTATCAGAACGGCGCGTATTGGGCCACGGCCTCCGGTTGGGTGATCTGGGCGCTGGCGCAGAAAGATCCGAAGCTGGCCCGGCGGACCTGGAGCGATCTCATCGCGGACTTCCAGCAGGGCGGCGTCTGCGAATGCGTCAACGACGGCTACCGCCAGTTACCCAGCTACGTGGTGAGCGCCGCCAATCCGCTCGCGGCGGCGCGGCGGCTGGGATTCTGAGGCGCGAACGGCGTGGCCACCGGCGGGCGCATGACCGCAGCGCGGTTTTCCACCGGTTGGTCATTGCCCCGGGAAGCGCTGCCGCTATAATGACCACAGAGGTTGTTATGAGCGCATTCAAGGTTTTCGTTCCCATTCTGATGCTCACCGCCGCGGTGTCGCCCGCGCCCGCCGAGATCAGGAGTTCCTTCGACACGGACCCGGAGGGCTGGGTCGTGGTCAGCATCCCGGCCTCCGGGCCATTCACAACGCCGCTGGCCACCAACGCCGCGACCTTCAGCGCCTGCGGCTTTGTGCAGAGCGAGGATCCAACCACGGTAACTTCCTTCTGGCAAGCGCCTGCCCGTTTTCTGGGCGACCGTTCCTCCAGTTACGGCCTGACGCTGGAGTGGGACGTGCGCATCACGCCCATCGCCGGCAAGATGATTGATGCCTCGCCGGAAGTGGTGCTGGTCGGCGCGGGGTTGACGCTGGTGATCGACGCCGGGCCGGCTCCGCCGCCGGATGTGTGGACGCATTTCCGCGTGACACTCGATGAATGCGCCGGCTGGAAGAAGGAGAACTTGGCCGGGGTCGCGCCGACCGCCACCGAGTTTCAGGCGACGCTGGCTTCGTTGACCGCGCTGCGCCTCTGCGGAGAGTACGTGGAAGGGCCGGAAGTGGACGCGCTGGACAACGTGGTCCTGAACACCGCCGCCGATGCCCCGCCGGCAGCCGGCCTGGCGATCTGGCCCGCCGTGGAAATCGGTTGGCCCACGCTCAGCAACCAGCTCTACCAAGTGCAGTGGGCGGCGGCGCTCGACACGAACCGCTGGTTCAACCTCGGCAGTCCGATCCGCGGGAACGGAGGGACGAACAACCTTTTCGACAGCACCCGCAGCGGCGCCAAGAAGTTCTACCGCGTGTTGCCCTTAAACTGACGCCCCGTCGGCAGACTCTGTGGGTGAGTTCCGGTTCGGGTAATAGACCAGGACTGACATCGAGAGGGGGCCAAGGTGAGGTAAAGGCTGGAACCCGCAAGTGTCCCTCAAGATATCACACCCACTACGAGTGGTTTCGGGTGCCACGACTGCCGGGATTTCCCCCTCACCCGCCCTGCGGGGGACAGGGCGGCGTGAGGAGGCGCTGGTTTAGCCGGAGTTCAGACGTAATGGGTATCAATCTTCAAGCTTTGACATTAAGCCTGCCTCGGGCGCTGTCCACAACGTCCGCGGGCGGCGGCGCACTCTGGGAGCTGGCCGCAGCCGCTTGGCTGGCCAGTTTGCGGACGGCTTGCTGGTCGCCCTTCGCGGCTTCGGCTTTGGTTTGGGCGGCTGTCTCCATGGCCTCTTGGGCCATACTCTGGACGGCTGTTGCGTTGTTCACGTTCATTGCTGTTGTCTTGAGTTGTGCGCTGTGGCCAGCGCGGTGTTGTCGTCACTAGGCCATCGGCACAATCTCTCAAAGCTTGAGAACCATTCGCGTGTTTCCGAGTTACCCGGCGCGGATGGGGTCTCCCGATCGCAGCCGCACATCGGGAAGTCCATCGCTGGCCACGGCGCCGAAAGTTGCCACCCCGCCCCGAAGTCGCGCCAACATGGCCAATCAACCGCGCCGTCCGCTGCTGACGCCGATGGCAGATCACCTTCTCCCGCCTCCGCCCGGCGGGAAACACCGACCGGAGCAGTTCCCTGAACTGCCATCTCCCGGAGTCAGAGCCGGACGTTACCGGCGCGGGCCGCGTCAGATCTTGATGAAAATTCGGCGCCGGTACATCCAGAACAGGATCAGCCACAACACCAGGATCACGCCCGCTCCCTGCACAAGCGGGGCGTACGGCGCGCCGAACACGTGGGAATAACCCGCCCCCAGATGCGTCTTCAGCGAACTCTCGATGAAGCCTTCCCAGAGATGCGCCGCGCAGTAGATGAAGATCGAGTTGGCGCCGATGACCAGGAGCGGAAAAGCCCACGAGCGCCTGCCAAGCGCCTCGATCAGAAAATGAAACGCCGCCAGGAAGAGGAAGCACCACCCGCCGCTGAACAGCACCCACGCCGGCGTCCAGATGCGCTTCACGACCGGGCAGACGCCGGTGGCGTGCAGCAGCACGCCCAGGGCGAGTCCGGCCACACCGGCCAGCGCGAGCCGCTGGATTTTCCTTTGCTGCGGGAGATCCGCGCGCAGCCAGCCACCGGCGAGGAGACCGAGGATCATCGTGCCGAGCGTGGGAATAAAACTCAGCGTGGCGTAGCCGCCGCCGTTGTTTTGGAACCAAGCGGTCGCGGCCGATGCGCCCGGCCCGGAGTTGGGTGACGGAAACAGGTTGAGAAACCAGGTGTCGAAGGCCCAGGCCAGGTTGGTGTTTTTGTTCCAGTGGGCCGCGAAGCCGCGCAAGTTGTGGTCCCAGTCTGGTGCCACGCCCGCCGTGGCCCAGTCAAAGCCCGGCCCCGGCAGCGGGTACAGCGCGAACGCGGCCCAGTAACCGACCAGGATGATCGCCAGCGCCGTCCACTGCGCTCGCGGGGAACGCTCCCCCAGGAGGAACAAGAAGCCGTAGCCCAGCCCGATCTGCGAGAGGGTGTCTTCGAAGGTGAAGTAGGTGTACGCCCGGCCCACGGACCGCAGGAAGATTCCCAGGGCGACCAGGAGCAGCGCACGCCCGAAGGCGTGCAGGCGCAACGTCGTCCGCGACTGGCCGCGTGCCCGCCGTGCGGCGAGGGAGAAGGGCAGCGCCACGCCGACCAGAAACGAGAATCCCGGCTGGATGAGATCATGCAGCGAGCAACCGACCCATTCGGCATGGCTCTGGTGATGGGCAAGGAAGGCCCAGAACCGGCTGTCGGGCAAGGCGCGGGCGACGTGACTGAGCGACAGCACTTCCGCGACCATGAGAAACATGACGAAACCGCGGTAGGCGTCGATGGAGAGGACGCGTGCTGGCGGTGTCAGAGTGGCGGCGTGTGGTGCGGCGGTCATGCGCGCCAATGAATCGGTACAGGACCGAGGAGAAAAGAAAAAACTGTCAGGCAAAGGACTGCCCCCAAACCTCTTCACGAGGGAAAAGTGCCACTGCGCGGAAATCTCCCTTGACCCTGAGCCGGAACGATGCGGTTGAAACGGGGAGCGCGGGCGTCGCGCCTGCGGTTTTCGGTCTCTGGCCGAAAACCTTTGGCGGGCGGCAGTAGCGGGCGGTGGTCCGGATGGCGCAGGCGGGAAGCCAGCGCGGCGCGGCGGAAAGGTGGGTCTCGGTCGTGCCGCGGTCACCGAAGTTATTTGCCGCGT
>JAJXZI010000198.1 GCA_021780115.1 bacterium | reverse complement strand
AAACCGGTTCGGGTTCATGCCCGTAAATCCGTCGCCTCCGCCGGCAAGTTCACCGGCACCGTCATTTTCTTGCCGAAACGATTGTGGTAATGAAGCTGGCGGTGGCGCTGGCCGTATTCGTGGACCAGCTTGGTCAACTTCACGTCGTAACAGCAGTACTCCGCGATGTCCAGCAGCCGGCCTTCGCGGAACCAGTCGAGCGCCTGCATTCCGTCCGCCGTCTTTTCCAGTCCGAACGTGGCGGTGGCGATGGCGTCGAGCGAGAGCCGGTGCTGCAGCGTGTTTTGGAGGTCCACCATGAGATCGAGCGTGGGCAGTTGGCGCAGATCCAACGGCGTGTAGCCGTGCAGTACCTCGTAGTCGAACCGGAGGATGTTGAAGCCGATGACGAGGTCCGCGCGCTGAAGATCCGTCAGCAGCTCGTGGACGTGCGGCTCGCCGTAGATGGCGTAGCCGCCCCGCGCCGTGCTGAAGGTCACGCCCACGCTCAGGCCCATGCGGCTGATCTGGTCCCAGCCGCCGACTTGCTCGGCGGACTTCTGCGTTTCAAGGTCGAAATAGACGAGGTTCTTCACGCCGCGGCGAATCTACGGCAGGCCGGGCCAATCTGAAACCCGAAACCCGAAACTGAATAAGATCCGCACTCCGAACAGCCGGGCAGCTACGCCGGGCCCCGGTTTGGAGGTTCGCCGACCTCGGCCAAAAGCCCTTTGACCCCGCGCCCCGCGCGGCCTAGGCTGGCGGCGTGCAAGACGGAACGGCCAGCGCCTTCGATACCCCACAGGTCCGACTGCTATTCCGCGCCCCGCTCCCGCCGTCCTACACGAATTTTCTCGGGCGGAAACTGCTGCGCTTTCTGCTGACGGTCCAGGGGCTGGGCGCGTTTGCGCTCATCACGCTGGGCGTGCTCGTGAGCAAATTCAGCGTCGCGCGGCAGGTGGTCCGCCCGTTGATGCGGCGGGAGATTGGACGGGCGGGGGTGCGGTTGTTGCCGATGTTCCTGTACTTGTCCGCGGCGCTGGGGCTGCTGGTCATCGGCCAGACGGTTTCCTGGCTGACGCGGGTCGGCGCGATCAACTTCCTCGGCACGGTGATGGTCGTGGTCGTGGTGCGGGAGCTGGGGCCGCTGCTGACGGCGCTGGTGGTGCTGGCGCGCATCGGCACGGCGAACGTCGTCGAGTTGGGCACCGCCCGGGCGATGGGCGAGGTGGAAGCGCTGGAGGCGCTGGCCATCGACCCGGTGCATTATCTGGTGGTGCCGCGCGTCGTCGGCATGGCGCTGGGGATTTTTTCGCTGACGGTCTATCTCATCGTCGGCGCGCTGCTCAGCGGCTATCTCTGGGCGTTCCTGCAGGACGTGCCGCTGCTGCCCGGCGAATACTTCCGGCAGCTCGCCAGCGCGCTGGGGTGGATGGATTTCGTGCTGCTCGGATTGAAGACGGTCAGCTTCGGCTTCATCATCGCCATCGTCACCTGCTATCACGGCCTGGCCCAACCGCTCCGGCTCGAAGAGGTCTCCGGCGCCACGGTGCGCGCCGTGGCGCAGGCGCTGATTGCCTGCGTGCTGCTCGACGCCGTCTTCATCATCCTCTACCTCGTCGCCTGATGAGCGCCGCCTGCGACCGCACGAACGAGCCGGTCATCGAGATGCGCGCCCTCTCCGCCGCCGCCATGAAGAACCCGGGCCGCGTCGTCCTTGAGGAGGTCACCTGGTCCGTCGGCGCGGGTGAGTACTGGGTGCTGGCCGGTCCGCAGGGATCCGGGAAGAGCGATTTCTTGATGATGACCGCCGGCTTGGCGGCGCCCGTGGACGGGACTTATCGCTTGTTCGGCGAACCGATGCCGATTTTTGAGGGCGAGCGGTTGGCGACGCGCCTGCGGCTCGGCCTGGTGTTCGACGGCGGCCAGTTGCTGAATCACCTGTCCATCGCACAGAACCTCGCGTTGCCGCTGCGCTACCACCACAATCTGACGGCCGCCGAGGCCGGCGAACGAGTGCAAGCCCTGCTCGACCTGACCGGACTGGCTCCGTGGGCGGACGCCCCGCCTGGGGCCGTCGCCCGCAACTGGCGCAAGCGCGCGGGCCTGGCGCGGGCGCTCATGCTGCAACCGGAGGTGCTGCTGCTGGACGATCCCCTGGCGGGCCTGGATCCGTGGCACGCGCACTGGTGGCGGGATTTCCTGCGGCAGTTGGCGGCCGGCCATCGGTTTTTCGGCGGCCGGCCGATGACGCTGGTGGTGACGGCCGAGGGGTTGCGATCCTGGAAGGGCCAGGCGTGCCACTTCGCGCTGCTGGACAAGAAGCGATTCGTCGTCTTGGGCAACTGGACCGAAGTGGAACGCGCCAGCCATCCGCTCGCGCGGGAACTGCTGGCGCCAGAACTGGCCGGCGCATGAACCCAGCAATGCACCAAACCGGAGAGCAAAACAGGCGCGGGGCGCCGGCGCGCGGAGGCTCGCGATCGGTGTTGGCTGTGCTCCGCCCACACTCCCCCGCTTTCCCCTCATGGCCCTGCAAGACCTGACTCCGCAATTGCGCACGCGCCTCAGCCGCATGGAGCGGGCGGTCGGCTGGTTTGTGCTGCTGGCAACGCTGCTGCTGGTGTCCGGCTTTGCCTACTACGTCTATCACACCGCCCAGCGCAAAGGGTGGTTCCTCGTCCGGGCGCCGTACTCCACCTACCTCAACCGCGCCACGGGGCTGAAGGTGGGGGATCCGGTGAATTTGATGGGGTTTGACGTGGGGCACATCACATGCATCACGGCGATGCGCGCGGATTGGGAGTACTCGCCGGTGTACGTCGAATTCGACATCAAGGAGCCTTTCTACGGTTATCTTTGGAGCGTCGGCTCGGTGGCCCGAGTGACCTCCGCCGACCTGCTCGGCCAGCGCGCCCTGGAAGTGACCAAGGGCACCAAGGGCTACCCGATTTATACCTTCAATCCGCTGCGGATTGTTTCCCTCGGCGAAGCCCGCCGCCTGCCCGATTTGGACCAGTGGCGGACCGCCGAAGAAATCTTCGATCCCACGGAGACCCGCGTCCTGGTGCCCGCCTTGAAACCGCTCTCCCCGACGAATCTGGACGTGCTGGCGAGCCTGGGCCGGACGGAACTTCGGGTCTTGGACACCCGCACGCAGAGAAAGTCCATCACCGGCGTCTGGGTCGGCGATCCGCAGCGCAAGTTGCACGGCTACGACTTCTATGCCCGGACCAACCTGTACTGGCTGGTGGCGGAGGAAACGCCCGCCGTCAGCGAGCAACTGGACAAGATCGTGGCCGAAGTGAACGCCGCCTTGCCGGGGTTTTTTGAACTCACCAACCAAATCGTCCACGTCCTCACCAACACGGCAGTCCTGACCTCCAACCTCAACGTCGTCGCCTTGCACGCGCAACCGGCCGCCGCGAACCTCGCCGCCCTCACCTCGGAACTGCGCGGTCCCGGCGCGTTGGGCCAGTGGCTCCTGCCGACGAACCTGCCGGCCACCCTCGAAACCACCCTGACCAACGCCAGCCGCGTCCTCGCCACCGCGAACACCGCCCTCGGCCACACCGACACCAACCTCACGGGCCTCGTGGAAAACCTGAACCGCTCGTTGGAGAACCTCGCCGGCATCACCAGCAACTTGAACACCCAGGTCCAAGCCAACACGAACGTGCTCACGGCGATCTCCGACGCCATCGTCCACGCCGACGAGTTCATCCAGGGCCTGAAGCGCCACTGGCTGTTTCGCTCCGCGTTCAAGACCACGCCCGCGGCCCGGCCGGATGCGCCCCCGCAAATCCTCCGCTCGCCCAAGGATTCGTCGGAACGATGAAACCGATGGGCGGCGGGCCAAGAGCCGCGCGCCCCGGCTTCAGTCCGGGGAGAGGGACCGAAGCACCTGTTCCAAGTGCTGCCGCAGACCCTCGCGCTGCTCGTCCGACGCGTCGCGCGGCACGCGGATCGGCTTCCCCACCCGCATTTCGCACCGCGAAAACGGCAGCGGAATCTGGAAGCCGTCCCAGGTCTTGAGCCGGATTCTCCAGCCCAGCCGGTACGAAAACGGCAGGATGGGCAGGCCGGTGACTTGCGCCAGCGACGTCACGCCGTCCTGCACCACGTAGCGCGGGCCGCGTGGTCCGTCCGGCGTGATCGCCAGGTCGTAACCGCGCTCGGCCCAGGTCGTCAGTTCGAGCAGCGCCTGGCGTCCGCGCCGGCTGGTCGAACCGCGCACCGGCTGGACGTGAAAACATTCCAGAATGGCGGCGAGCAGGCCGCCGTCCCGGCTCGCGCTCACCATGCCCGCCAGGCCCGCGGTGGGATTGCGCGGATGCCCGAAGCGGTAGTAGGCGATCAGCGACAGGGCCAGCCGGTTGTGCCAGGTGGCGTAGATCACCGGCGTGGGCGGCTGCCGGCCGAAGAAATCGGAGCGGTCGTCGAGCCGATAGCGCAGGGTCGCGGCGACGCCGCGGACCACGCGATAAATCAGCCGCGCCGCCACCCGTTGCCGAAACGTCGGCGCGTGCGGCACCACCACGCCCGTGGCGACGCGGCGCGGCCGCGGCCGGTCTGAATTCACTTCCGCCATCACGCTCCCGGCTTCAGGCACGCCCGCACCAGGTCCTCGACCGTCGCCTCGGCGCCCAGCACCGCCAGCGCCCGGCGCACCGCGTCGTGCGCCTCGACTTGTTTGAAGCCCAGCGCAATGAGGGCGAGCACCGCGTCGTTCACCTTCTGGTCTTCCGGCGACAGCGCGCGCTGGGCGCTTGCCGCTTCCCAGGCGCCCACCGCGCCGATCTTGTCCTTCAACTCCACGACAATACGCTCCGCCGTTTTCTTGCCGACCCCGGAAATCTGCGACAGCGCCTTCACGTCGCCTTGGGCCACCGCGCCGCGGAACGCCGTCGCGTTCATGCCGCTCAGGATGTTCAGCGCGATCTTGGGCCCGATGCCGCTGACGGTGTGGATGAGCAGCCGGAACAAATCGCGCTCGGCGGCCGTGGTGAAACCGTAGAGCACATGGGCGTCTTCGCGGATGGACAGGTGCGTCAACAGCCGCACCTCGCCGCCGGGCGGCGGCAGCTTGTCGTACGACGAGAGCGGGATCAGCACCTCGTAACCGACGCCATTGACGTCCACCGTCGCCTGCGTGGGCAGCGTTTCTACGAGCCGGCCGTGGAGGAAGGTGATCATGCGAGCGCTCGGGTTTCCGCGTTCATACCCGTTTCAACGGCGTGAGCGAATAACGTCCCTGCTCCTGCGCATGGGTGAGCGCCAGCGCCAGCGCGTCCGCCGCGTCCGGTGCCGGCGGCGCGGCCAGACCCAGAAGGCGCTGGACCATTTTCGCCACGGCCAGCTTCTGCGCCGCGCCGTAGCCGACGATGGCGAGCTTCACCTTGCGCGGCGCGATTTCATATATCGGCAGCCCGGCCTCCGCCACCGCGGCGAGCGCGGCCCCGCGCGCCTCGCCCAGGATCAGCGCGGTCTTGAGATTCTGCGCGTAGAACAAGCCTTCGACCACGCACACCTCCGGTCGGTGCTCGCGCAACACGTCGCGGAGCGATTGCAGGATGTGGAGCAGGCAGCGCGAGTGTTCCCAGCCGGCGGGACAGGAGATCGTGCCGTGCGCGAGCGTTTTCGGAAACAGCTTGGCCAGGCGGATCACCCCGTAGCCGGTGCCGCGCAGCGACGGGTCCACACCGAGAATGACCGGATGGGCCCGGGCCGGCGAGCGCGACACCGGCTCGCAGACCGGCGCTGGCGACCGCGCCGAGTGGAGGCGCTCCTCCATCTGGCGGAGTTGCTGGCGGGTAATGCCCACGACGCGGATTGTGCCGGCCAGCGCCCCGCCGCAAAAGAGAAAACCAAGCCCGCCAGCCGGTCGGCCGCTGCCCGCGTGACGGACAGGAAGCAGGCCGGGAACGTTTCCCCGGCCTTCCCACTGGCTGATCAGCCGAGCGCCTTCCTCCACCGGGCCAACTGCCGCTTCACCTCAGCCGTCCCGGGCGCGCCGGGGAGCTGGCGGCGGGCCATCGCTTTCTCCAGGTCGAAAACGTCCGCCACGTCCGCGCCGAACGCCGGATGCACCGCCTGCCATTCCGCCAGCGTGAGCCGGTCAAGCGGCCGGCCGAGTTGCTCCGCCCGCGCCACGACGGCGCCGACGACGTGGTGCGCCTGCCGGAACGCCATGCCGTTCTTCACGAGGTAGTCGGCCACGTCGGTGGCGAGCAGCAACGGATCGCGCGCGGCGGCGGCGCAGGCGGCGGCGTTGACGGTCACGTGCGCCAGCATCGCGGCCATCAGCCGCATCCCGGCGCGGACGGTGTCGGCGGTGTCGAAGAGCCGCTCCTTGTCTTCCTGCAAGTCGCGGTTGTAGGTCATCGGCAGGCCCTTGAGGAGCGTCAGCAGCGCGACGAGGTTGCCGATGACGCGCGCCGTCTTGCCGCGCGTCAACTCGGCCACGTCCGGGTTTTTCTTCTGCGGCATGAGCGACGAACCGGTGGTGTAGGCGTCGGCGATCTGGATGAAGTTGAATTCGCGGCTGCTCCAGAGAATGAGGTCCTCGGACAAGCGCGACAGGTGGACGGCCCCCAGCGCGGCGGCGGCGCAGAACTCGACGGCGAAATCGCGGTCGCTCACGGCGTCCATCGAGTTCTGGCTCAGGCGCGGCCGGCCGTCGGGACCGACGAAGCCCAGTTCGCGGGCGACGAACTCGCGGTCCAGGGGCAGCGTGCTGCCGGCCAGCGCGCCGCTGCCGAGCGGGCAGACGTTGACGCGGCCGAAGCACGCGCACAACCGTTCCCGGTCGCGTTGAAACATCTCCACGTACGCCAGCAGGTGATGGGCGAAATAGACCGGCTGCGCCCGCTGAAGATGCGTGTAGCCGGGAATGACCACCCCGGCGTGGCGGGCGCCCAGTTCGACGAGCGCCCGCTGGAGCGCCTGCGTTTCCTGGGCCAGGGCGGAGATTTCGTCGCGCAGCCAGAGCCGCACGTCCAGCGCGACCTGATCGTTGCGCGAGCGGCCGGTGTGCAACTTGGCCCCGGCGGGCGCGCGCCGCGTCAACGCGGCTTCGAGGTTCATGTGGACGTCCTCCAGTTCCGGCTTCCAGCGGAACCGCCCGGCCTCGATCTCGGCGCCGATTTCCTGCAAGCCCCGGGTGATGGCGCCCAGTTCCGAGCGGGTGAGGACGCCGACTTGGGCAAGCATCCGGGCATGGGCCAGGGAGCCGAGGAGGTCATGGCGCCACAGCCGCCAGTCGAAGGAAACAGATTCGGTGAAGGCGGCGACTTCCGCCGCGGGACCGCGGGCGAAGCGCCCGCTGCGGGAGACCGGCGAGGCTTTCTTCATGGGCTAACCGCCGCGACTGTGGACCCAAGAGGGCCGAAAGTCACTGCGAAAGGCCGCCGAGGCAACTTGCGAACCGGGAGCAGGCATTCATCGTGTGCGATTCACCTTCGCCTGTGAAGGCCAGGCCGATCAGCGGCCCGGTGGGCGGTCCCGGCGCGGTCACAGTTTGCCCTGGAGCATCTCCAGCGTGATGAGGCAGTAGGCGGTGACCAGCGCCGGATCTTTCTCAAACCAGCGGCCGTTCTCGTTGGCCCAGGAGCCGTCGGCGTGCTGGAGATTGATCAGCTTCAAGGCCAGCGGCTCCCGCCAGCGGATGTTCTGGCCGTCTTTGATGGCCAGCGTGTCCGCGCCGTACTGGGTCAGGGCCTTGGCCATCGTGTGGTAGTAGTAATAAAGTCCCTGCGGCCCCATCGCGGGATTCTCGTCGAGGGTGTAATTGGCACGCAGCCAGTCCATCACCGCCGTCACGCGCGGGTCGTCGTGTTTGAGATCGGCATAGACGTAGCTGAGCAGGCCGGCGTAGCTCATGGTTCCATACGAGCGCAGCGCCACGCGGCCGGACGGCAGGTTGGTTTCCCCGGCCATGCTGCGGCCGGGAGCGTAAATGAAACCGCCTTTGTTCTGCGGATCATCGGACGCCCAGGATTCGGGGTTCTGGCTGGGTAGATTCTGGCAGCTCTGGATGAAGTGGATGGCCGCCGGCCAGTTCAGGTCCCCGGCGTCCGGCACGTTCTTGTCCGCCAGGTAGCGCTGGCTGTGGTAGAGCGCTTCCAACGCCAGCGAGGTGTTCGAGAGATCGGGGCGCCGATCCGAGTTGCCGTAGCCCATCCCGCCGTCGAAGGGGGTGTCCATCTTGCCCGGCTCGCCGAAATCGGCCTGCAGGCCGATGAGGAACTTGCGCGCCTTGACGATGGCGGGCAGGAACTCCGGTCGGTTAGCCACCAGCAACGCCATCAGGGAGACGGAGGTGTTGTAGCTCGGCAGTTCCTTGCGGCAGATCGCGCCATCAGGCCGGACACAACTCATCAGGTAGGCGTAACCGCGCTGGACGGCGGCCCGGTCGGCCGGTTGCTCGCGGCCGGCGGGCCGGCCCTGCAACGCCACCAGCGGCAGCGCCGTCAACGCCGGATGATCGGCGGTGGACCAGAAACCGTTGGTGTCCTGGCTTTTTTCGAGCCAGGTCAGTCCCTTGTCGATGGCGTGGCGCACTTCGTTGCGGAGGGAGACGTTGTCGGCGGCGCCCACGACGGCGTTGGCCGGGCTGGGCTGGGCACCGGCGGGGTAGGCCGTGCCGAAGGCGATGACGAGCAGGAGCGCGCCACCCATTCCGACCGATCGCAGGAGCAGGTTCCCACGGTGTTTCTCTGGCTTGTTCATAGTCTGGTATCGTTTGGTTTCGGTACTGCGCTGGCCGCGAACGATCCACCCGATGCCGGGCGTTGTATCGTTCTGGTCAACCCCATCCAACCGCTGGTCTCCCCATAGCCGCCAGCCGGCCCATTTGCTCTCAATTCTGATGGGCGGTCAAGCGGGAACGCCGGCCTCGCCGCGCGCCGGGCCGCCTTGGCTCACGGCCGGACCAGCACCTTGCCGAGCACCTGCCGGGCGCGGAGCCGGGCGAAGGCGGCCGGCGTCAGGTCGAGCGGAACGAGGGAATCAATGACCGGCAGGAGTTTCCCGGCGGCGGCCCAGTCGAGCGTGGCGGCCAGGTCGGCACGGTTGCGGCCGTAGCTGCCGATGAGCCGGTGCTGCTTCACGAACAAAGACCACAGCGGCAGCGACACTTCGCGGCCGGCCGTGGCGCCACAGGTGACGACGGTGCCGCCCCGCGCCAGGCACTCGAAGGCCTGGAGGAGAACGGCGCCGCCGACGTGTTCGACGACCAGATCGACGCCGCGCTTGCCGGTGATCCGGCGGACTTCCACGGGCCAGGCCACTTGGGCGGAGTCCACAGTGAATTCCGCGCCGAGGCGTTGGGCCAAGGCGCGCTTGGCCTCGGTCGAGCCGGTGCTGATCACCCGCGCCCCTAGTTGGCGCGCGATCTGGATCGCCGCCGACCCGACGCCGCTGGCACCGCCGATGACCAGCACCCAGTCGCCGGGCCGCACCGCCGCGCGGTTGGTCAGCATGTGCATGGCCGTGCTGCCCGCCAGCGTGAGCGCCGCGGCGGTTGCGGCGTCCACCCCGGCGGGGAGGCGCGCCACCGCGCGGGCCGGCACCACCACTTTTTCCGCGAAGCCGCCGTCGCGCTGGACGCCAAGGATGACGTGGTGGAGGCACTGGGATTCCTCGCCACGCCGGCAGAACTCGCACGCGCCGCAGAACAGGTTCGACTGCACCGCCACCGCGTCGCCCGGCCGCCAATCCCGCACCGCGCTCCCGACTTCGGCAATGCGCCCCGCGACTTCGCCGCCGGGCGTGCGCGGCAGGTGGAGGGGAATCAGCAGGCTCGCTTCTTCGAGCCAGAGGTCGAGGCGGTTCAGGCCGCAGGCGAGGACTTGGACCACGACCTCCTCCGGCGCCGGTTTCGGGTCGGGCAACTCGCGCAATGCGAATGTCCCCGGTGTGCCGTGCGCGACGAGTTGGATGGCTTTCATGCCGGCCATTCAAGCCCGCTCGCCGCCGCGCGACAAGCGGGAACCCGTTCCCCGGCCGGGCGCGGCGGTTTTTCATTGGCCCGCGCCGGCTTCCCACTATCTTCCTGCTTCAAAACCGGCGAATGATGCCCACAGCCACCACCCGCCCGACCGGCCTCAAGCGTTTCCTTCCGCCCATCGGTTCGCCCGCCTACCACGTCCTGCTCGGCAGCGTGGCGATTTTCATCCTCGGTCCGCTCGGCGGCGTCTCGGCGGCGTTCATGAACTTTTCCATCGGTTTCTTCATCGGCGGCCAGGTGCTGGCGGGCATCCTCGGCAGCACGGTGACGCTCCCGTACGGACCGGAGGGCAAACACGGCGCCAACTACATGCAGACCATGGCCGCGTCGGTCGCCGGCATGTGCGGCATGGCGGTGCTCATCCAGGCCCGCTATTGGCTCGGGTTGCCGGAGGTGCCGGCGTGGCAGCTCATCCTCTACTACGGCTGCTGCGGCATGTTCGGCGTGGGCGTCGGCATGCTCTACACGCCCATCGTGGTGGACCGGATGCAACTGAACTTCCCCTCCGGCTTCGCGGTGGCGAACATTCTCCGCGCGCTCACCGACAAGCACCTGCTGAAAGTCTCCATCACCAAACTCGGCGGCGGGATGCTCGGCGGATACGCCGGCGGCTTGGCGTCGCTCAAGTTGCCAGCGGTCGAGGCGCTCGGCATCTCCACCTCCACCTTCGGCGCGGGCATGATCGTCGGGGCGCGGATTGCCATCCCGGCGCTCGTCGTGGCTATCATCGGCGAACTGTCGAAGCCGTACCTGGTCCGCATCGGCTGGCTGGACGCGGGCGCGCCGTTTCGCAAGATCGGGTTCATCATCGCGCTGGGGATGATCCTCGGCGCGGCCATCCTCGACATCGGGTTGATCCTCTTGGAAGCGGCGCGGCGGCTGCGGCGGAAACAGGCGCCCGCCGCGGCGCCGGCGGAAGATTGGAAGCGCGTGAACATGGCCGGCTTGGTGGTCTGGGTGGCGTGCTGGGGCGCGGCGGTGGTCGTTGGCGGGCACGCGATCCTCGGCGAGCCGCTACGCTTTCTGCTGATCGCCGTTGGCCTAGTGTTCCTGTTCGTGCTGGTGAACGGCATCTCCATCGGCATCTCGGACAGCAACCCGATCTCCAGCGCGTTCGTGATGACGGTGTTCATCCTGGCGGCGTGCGGCCTGACCGACGCCGGGACCGGCCTGATGTGCGCCTCGATCCTGCTCATCGCGTGCAGCGAGGGCGGCGACATGCAGCAGGACCGCTCGACGGGCTGGCGGCTGGGCACCAACCGCGTCGTCCAATTCCGCTACCAAGTCATCGGCATCGCGATGGGGGCGGTGCTGGCGGTGGTGCTGGCGAAAGTCTTCCTGAGCGCCTACCCCGTCCTGCGGGCGGACCAGTTCGGCGGACACGTCGCCGACGCCGAGAAATGGCAGAGCGCCATGACCTACAAATTCGTCGGCGCCCTGCGCGGCATCACGACGCACCAACCGCACGTGATGAAGGCGCTCGCGCTCGGCGTCGCCCTCGGCCTGCTCACGGAGGTCGCCCGCAAGCTGTTCCAGCGCAACCGCCGCTACCAGCAGTTCGTCCAGTCCAGCCGCGCGGGCCGCGTCACGGACTTTCTCCTCGACGCGGTCTTGCTGCCCAGCCCGTACGCGTCCAGCTTCGGCGGGTTCGTGGAACTGCTGACGACTGTGTGGTGGGCGGCGGGCGGCACGCTGGCGTCAGTCTTCGACACGGTGCAGGCGAAGGTCAACTCCCGCCCCACCCCGCCGGCCGGGGGCGAAATTCCGGCCGACATGAGCACCATGTCGCTGATCGGCGGGGGGCTGATCGCGGGCGATTCGCTGGCGGCGCTCAGCGTGGGCATTTACGGACTGCTCCGGACAGTGTTGTGAGCGGCCCTCCGACCAGGGTCCACCCGGCGGCACCGGTTCGAAAACGACAGACGCGGCGACCTTCGGCTGCCGCGTCCGCCCCATTCCGCACGGGAACCCGACCTCGGCTTCGCGCCTGTCCGCCGCTCTCGTTCGGCGGGGAAGACGGCCGGCGCCGGTCAGGATCGGCGGTAAGCTACGACTTCTCCCGCTTGGCTTCCCAGTCGCGCGACCGGGTCTGGCCGTTGCGCTCGGTTTCGGTCTTCCCCTTGATCGTATCCGCGGTGACTTTGCCGTTGTATTTCATGCTGAACTGGCCCCGGGTCACGGTGAACGAAATCTCGTCTCCCTTCACTTTGCCGTCGGAAATCTCCGTATCGCTCATCGTACCGCCGCGCCCGGGGGCGGTCAGCGTGCCGGTCAGCTTGTCTCCGTCGGTCTTCAGCTTGAGGGTGATTTTTTGATCGGCGCCGCCGTTGCGGCCCGGGCGGGTCCAGCTCCAGGTTCCGCTGGGGTCGGCCGCCTGGGCTTGCGCCAAGACGCCGAGCGCGAAGAGCGCGCAAAGGCCGGCTTGGAGGAGGGAGGCCAGGGCACGTGGTTTCACTTGCATAGGTATTTCGGGTTTGAGTTATGGTTGCTCGTCCTCCCAAGGAAGCCAGGATTTGGCCGACCTGAGACGACACGTTGCCTTCAGACGACCAGCGACCGGGGAAGGTTACAGCCCGCCGTGCGCGCGACGGAGCTACAGGACGCGGCCCAGCCCGGGGATTCGCCGGATGACCCAGTGGCTCGCCAGGAAGCTGACCCCCAGGCCGGCGGCGCTCAAGAGGAGGAACTTGGCCAGCGGCGGCCAGGCGAGGCCGCGCAGCGCCAGCGCCAGGGCGATGAGGACCGGCGCATGCACGACATACACGGCGAAGGCATTGGCCGACAAGAACCGCGCGAGCCTCCCCTGCGTGTTGAACCGCTCCCGAAAGAGAACCAGCAGGCCCAGGCACACGCCGACGCCGAAGAAGGATTCCCAGAGACAATACCCCGCGCTCTGCCAGTGGACGCCGCCGACGTAGCGCGCGAAGCCGTCCTTCAACGCGCCACCGCCCAGCATGAGGGCCGCCCAGAGCACCGGCCCGGCCACGAGGGCCAGTTTCAACCAGAGGGAACCGAAAGACGCCGGGAGGCGGAGCAGCCAGTTGCGCCGCCACGCGAGGATGCCGACGCCGAAGAGGAGGATGTATTGGGGGAAAAAGCAGAGCTGCATGTTGTAGAAGTCGGTGCCGATGGGCTGCGCGCACCGGACCAGAAAACTACCCAGAGCCATCACGCTGATCAGCGAAATGACCTTCCCGTGGCTGGGGAGCCGCCCCTCCGGCTGAAGCCGCGTCCGCGGGCGAACCGCCGCCCGCCCGGCGGTGTAGATCCCGGTGAAGATCAGCAGCGCCAAGGCAAACCACAGCGGCCCCGTGCCGCTCAGAAACCCGAGGCGAGCCAGATAACGCGGATAAACCACCAGCGGCGACGGCAGGGCGGCGTCTCCCGGAAGGTTGAGAAGGTAGTAAACGATGGCCGGCTGGATCACGAAGGCATAGAGCGCGGTCGGAATCCCGAGGCGCACCACCCGGTCGGCCAGGAACCGCCTGGCCCCCTTGCGGTCCAAGGAGCCGGGCACGAAGTAACCCGCCAACAGAAAGAGCAGTCCCATGAAAAACGCCTGGAGGTGCGTCTCGTAAAATACGAAGGCAAAGAACGCCACCGGCCCCGGTGGCGCTGGTTCCTTGTAATACCAGCTTCCCACGCCGCTGTAGGTCACCGCGGCATGGATGGTGACGACCAGCACGATCATCAGCCAGCGCAGGTTGTCGATGAACAGCAGCCGGGGAGCCGCCGGCGGCGAAGTGGTCGTGCTCATAACATCACAGTCAGGCGTCTGGCCTCGCCCGATAACCCCGCACCGAAGGCTCTGGTTTCAGAAAAGTCCGCCTCTCGCCGCGCGGTCGACCAGTGCGGACGGGACCGCCACCGTGAACCTCCGCGATGGCCTCGCGCAGGACGGAAACCATGCGCCGCACCTGCGCCGGCGTCGTGCAATACGGCGGCATGAGCACGACCACGTTGCCGATGGGGCGCGTGAGCACGCCGCGCCGCGCCATCGCTTCGCAGACGCGGAGGCCGGCGCGCTCCCGCAACTCAAACGGCGCGCGGGTGCGCCAGTCCTTCACCAACTCGATCCCGGCAACCAGGCCCACCTGGCGGGCGTCGCCGACGTTGGGCAGCGACCAGAGACCGGCCAGTTCCTGCCGCAGCGAAATCTCCAACTGCCGCCGCGCGCGAAGGGAGGACGGGCTGTCGAGCAGCGCCAGATTGGCGAGTGCCGCCGCGGCGCCGAGGGGATTGGCCGTGAAGCTGTGGCCGTGGAAGAACGTCTTGAACTCGTCGTACTCGCCCAGGAACGCGTCGAAGACGGCCTGCGTCGTCAGCGTCGCCGCCATCGGCAGGTAGCCGCCGGTCAGACCTTTCGCCACACACAGGAAATCCGGCTGCACGCCTTCTTGATGGCAGGCGAAGAGCCGTCCGGAGTCCGCCGCGCCGGTCCGTCCGAAGCCGGTCATCACTTCGTCGGCGATCAGCAGCGCGCCCTGGCCGCGGGCGATGGCGGCGACGCGGCGGAGCCAGCCGTCCGGTTGCGGGACCAGGCCCGCCGCGCCTTGGACGAGCGGCTCGAAGACGAAGCCGGCGTAGGGTTGGCCGCGCTTTTTCTGCGCGGCGAACTTCCGCTCCACTTGGTCCACACACTCCCAATGGCACCGGCGATACTCCCGGGCGTCCGCCCGCTCGGGCCGGGCGCGGTTGAACGGGCAGCGGTAGCAATAGGGCGCCATCACGGCGTCACACTTGAAACGCAATCCCGCGTAGGCCTTGTGGAAAAGGTCGATGTGGCCGAGGCTCACGGCGCCGACGGTGTCGCCATGATACGCACCCTGGAGCGAAAGGAACTTCGGCCTCCAGCTCCGTCCGGTGCGGCGCGCGAATTCGTGGGCCAGCTTGAGCGCCACCTCCAAGGCCGTCGAACCGTCGTCGGAAAAAAACACCTTGGGCAGCCGCGGACACGAGTTGGCGGCGCGGTCAGACTCGGTGGCGAAATGCTTTGAATCCGCGCGCCGACCGCCACCGGGATTCACCGCCGCCACCAACTCCGCGGCGAGCCGGGACGCCGGCTCGTTGGCCAAACCGAGCGCCGAGGCGTGGGCGATTTTCCCGAGTTGACGCCGGATCGCGGCGTTGATCTTCGGATGGTTGTGGCCGTGCAGGTTGGTCCAGATGGATGCATTCGCGTCGAGATACTCGCGACCCTTCACGTCGCGCAGCACGGTGCCCCGGCCGGACACGATGACGATCGGCTCGCGCTTGAGCCAGTCGCGCATCTGGGTGAACGGGTGCCAGAGGAAACGGTGATCCAGTTGGGCGAGCGGGTGCATCAGGACGGGGCGCGGACGGCGCGGCGCGCGTCCCGCAGCGTCGAGGCCAGGGTGGCGATGTCCTCCGCGGTGTGGGCGGCGGTGACGGTCACGCGGAGCCGGGCTTGACCGCGGGCCACCGTCGGGTAGCGAATGGCCGGAATGAAGACGCCCCGGTCGCGCAGCGCCGCGGCGAGTTCGACGGCGCTGGCTTCCGGGCCGACGCGCAACGGGATGATCGGGCTGTGCAGGGTCGGATCGGCCGCGCGATGGGCAGGCGCCTGGACGGCGGCCGTGGCCGCCGGAACCGGGGAAGGTTGGCCGGACGCGAGGGCCGTCCGGCTCTGGCCGATCCGCTCGGCGAGTCGGGCGTGCCGGCTTGCTCCTTCCGCCGACTGCACAAGCCGGATGCCCGCCGTGGCCGCCGCGGCGGACGCCGGCACTGGCGCCGTCGAGAAAATGAAACTGCGCGCCCGGTTAACCAGCAAGTCGATGAGCGCCCGCGCGCCGCAGATGTAGCCGCCGGCCGCGCCCAGCGCCTTGCCCAGCGTGCCCATTTGCACTTCGATGTCACCGCTGACGCCGAGCGCCTCGGCCACCCCGCGCCGATGCGCGCCGAACAGGCCGGTGCCATGAGCTTCGTCCACCATCAGCCAGGCCCCGTAACGGTCCTTCAACGCGACGATTTCCCGGAGCGGCGCCAAGTCGCCATCCATGCTGAACACGCTTTCGGTAACGACGAGGGTGCGGGAGGCGGGGCGCGTGGCCCGTGGTTGCGCCGCGGCCCACTGGAGGATTTTCTCCAACTCGTCCAGGTCGTTGTGGGCGAAGACGCGCAGTTTGGCGCCGCAGAGCCGGGCCGCATCCACCACGCAGGCGTGGACGAGCTTGTCGAGGACGAGGACGTCGTCTTTGCCGAGCAGGGCGCCGATGGTGCCGAGGGCCGTGGCGTAGCCGCTGGAAAAGCTCAGCGCGGCCTCGGCGCCTTTGAACGCGGCGAGCGCTTCTTCGAGTTCATGGTGCGGGGCGAGCGAGCCGCAGATCAAGCGCGAGGCGCCGCTGCCCGCGCCGTAGCGCCCCACGGCTTGGATGGCGGCCTCCTTCAACGCCGGGTGATTCGCCAGGCCGAGGTAATCGTTCGAGGAAAAATTCAACAACGTCCGCCGGCCGACTTCGATCCGTGTGCCTTGCGGCGACTCCACGCGGCGCAGTTCGCGCCGCAAGCCCTGCTCGCGGAGCGTCGCGAGGCGGCCCTCCAGTTCGCGGGCGAACTCGTTCACGGCGTCGCCGGGGCCGCGGGCGGGATCGCCCACTGGCCGTCGATCATGCTGGCCACGACGGGTCCGGTGTGCCGGACCACGGCCTCGGCGGCGGCCTGGCGCCCGCCGGTCCACGGGATGGCGACGAGATCCGCCAGGGCGCCGGGCGCCAACTCGCCCAGTTTCCCCGCCTGGCCGAGGGCCGCGGCGCCCTGGACGGTGGCCATGCGGACGATGGTTTCCGGCGGCAGTTCCGGCTCGCGGCGCGCCAGGGCGCGCATCTCCTCAAACAGGCTGAGTTCGAGGGGTTGCCGCGGGCGGCGGCGGACAGTCGCCAGGCTGTCAGTGCCCAGGCAGAGGTTCACGCCGGCGTCGGCCAGCGCCCGGCGCGGGAACGCCGCGTGCCCGAAATACTCGTGGCTGCGCGGACAGTGGACGACGCTGACCCGGCGGCGCGCCAGCAGTTCGGCGTCGCCCCGGGCGAGGTAGTTCAGGTGGATGCCGAGCAGGTTTCCCCGGAGCAAACCTTGGCGCTCGACGTGTTGCACCGGCGAAACGCCGCCGCAGTCGGACATGTCGCGTTCGTTGCGGCGGAGCCAGTCGAACATCTCGCCCCGCGCGTGCCGGAACATCTCGAATTCCGCGCTCGACTCGCCGAGGTGCGTCGTCACCAGCCAGCGCCGCTGGCGCGCGGTCGCGGCGCTCAAGCGGAGCAATTCGGGCACCGTCGAGTAGGGCGCGTGCGGCGACAATCCGGCGCGGCAACGGCCCTGGGGAAGCGCGTCGATTTTTTCAACCGCCTCGCGGAGCACGGCCCGCGGATCGCGGCGGCTCCGGATGCCGGTCATTTCCAGGAAGGAAAAAACCCGCAGTGGACTGGCGTGCCACACGTCCGGCAGCAGGTCGGGCACCACCTCGACGTCGGCGACGGTCGTGGTGCCGGTGTGCAGCAACATCTGGGCGCCGTCGATCCAGGACCGCGCGTACTCGGAAAAGCCCCAGGTGGCCTTCTCCGCCGTGATGAGTTTAATGAAATCCAGAAAGGTGCGCGGTGGCGGAAACAGGCCGGCCATGTGCGTGTAATCGAGATGGCAGTGGGCATTGACGAGACCGGGCAGAAGAACGACTTCGCCCAGGTCCAGCCGTTCGCCGCGGTGCCGCGCGGCGATCTCGCCCCAGCGCCCCACGGCGGCGAGGCGCGGGCCGGAAACGCAAACCGCGCCGTCCTCAATCGCCGGTCGGCAGACCGGCAGGACGACGCGGGCGCGCAGGATGAGCGACTGGGGATCCACCTCAAAGGCCGCGCTCCTTGAGCCGCGCCTTGCCGCGCGAGGCTTCCGTGTGCTTGCGGGCCATGCGCTTGTTGTGGCGCTTGCGGATTTGCTGTTCGATCTTCTTGGCGACCTTGTCGATGGCGGCATAGAGATCGTTTTCGGAATCCTCGGCAAACAGGTCCGGTCCGCGGACGCCCAGGCGCATCGAGCAGTTGAACTGCCGCTCCGGGGCGCGGGTGTGGTCGTGCTCCAATGTGACCCGCGCATCGACGGTCCAGCGGTTGAAGTGTTCGAGCTTGTCCAGCCGGTCCAGGATGTGTTGCTCGATCGCCTCCGTCAGCTTGATGTTGTGCGTCGAAAGAATCAATTTCATACCTCAAGAATGCAACCGGCGGCGGAAAAATCCAGTCCAAGTGCGGAAAATCCCCCAAACGCGGCACTCGCCTCCTGACGGCCGGATGGACTTCGCGAGGCGAGCCAGGCCTCGGTGGTTCCGGGGCCAAACAGACCGGGTTCCCGAGTCCGAAGGACGGTCCCGATTCCGACCCAACGCAAGAACTCGTACGCCCGTGTGAACATCCCTTCCTTGCCCCACGCCAACGCCCCGCCGTACTGTGCCAGCGATGACGCACGCTGACTTTGTCCACCTGCACCTGCACACCGAGTATTCGCTGCTCGATGGGGCGTGCCGGCTGGACCGGTTGATGGACCGGGCGCACGAGTTGAAGTTCCCGGCGCTCGCGATCACGGACCACGGCGTGCTGTATGGCGCGATCGATTTCTACCAGGCGGCGCGCGAAAAGGGCATCCAGCCGATCCTCGGCTGCGAGGTGTACGTGGCGCCGGGCAGCCGGCATGAGAAGAAGACCACCGGCGGCGGCGGGCGCGATGTTTACCATCACCTCGTCCTGCTGGCGAAGGATGAGAGCGGCTACCGGAACCTCATCCGGCTCACCACCGCGGCGCACCTGGAGGGCTATTACTACAAGCCGCGGATCGACAAGGAACTGCTGGCCGCGCACAAAGACGGCCTGATCGTTCTCTCCGGCTGCCTGGCCAGCGAAATCCCGGAGTGGATCCAGAAGGACCAGTTGCCGAAGGCCCGCGACACGGTGGACTGGTTCAAGCAGGTCTTCGGCCCGGAGAATTTTTATCTGGAACTCCAGAACCACAACCTGCCCGAGCAGGCGAAGGTCAACCGGCACCTCATCCCCTGGGCGAAGGAGTTCGGGCTGAAGCTCGTCGCGACCAACGACGTACATTACCTCCAAAAGGAGCACTGGCGCGCCCACGACGCGCTGATCTGCATCGGCACGCAGGCGTTGCTCAGCGACCCCAAGCGGCTGCGCTACGCGGAGGCCCAGTTCTACCTGCGGTCGGCGGAGGAGATGAAGGCCCGGTTTGCCGAGGCGCCGGAAGCCGTGGCGAACACGCTGGAAGTCGCGGAGAAGTGCCACGTCGAAATCCCGTTCGGCAAGCTGCACTACCCGGTCTTCCACGCGCCGGAACCGCTGACGCGCGAGGCCTATCTGCGGCGGCTCATCGGCGAAGGCTTGGAGCGCCGCTACACCATCCAGGCGCGGATCGAGGGGGAGGAGTTGGTGGTGGAGGGCATCGCGGACCCGACGCGCTTGCCGACGTTCTCCGGCCCCATTCCCCCGCACCGCGTCGCGCCCCCTCTCCCGCCGGGCGAGGGCCGGGGTGAGACGAACGGAGGTGCCCGCTGGCACGAGCAGCCGGAAACGGCCGCGGCGATTCAAGTCGTCATGGACCGGCTCCAGACGGAGATGCGGGTGATCGAGAAGACGGGGTTCGTGAGCTATTTCCTGATCGTCGCGGACTTCGTGGCGTACGGCCGCAGCAAGGGCGTGGCCTGCGTGGCCCGCGGTTCGGCCGCCGGCTCGATTGTGACTTACCTGCTCGGCATCGCGAACGTGGATCCGATCCGCTACGGCCTGCTGTTCGAGCGGTTCCTCAATCCCGAACGCGTCAACCCGCCGGACATCGACATTGACTTCGCCGACGACCGCCGCGCTGACGTTATCGCCTACGTCCGCCAGAAATACGGTCGTGACTCGGTGGCCCAGATCATCACCTTCGGCACGATGGGCGCGAAGTCCGTCGTGCGCGACGTGGGCCGCGTCATGGGCCTGAGCTACGGCGAATGCGACCGGCTGGCCAAGCTGATTCCCAACGAGCTGAAGATGACGCTCGAAAAGGCGCTCAAGCAGTCGCCGGAATTGAAGCAGGCGTACGAGACCGAGGACGTCACGCGCGAGTTGCTGGACACGGCGTTCGTGCTCGAAGACCTCACGCGCAACGCCTCGGTCCACGCGGCGGGCGTGGTCATCGGCGACCAACCGCTGGCGAACCTCCTCCCGCTCAAGTCGGACGAGGACGGCACAATCGTCACCCAATACGCCATGGGGCCGGTCGGGGAACTGGGCCTGCTGAAGATGGATTTCCTCGGGCTGAAAACGCTCACGGTCATCCGCAACACCTGCGAGATGGTGCGGCAAACGCAAGGCGTCGATCTGCCGATTGACAACCTCCCGCTGGACGACGCCCCGACCTACGACCTGCTCAACAAGGCGAACACGCTCGGCGTCTTCCAGTTGGAATCCGGCGGGATGCGCGACCTGTGCCGTAAGTTTCAGATCAGCTCGGTCGAGCACATCACGGCGCTGGTGGCGCTCTACCGGCCCGGACCGATGGAGCTGATCCCGGAATATATCAAGCGCCGCCACGGCGAGATGAAGATCGAATACGAGCATCCGCTCCTGGAGCCGATCTGCCGCGAGACCTACGGCATCATGATTTACCAGGAGCAGGTGATGCAGGCGGCGCAAGTGCTGGCCGGCTACACGCTGGGTGGCGCGGACGTGCTGCGGCGCGCGATGGGCAAGAAGAAGAAGGAGGAGATGGCCGAGCAGCGCGCCATCTTCGTCCACGGCTGCCGGGAGAAGAACCATATCCCGCCGGCCAAGGCGAACCAGATTTTCGATTTGCTCGAGAAGTTCGCCGGTTACGGCTTCAACAAATCCCACGCCGCCGCCTACGCCATCGTCGCCTACCAGACCGCGTATCTGAAGGCCAATTACCCGGTCGAGTTCCTCGGCGCGATGATGACCAACGACATGGGCGACACGGCCAAGCTAAGCCAGTACATCGCCGAGGCGCGCGGGATGGGCATTGAGGTGTTGCCGCCGGACGTGAATGAGTCGGGGGTCTTTTTCGCGCCGGCGAAGGGCTTAGTGGCACGGGCGTCCCGCCCGTTGGATTCAGCGGCAGGACCGGAACACACGGGCGGGACGCCCGTGCTACTAAGACCCATCCGCTTCGGGTTGGCGGCGATCAAGGGCGTGGGCGAGGTGGCCGTCGAGAGCATCCTCAAGGCCCGCCGCGAGGGCGGCCCCTTCGGGTCGCTTTCGGACCTGTGCGAGCGGGTGGACGCGCGCACCGTGAACCGCAAGGTGCTGGAAGCCTTCATCAAGTCCGGGGCGTGCGACGGCTTCGGCGAGACGCGCGCCACGTTGTTCGCCTCGATCGACCGCACCCTGGCCCGCGCCGCGCGCACCGTGGCGGATCGCCAGAGCGGTCAGAGTTCGCTCTTCGGCCTGTTGGAAGAAAGGGCGGCGGCGCCGGACGAGTTGCTGACGCGCCAGGACGAGTGGCCGCAACACGAGTTGCTCGCCGCCGAAAAGGAGTTGCTGGGCTTCTACGTCACCGGCCATCCGCTGACGCCCTACGCCGACATCCTGGAGAAGTACTGTCTGGCGACCACCGCCACGCTCGCGCAATTGCCCAGCCGCAGCCTCACGCGCATCGGCGGCCTGATCGCGGCGGTCCAGCACGGCGTCTCGAAGAAGTCGCAGAAACCCTACGCGATGGTGACGCTGGAGGACCTGGAAGGCTCCGTGCAGGTCCTCTGCATGAACGAGAACTACGACAAATATCGCGACCTGCTGAAGCTGAACGCCGCCATCCTCGTCGTGGGCGAGGTCAACACCGGCGACGAAAAGCCCAAGATTTTTCCCCAGGAAATCCTGCCGCTCGACGACGCACCCCGGAAATACACCAAGCAGGTCCACCTGCGCCTCCACACCGCGCACCTGAAGCTAGAGCAACTCGAAACGGTCCGTGAACTTGCCGAGGCCCACAAAGGGAAGTGCCCGTTGTTCCTCTGTCTCCTCCAGCCCGGCGGAGAAGTCGTCTTCGTCGAGGCCCACGAGACCTTCGCCGTCGCCCCCTCGCACCCGTTGCAGGAGGCGGTGGACCGCGCCTTCGGGGAGGACACTTACTACGCCAAAGTGGACACGTCCCTACCCGAGCGTCAGAAGCGCCAATGGGAGCGGCGCCCCGACGACAACGGCGGCGAAGGGTGAGTCGGAAATCCGCGCGCCAGCTCAGCCCCACCCGCCCCCGCCGGGCAACGGCGGAGGATATCCGCGACTCTACCCGACCAAGAAGCCGATTTTCACCTCCCCTTCCGCGACGAAGACCCTACACTCGCCCCATGTCGGACGCCGCCAGTCTTCAGTCCTTCCAACGGGAACTGGGCCGCCTGGTCGAAACCTTCGGCAGGAACCTCCCCGCCTACAAAAGGGCCGTCTACGGCGAAGCCAGTCTCCGCCAGGAATTCCTCAATCCCCTCTTCCGCGCCCTCGGCTGGGACATGGAAAATACAGCCGGTCTCATCCCGCATCGCCGCGAAGTCGTGGCCGAAAGCCGGACGGACATTGGCCGCGCCGACTACCTCTTCCGCATTGACGCCAAACCGCGCTTCATCTGCGAAGCCAAGAAGCCCGCCGAGGAACTGCCTCCACACGCCCACCAAGCCAAGGGTTATGCCTGGACCCTCGGCGTGCCGCTGGCCGTGTTGAGCGACTTCGAGGAGTTGAACCTCTACATCGTCGGGGGCGAGCCAAAGGAAGACGAGCCGCTGGTCGGGCTGTGGAAGACCTACCACTTCCAAGACTATGTCGCGAAGGCGGGCGAACTCTGGGATTTGCTCGCCCGCGACAACGTGGCCGGTGGCAGCATCGACCGGTTGGTGCAGTCATTGCCGAAGCGGCCTCTGAAGCTGGGCAAGGGCCAGTTCGTCATCCGCCCCGACCCCACGCAGAATTTCGACGCCAAGTTTCTCAACTTCCTGGACGAGCAACGCCGCGCCCTGGCCTCGGACCTCATCCGCCACAACGACCGTGCCGACCTGCTGGAAGGCACCCGCCTCAACGAAGCCGTCCAATCCATCCTCGACCGCCTCCTGTTTGTCCGCATCTCGGAAGCGCGGGGCATCGACATGGGCACCAAGCTCGAATCGCTCCTGGAAACCTGGAAGAAACGGCAGCAGCGCGAGCAGCGGGAAGCCGGGTTCAAGGAGGAACCGCCCGCCAACTGGGGCGGCGCAGGGCTGGCTGCGCCCAAAGGCTCCCTCTGGCATTCCGTCGTCCGCCACCTGCGCGGACTGGATCGCCGTCCGCCCTCGCATGTTCCGTTCTTCAACGGCAACCTCTTCAAGCTCCACTTCAGCGAGGAACTCGTGGTGGGCGACGTCTGGCTGGAGGAATTCCTGGAGAAGATCTGCAACGAGTATTCCGCCTACAAGTTCGGCTACGTTGCCGTCGAAATCCTCGGCACGATCTACGAACGGTTTCTCGGCAAGATCGTCCGCCCGCATGGACGCGGCACGGTCATCGAGGAAAAGCCCGAGGTCCGCAAGGCTGGCGGCGTTTACTACACGCCGCGCTACATCGTCGAATACATCGTGGAGCAAACCGTGGGCAAGATGCTCGTTGGGAAGAAGCCGGAGGACACGATGCAGCTCCGTTTCCTCGATCCGGCGTGCGGCTCCGGCAGCTTTCTCCTCCGCGTGTTCGAGCGCGTTTGCGAACACTGGCAGCAATGGCTCATGGACCATCCCGACAAGCGCAAGAAGGACTGGTGCTGGATGGAGGAGAAGGCCAACACCCTCCATCTGACTGCCCGGCTCAAGCGGCGGATTTTGCGTGAGACGGTCTATGGCGTGGACCTGGACCCGCAGGCCGTGGAAGTCACGCAACTCTCCCTCTACCTGAAAATGCTGGAAGGCGAAACCAACGAAACGCTCCAGCGCGAACAGGAGTGGTTCGACGACGACGAGGCCATCTTTCCGCCGTTGCAGGACAACATCAAATGCGGCAACTCGCTCATCGCTTCGGACTTCTCGATGATGGCCGAAGACCTCGTGCGCGTTCACGCCTTCGACTGGCCGGTGCAATTCCCGGTCATCATGAAGGCGGGCGGGTTTGATGCGGTGGTGGGAAATCCGCCGTACATCCGGATCCAAACAATGCTAGAAAGCGATCCGCAGAGCGTGGACTACTTGAACAGCCACTACCGGGCGGCGGCGAAAGGCAACTACGACATTTATGTTGTCTTCTTGGAGCGCGGGAAATCTTTGCTCAAGCCAAACGGACGGCAGGGCTTCATCGTTCCGCACAAGTTCTTCAATGCCCAATATGGCGAGTCGCTCCGTCAGATGTTGGCAGAAGGTCGCAACGTTTGCCAAGTGACCCACTTGGGCCACCAGCAGGTTTTTGAAGGCGCGACCACCTATACGTGTTTGCTGTTCTTGACAGCAAAGGCACAGGAGCATTTCACCTTCGCCTCGGTTGCTGACTTGTCTGCATGGGAGAACTCACGGGCCTGCCTTGAGCGTTCCATACCGAGTTCAGCCCTCTGTTCCAAGGAATGGAACTTCAATGCTGGCCCGGAGGCATCGCTGGTGGATCGGCTCTTTGCCGACCCCATCAAGCTCAAAGACGTGGCCCACTTGTTCGTCGGACTCCAAACAGATGCTGACGACGTTTTCATTGTGGAGTTGCGCAAAGAATCCACCACGGAATGCATCTGCTACTCCAAAGCAACCGACAGCGAGCATGCCTTTGAGCGTGCTCATCTCAAACCCTTGCTGAAGGGTTCGGTGAACATCCGACGGTACGAACTGGACTCCGTTACCAAGCGGCTCATTTTTCCGTATGAGATGGTCAAGGGTGCATCTGTGACCATTCCAGAAAAGGACTACAAGAGGCGCTTCCCGAAGACGTGGCGCTATCTGGAAAAGAACCGCCCGCGGCTGGAAGCGAGAAATAAAGGGACTCAGCCGGACGGCTGGTACGGCTACATTTACAAGAAGAACCACACTCGCTTCGGATTTCCGAAGATCGTTGTGCCTTCGCTCGGAACTGGCAGTTGCTTCGCGCTCGACAGCGGAGGGGAACATTATTTCGTTGGCAGCGGTGCTGGTGGCGGCGGTGGATATGCAGTTGTTCCCAATCCGTCATTTCCTGGCGATATCCGCTTTCTCCTTGGTTTGCTCAATTCGCGGCTCCTGAGCTTCTTGATTCAGAAGACTTCCACCCCCTTTCGCGGCGGCTACATCGCACTAAACCGGCAGTACATCGAATCTCTTCCAATTCGTGCGTTGGACAAGGGGAAGCCCGCCGACCGCTCCCGCCACGACCGGCTGGTGGGGCTGGTGGACAAGCTGCTGGCCCTGACGCCGAAGTTGCGCGCGGCCCAAACGGAGGCGGCGCGGCAGACGTTGCAGAACGCGGTCACCGCCACCGACCAGCAAATTGACGCGCTGGTCTATGACCTCTACGGCCTGACGGCCGAGGAAATCCAACTGGTGGAGGGCAACGCATGAATTACTTGTTGAGCCAGCATGCCCGGACGGTGTTGGAGGAGCGGGCCATTCCGGTGGAATGGCTGGAGCGGACCTTGCGCACGCCGGAACTGACACGCTCCGATCCGGTGGACCCCACGCTGGAGCGTCGCTACCGGAGAATTCCCGAACACGAAAACCGGGTGCTCCGCGTCGTGGTGGACACAACGGTTGTTCCCGAACGGGTGGTGAGCGTATATTTCGACCGCACGATGAAAGGCAAATTATGAAACTGAAAGTGGACCGTGAGACCGACGCGCTTTACCTGCGCCTCGATGAATCGCCCATCATCGAGTCGGAAGAGGTGTCGCCCGGAGTGGTGCTGGATTACAACGCCCAAAACGAGGTGGTGGGCGTGGAGATTCTACACCTCTCGCGCCGGGCGCCGGGTTTCAATCCGCGGGAGCTTCAGTTCCAGGCCGCGTGATGCCCCAAAGCCATGATGATTACGCGACAAACCGTGGCGGAGAAGCTCGCCGCCTATTTGCATCATGAAACGCCGCTGGCGCAACTGGTGGACTGGGCAGAGAACGCCGTGATGGACGGGGAATTTCCCCCGACGGAAGCACCCATGCTGACGCGCGTGGTGGCACGGCTGGGCGTGGCCGACGTGCGCGCATTTGGCCTGACGTGGGAAGACTGCGAGCAATTGCTCGGCACGCTGGGTTACGCCGCACGGGTGGAATTGGTGCCGGCCTGAACGAAGACAAAATCAAACTGGTGGAGGGCGCCGCATGAAGCTGCCGAACGCGGATCTGGTTCTGGTGGAAGAGGAGAAGGTGGTGGGCTACCTGCTGAACTACCCACACCGGTACGGCGCCAGCAAGGCTCGCTTCTTCGGCGATTTCGGTTTCTCCGCGGAAAACTGGCAGGTGCTGGCCGAGGCGCTTCGCGCTCACGGCCGGGCGCACGAAGTCCCCAAGACCAAGGAGACGCCCTTTGGCCCACGCTACGAGGTCGAGGGACGGCTGGATTCTCCGGATGGGCGCCAGCCGCGCCTGCGCACGGTGTGGCAACTCGATGCCGGGCAGATTGCGCCCCGGCTGATTACGGCGTATCCTCTGGAAGCTGAATATGATTAAAGAACACGACTGTGTGGTCCTGAACCAAGACGTGCCCGATGAGGGCCTCGTCGCCGGAGATGTTGGCACTGTCGTCCACATCCACCAAGGGGGCACTGGTTACGAGGTCGAGTTCATGACCTTGACCGGCCATACGCTGACCGTGGTCGCGCTCTTCCCGGCCCAAGTGCGTCCCGTCGCGCGCCGAGACTTGGTGCATGTGCGTGAACTGGTCAAAGCCTGACCCGCACCATCATCTGTAAATTGGACTGGTGGACAAGAGGCTGGCCTTGGTGCCGAAGCTGCGGGCGGCGATGTCGGACGTTGAGCGCGCAACACTCCCCCAACGCGGTCGCGACCAGCGGCCGGCAGGTGGACGCGCTGGTCTGTGACCCCTACGGCCTGACCGACGAGGAAATCAAACTCGTGGAGGGCGCCGCATGACTGGCCTGAAGGGCCAGCGTAAACCAGCCCCGGGCAAGTTCGCCTCAGCGAACGCCGTCCTGGGTTCTGGCCGTCATCACGTCCCGCGCCCGGAAGGGGCGCGAGTCGGCACCGGAGAACATCCCCGTCTCCCCCGCCCCTTCAGGGCGGATTCATCTTTTGCACCGTTCCCCCAGGGCGGCGCGGCGCTGGCCCTGGGCTATTCTCCTTTGCCCCTTTGGGGCAAGCGCGTCGCCAAGACCGACGCGGCACGACCGACGTTGCCGAACGCCGTCACCGCCACCGAGACCTTGCGGTCGGCCACCATTGACGCGTTGGTCTATGACCTTTCCGGCCTGACCGCCGACGAAATCAAATTGGTGGAGGGCGGAGGATCGTGAAACTACCCAAGGCCCATCTCGCCGTGGTTGAGCGGGTGAAGCTCTGCGACTACCTCCTGAATCCCGCACACCCGGACAACGGCGGCAAGGCGGCGTTCTTCGCGGAGCTGGGATTCCATGTCGGGAATTGGCCGGCGCTGGCCGCGGCTTTCCGCGAACTGGCGGAAAGTTCGCTGGTTGCCAAAAGCTTGGCATCTGCTCATGGAGCCAAGTATGTTCTGGACGGTCGCATCGGGACGCCCGACGGAACACGGCCGTGGGTGCGCACGGTGTGGATCGTGGACCGGGGCGTGGAGGCGCCGCGCTTGGTCACCGCATATCCACATCAACCTTGAGATGAAACTATGATCAAAGAACACGAACGAGTGGTGCTGAAAACGCCGGTCCCGGCCGAAGGGCTGGAAGCCGGTGACGTGGGCACGGTGGTCCATGTGTATTCGGATGGCCTGGCGTACGAAGTCGAGTTCGTGGCTTTGGACGGGCATACCGCCGCCGTGGTCACGCTCGAAGCCGCGCAGGTGCGGTCGGTGAACCGGCGCGAAATCACCCATGCGCGAGCATTGGCAGTGGCAGCTTGATCGAGAACCATTGGTGAACAAGATGCTGGCGTTGGTGCCGAAGCTGCGTGCCGCCAAATCCGACGCCGAGCGTGCCACGCTCCAAAACGCTGTCACCGTCGCCAACCAGCAAAACGACGCGCTGGGTGGAGGGCCGGGATCGTTCTCGTGGGGTGGACCATTTTCCCCTCTGTTCCGGCGAGGATGCTGGCGTAGGAACGTCCCGGCGACATGGTCAGCGAAAAGCGCCGGCTAATCCACCCTTGCGGCCCCGCGGCGTCACGCCTTGGCGTTGAACCCCACCGCCCTCGGCTGGGGCGCAACATTCCCTCATGCCGCGGGTCGTCATCGCGGAACCGGTCGGCGACGGCCCTCCCCGTCGAAACCGGGTGTCAGAGCAGTTCGCGCACAAGGGCCTGGGCCTGTTCCGGCGAGAGGCCGAGTTTGCGGAAGGCCAGCGGCCCCTGGCCATCGTGCAGGACGGGCTCCAGATCCTCCAGCGCCGGCAGGTCGGTACGACGCCAGAACAGGCCGACGGGGATTTCGTCGCCCCACTGATAACCGGCGTCCAGTGCCTTGTGAAAATCGGCCGGGTCGTGGCCGGTTTCCTCCAGGAGTTTGACGCGCTGGTTGAAGAACGGGTAGGTGTTCTCCTTGTTGTAGGTGACGCACGGACTAAACACGTCCACCAACGCGAAGCCCCGGTGCTGGAGGGCGCCCTTGAGGATTTCAACCATGTGCTTTTGCTTGCCGCTGAACGCGCGGGCGACGTAGGTGGCGCCGCCCACGATGGCCAGCGGGATCGGGTTGATCGGGTTTTCCACGCTGCCTTGCGGCGTCGTCTTGGTCACCATGCCCTTGCGGCTGGTGGGCGAAACCTGCCCGGTGGTCAGCCCGTAAATCTGGTTGTCCATGACGATGTAGGTCAGGTCCACGTTGCGGCGCATGACGTGCATGAAATGGTTGCCGCCGATGCCGTAACCGTCGCCGTCGCCGCCGGTGCAGATGACCTTGAGTTCGTGGTTGCCCAGTTTGGCGCCGGTCCCCACGGCCAGCGAACGGCCGTGCAGCGTGTGCATGCCGTAGGTGTTCATGAAGCCCGGCAGGTTGGAGGAACACCCGATGCCGCTGATCACCAGCACTTGATGCGGCGGCAGCCCCAGCTCGAAGAGCGCGGTTTGCAACGCCGCCAGCACGGAGAAGTCCCCGCAGCCGGGGCACCAGTCCGGGTGGATTTTGCTCTTGTAGGTGTCCTTGGTGAGCGCGGCGAGCGCGGGTGCCGGGGTTTCCGTGGGGGGAGGGTTTTCGATGGCAGTGCTCATGGTTTTCCTTTAGGCGACGACTTCATGGACCGGGACGGAGAGCGTGGTCTGGCCCGCCAGTTGTTCTTTCACGGCGGCGACGATGTGGTGCGGCATGAACGGCTCGCCGTCGTACTTTCGGATGAAACCGTGGGCGGCGAGGCCGGTTTCGGAGCGGAGATAGCGGGCAAACTGGCCGCTGTAATTGTTCTCCACGATGATGATCCGGTGGGCGTGCGAGAGCAGGCGCGTGACCTCTTCGGCGTGAAAGGGCGCGAGCCATTTGACCTGCAGGTGATTGGCGACGATGCCTTCCTCACCGGCGAGCTTCTCAACCGCTTCCCGAATCACCCCTTCGGTCGAGCCCCAGCCGACCAGCGTGACGCCCGCGTTGGGCGGGCCGACCAGTTGCGGCGGCGCGATCCGGGACAGCGCCGTCTGCAACTTGCGTCCGCGTTTTTCAACCATCTTCCGCCGCTTGGCCGGGTTGGTGAATTCGTCGCTGATGAGCGTGCCGTCTTCGTCGTGCTCATCGGTGGCGGCAATGTGGATGTGGCCGGGCACGCCCGGCACGGCGCGGGGGGAGATGCCGCTCTCGGTATTCGCATAGCGCCAGTAAGCGTCGTCGTTGTAGCCGCTGGCCGGATTCGTCGCGTCGCCGTTGCCATTGCCGTTCGGGAAAATGATCTGGCCGCGCTCGATCGGCACGTTGAAGTCGAGGTCCGCCGGGTCCACGCTCGCCGTGCCCTCCGAGATGAGCAGGTCCGCGAGCACCAAGCCGGGACACTGGTAGCGGTCGCAGAGATTGAACAGCTCGGGAATGGTCCGGAACAAATCCAGTTGGCTGGCCGGCGCGACGAGAATGCGCGGGTAATCCCCCTGGCCGGCGCCGAGCAACTGCCACAGGTCGCCCTGCTCGGTCTTGGTCGGCACGCCGGTGGCCGGGCCGGCCCGCTGCACGTCCACGCAGACGATCGGCGTCTCGATCATGCCGGCCATGCCCACCGCCTCGCTCATCAGCGCGAACCCGCCGCCGGAAGTCGCGCACATCGCGCGGCAGCCGGTGTGCGCCGCGCCGATCACCATGTTCATCACGCCGATCTCGTCCTCGACCTGGCGGACCATGATGCCGAGTTGCCGGGCGTGGTTGGCCATCCACATCAACACGCCGGTGGAGGGGCTCATCGGATACGCCGCGTAAAATTTCACGCCCGCCGCCGCGCCGCCCATCGCGGTGGCCTGATTGCCGGTGATGATCGCCTGCGGCTTGGGCAGCTTGGGCGTCTTCACGGGGAAGGACTGGAAATGCTGCGCCGCGTACTCGTAACCGGCGCGGGCGATGCCGACGTTCTCGTTGACGACCGCCGCGCCCTTCTTCTTGAACTGCCGCGCGATCACCGTCTCCAGCGGTTCGGACTCGATGCCCAGCATTTGCAACGTGGCGCCGAGCGCGGCGGTGTTCGCGGCCAGCTTGTTCGCCCCGCAAAGCTGCTTCATCGGCATCGGACACAATTGCACGCCGTCGGCGACGGCGCCGGGCTTGAGCTTGTCCCCGTCGAACACGACGCGTGCCCCGGCGCGGAGCAGGCGCAGGTGCCGGTCCAGGCTGTCCTGGTTGAGCGGGATCAGCACGTCCACCTTGTCACCGAGGTTCCGCACCGGGCCATCACTGGCCCGCAGGGTCAGGAAGGTGTGCCCGCCGCGGATGATGGATTGGTAGGCGTTGTAGGCGACGAGGTGCAGGCCGCGCCGGGCGAAGATGCGCGCGAGAATGTCACCCGTGCTCGCGATGCCCTGCCCGTTTTCCCCGCCGATGCCGACGGCAAAGTCCACTGTAGCCATGATGTCAAATCTGGTCTAACCGATGACGACTGCAAGTGATCGAAGTCACAAGTGGGCTTAACGAGTAGCCCGCTTAACCTTCGGGTTTAGTGCGTGCCAAGTTAGACGACAAACCGCGCCTCGGCAAGTGGCACCCTGGCGTCGGCGGGACCGGGCGCCCGGACTTGCTTCGGCGGGTTCCGCTCCGCACAATCCCCGGCGTGTGCCGCCGCCGTGCCAGCCCGGTTGAGTCCCGTGCGCCCACACCAACGCTGGGGAGGGTCGGGCTGGCGGTGGCGGTGTGGGTGATGAGTTGTTTTCCCGCTCCGGCACGTTCCCCCGTTCCCAATTATTTCCTCCGCGCCTGGCAGTCTGAGGACGGATTGCCGCAAAACTCCGTCACCGCCGTCGTGCAGGCGCACGACGGCTATCTCTGGCTCGGCACCTACAACGGCCTCGTACGGTTCGACGGCGCGCGCTTCGCCGTCTTCGACACCGCCAACACGCCGGCGTTAAAGAGCAGCCGCGTCACCAGTTTGTTCGTGGATCCGGGCGGGACGCTCTGGATCGGCCATGAGACGGGCGACCTGACCCGGCTGGATCCAGGCGGCTTCGCACCGGTGACCATCCCCGGAGGCTGGGACGGCGGAAAGATTGTCAGTCTCGGAGCGGATGAGACCGGGGACGTCTGGTTGCTAAATGAAGCCGGCTCCCTGGCGCGGGTGCGAGACGGCCTGCGGCTCCCGCCCGACGCCCGTGCGGCCGGCACGCCGGGACCGGTCGCGCTGTGCCGGGACACCGGGGGCCGGTTGTGCGTCCTGCGCGGCGGCGCCGTGGCGGTGCTGGAGGCGGGCCGGCTCGTGCCTTTGCCGCTGGGCGCGTCCTCCACCGATGGCTACGTGCAGGCGATCTGCGCCAGTCGGAGCGGTGGTCTCTGGATCGTCCGGGATGGGCGCGTGCGCCAGTGGAAACGGCAGCGCTGGGAGGAAGACCGGGGCGCGTGCCCGTGGGGTCAAAGCTCCGTCACCGCCCTGTTCGAGACGCAGGCGGGCGCCCTCATGGCGGGAACGCTGGATCAAGGCGTGTACCTGCTCCGGCCGGACGGCGCGGTGCTGCACTTCAGCCGCACGAACGGATTGTCCCACGATTGGGTGCGGTGTCTGTGCGAGGACCACGAGGGCAACCTCTGGGTGGGAGTCGGCAGCGGCGGCTTGAATGCGTTGCGCGCCACCCCGGTCGCCACCGTGGACGCGCCGGATGCCTGGCAGGGCCGGGCGGTGCTCTCCGTCACGGCGGCCCGCGACGGCGCGCTCTGGGTGGGCACCGAGGGCGCGGGGCTGTATCGTCTTCGCGATCGCGTCTGGACGCGCTTCAGCGAGGCCGACGGGCTGGCCAACCCGTTCATCTGGTCCGTCGCGGAAGACGCGCGGGGCCAACTCTGGGTGGGCACCTGGGGCGGCGGCTTGTTCGTCCGACGGGGCGAGCGGTTCGAGCGCGTTCCCGGCCTGGAGGGCGTCACAGTCCCGATGCCGGCGCTGCTCCCGGGGCGGGACGGCGAGTTGTGGGTCGGGACGGGCGCGGGCTTGCTCCGCTACGAGGCGGGCCACGCCGCGTGGTTTGGGCGCCCGGAGGGCCTGGCGCTGCCGGACGTGCGGACGGTCGTGGAAGACGCGGCCGGCGCCGTGTGGTTCGGGATGTCCGGCGGTGGTCTGGGTCGCCTGACGGATGGCAAGCTGCGGCAATTTCGCAAAAGCGACGGCCTGCCCAACGACTTCGTCCTGTGCTTGCACTCCGACCGTGATGGCGCGCTGTGGATCGGGACTTTCGGCGGCGGTCTGTGCCGCCTGAAAGCCGGCCGCTTCGCCGCGATCAGCACGGCAAACGGCTTGCCCAACAACGTGATCTGCCACATCGAGGACGATGGGCGCGGCAGCTTCTGGATGAGCTCGTACAGCGGCCTCATCGGGGTCCGCACAACGGAGTTGAACCGGTGTGCCGACGGCCAAACAGCTTCCCTCCACTGCGTCAGTTACACGACCGCGGACGGATTGCCCACGCTGGAGTGTTCCGGGGGATTGCAGCCGGCAGGATGCCAGACAGCGGACGGGCGCTTATGGTTCCCTACCACCAAAGGACTGGTCGCGTTGGATCCGACGGACGCGCCAACCAACGCCCTGCCGCCACCGGTCGTCATCGAGGAATGCCTCGTCGATGGGAAGGCGCAAAGACTAAAGCCCCAGGTTTCTGGTCGCGCCGGTGGGACGGGAAACCATTCTTCGTTCCGCGTTCCTCCTTCCCCCTTCGTCGAGGTCGCGCCGGGCCGACACCGGTTTGAGTTCCGCTACACGGGCTTGAGCTTCACCGCGCCGGAGAAGGTGCGGTTCAAGTATCGCCTCGAGGGCTTGGAGTCCGAATGGGAAGACGCGGGTCGGCGGCGCAGCGCCGACTACCGCTACCTGCCTCCGGGCGACTACGCGTTTCGCGTCATTGCCTGCAATAACGACGGCGTGTGGAACCAGCAAGGCGCCACGCTGGCGCTGACGATCCTGCCGCAATTCTGGCAAACGTGGTGGTTCCGGCTGTCGGCCGGCGGCGCGGCGGCGGCGGGCGTGGGCGGACTGGTGCTCTTCGGCACGCGCCGCCGGCTCCGGCACAAGCTCGAACGCCTGGAGCGCCAGCGGGCCGTCGAACGCGAGCGCGCCCGCATCGCGCAGGACATCCACGACGACCTGGGCGCCAGCCTCACGCGCATCACGCTGCTCAGCCAGTCGGCGCGCGGCGAATTGGACCACCCGGAGCAGGCCGCGACGGACCTGGACCGGATCTACCTCACGGCCCGTGAATTGACGCGCGCCCTGGATGAAATCGTCTGGGCGGTGAACCCGCAGCACGACACGCTCGACAGCCTGGCGACGTATCTGGGGAGGTTCGCGCAGGAATTCCTGAGCGCCGCGGGCCTCCGGTGCCGGCTCGATTTGCCCCTGCGCCTGCCCGCCCGGCCGCTGACGGCGGACGTGCGCCACAACCTGTTTCTCGCGTTCAAGGAGGCGTTGCACAACGTGCTGAAGCACGCCGACGCCACGGAAGTCCGCGTCGTGCTCGCCCTCCAGCCGGCAGCGTTTTCCCTGGCCGTCGAAGACAACGGCCGGGGTTTTGCGCCCGGATCCGCAGGGGCGGCGGCCGGGCCGGAAGGCGACCGCATGGCGCCGGGCAACGGCCTGGCCAACCTGCGCCGCCGGCTCGAGGCAATCGGCGGCCGATGCGAAATCCACAGCGCGCCGGGCGCAGGAACGAAGGTGAGATTTGTCGTGCCTCTGCCGCCGCGCCACCGGGGATGAGATTTCCCGTCCGGAACATGAAGCCAGCCGCGGTCGCTATTCGGGTTTCCGCTTTCGCCCGCCGTGTCATCAAAACTCACGACGCCCCTCTTCCGGGCCGCGGGTGTAAAGAAGAGCGCGCTTGAGCATCACCGTGTCCATCGTGGAAGACGACGCCCCCGCCCGGCAAATCCTGGCCGGCTGGATTCGCCGCGCGGAAGGCTTTCGCTGCGGGAGTGAGCACGGCACGGCGGAGAGCGCGCTGGCACACTTGCTGCCGGAGCGGCCCGACGTGGTGCTGGTCGATATCAACCTGCCTGGATTGAGCGGCATCGAATTGGTGCGCCGGTTGAAGCCGTTGTTGCCGCAGACTCAGTTCGTCATGCTCACGGTGTATGAGGATGCGGACCACATTTTCAACGCGCTGGCGGGCGGCGCCACCGGCTACCTGCTCAAGCAAACGCCGCGCGCCGAGTTGCTCGCCGCCTTGCGCGACGTGCAGGCGGGCGGCTCCCCGATGACCAGCAACATCGCCCGCAAGGTGGTCCAATCGCTGCAACAACCGCCGCGCCCGGAAACGGCGGCCCTCTCGCCCCGCGAACAGGAGGTGCTGGATCTGCTGGCGCGCGGCTACCTTTACAAGGAGATCGCCGAATCCCTCAGCATCAGCGGGCCCACCGTGAATACTTACATCCGCCGGATCTATGAAAAGCTGCACGTGCGCTCCCGGTCGCAGGCGGTGGCCGCGCTGGCGCATTTTCCCCCGGCCGAAGCGCCGCGCCGTTCGCCGCGCGGATGACTGCGGATGGAAGCGGCCGTTGGACAAGTTCTGGCGACCGGCCTGCCGCAGCGTGCCCTCCTCCCGACGCGGGGTTCCCGCGTCCCGGCGGCCGCCGGGCGGATCGCTCCGCCAGCAGCTTGTCACCAGTTTTGATGACATGCCGGGGTCCATCAGCCTGCTAGACTCCCCTTCATCGAACCGCGGATCGGGCAGACGCAGCCACCGTGGCTGTCTTCGGTGAAACGTGACACCTGCTCTCGGCCGCGCTGGATGCCGAACCACACTGAACGCCAAACTTGGACTATGAAAACAAATCGTCACCGACACGCAATGCTTGCGCTCCTGGCCGGCGCGGCGCTGGCCTGCTCCACGAACTGGGGCTGGGCCCAGATCACCAACTTCGTCGTGGACCGCTTCAACGATCCCAGCGAGGTCAGCAACTGGTCACACTGGTGGGGCAGCCCCGCCTGGACCCTGGATTACGACTCCACCGTGGACGCCGGCGGCGGAACCACTCCCGGCTCGATGAAGATCACCGTGGCGTTTGACCCGGTCAGCTACCCGAACGACAACCAGTTCGCGTTCGTGACCGGGCTGGGCGGACAGACCATCAGTCTGGTCGCCTTCACGAATCTGGTCATGGACCTGAAGTGGGACGCGAGTTCCCCGACGAACTCCGGCGGCAACTACGGCTACTTCGAATACGGCGTCCGGTTCAGCGACTACAGTCAGAACTACTTCGGCCATCTCAACGTGCCCGTCACCAACGGCTGGATCCACCTGGTCGCCCCGATTGACCCGACCATGTCCAAGATCGACCAGGTCACCGGCGTCACCTTTAAGATGTGGGCCGGCACGGGGCTGGCCGGCACG
>JAJXZI010000297.1 GCA_021780115.1 bacterium | reverse complement strand
GGCCCTGATGGGTGAACGCTACGGGTTCGAGCGGACGGGTTGGCCGGGCCAGTTTCCCACGCCAGTGCCGTTTCCGCGAGGCACGTCCTTGAGCCAGGATCCGAACAGCGGCAACGAACTCGACTTGCTGCGACTTGGCATCGACGCCGAGCGCCAGTCGGTGGAGGGGCAGATTCGCTCCTATATCCCGTCGGCGACGGTGCTGTGGGGCGTGGACAAAGGCGTGGATTGGACGGGGGCGCACTTGCAGCAAGCCGGCAACGCCGTGACGACGTGGGCGGAATCGGTTTTCCATTCCGCCCCGGCCGCCACGCCCACGCCCACGCCGCCGGATTTTTCGCTGACGCCCGGCACATCCACCGGAGATTTTCTACCGATTTCGCCGCAGTTTGACCTGAGCGTGGCGGGTTCAACACCGCCGCTGCGGGCTGCGAACGGCGCTGGGCACGCGCCCAAGGACGGCGGCGTCACGAATGGCCCGCCGTGCGTCTGGCTGACGCTGGCGCTGCCGGCCGGCGCGCGGGGCATGTCGTTTGACTTCACCCTGACCGGCGGCGACACGAACGACGACTACCTGGCCTTCGGCATTAACGGCACCAACCAGTTCGCCTTGGAGACGCGCTTCATGGCGCCGGGCCGGCCGACCAGCAGCGGATGGATTGACGTGTCGCCCTACGCGGGGCGGACGGTGGAGTTCTTCTTCGGCGTGCTGGGTGGGGCGTCCACCAATGTCGCCGTCACCGTGGATGGCCTGCGATTTTACCAGCAGGTGCCGCCGCTACTGCAGGTGAGCGCGGCGGGCGGCGCCGTGGTGTTGCGCTGGCCGGCGGCCTACGACAGTTTCGTCCTGGACACGGCCACGGCGCTGGCGCCGACACCCGACTGGACACCGGTGGGCGGGACGCCGGGAACGAACGGAGGCTACTTCTCCGTTACGAACGCGGCGCCGGGCGCGGCGCGCTTCTACCGGCTGCGGCAGGGGCCGTGAAAGCCCAGCCCCCGCCGAGGCACGGGAAGTCGTCACGGCCACCGAAATTTGAACCGGGATCAGACTGCGTTGCTTGCGCTCGTTCGACGGGTCGGAGACGAACCCAACAGTTTCCACACCCGCAGCGTCTCGGTCACGCCCCAGGCCTGGGCGTCGCAACCGCGCGGCGTGTGCGGCGCGTCGCCATCGACGATCTCCGGGATTTGGCCGAGGCAGCCTTCCGTCATCAGCCGGTCCACGCTGCCGAGGTAGGCGCGCGCCGCGGCGGCAGCCTCCGGCGAAAAATCCCACGCCCGCGCCAAGGCTTCGCAGAACACCGGTAAGGGCCACGTCCAGGCCGTGCCGTTGTGGTAGGCCGGTTTGCGGCGCGTGTCCTCGTCGCCTTCGTAACGGCCCCAGTAAGGCGCGTTCGGATCATTCAGCAGGCGGCCGTCCGGCGCGCGGATCGGCAGCGGCACCGTCACCGGCAACGGCGCCAGCGAGCGTAGCGCGCCGGGCACGACGAGGTATTGACGGGCGGCCTCAACCGCGCGCCGCGCCGGGCCGCCGGCCACCAGGCCGAGGCTGATGGCGAGGAGGAAATTGCTCCGCAACGCGTCGTCCACCGTGGCGGCCGCCGCCGGTTGGCCGGGCCGGGCCAGCAGCACGTCGGCGAACCAGCCGCGTTCGTCCCGCCAATAGAGCGTTTGCAGTGACGCCCGCGCGCGTTCGGCCTGCGCGTTCCAGTCGCCGCGCTCGGCGGGGCCGCCGAGGCGGTCCAGTTGGCGCAGCAGACGGATCCACAGTGCCTGGATTTCGATGGGATAACCCTCGCGCGGCGTGCCGGCCGGGAAATTGGTGTCCATCCAGGTGAAATGGCTCGGACTCCAGACCAGCCCGGACTCCGGATCCACGCGGATACCGTTGGGTGTCCCGCGCAAGTAGTGGACCGCGATGTCGCGGAGCACCTCGCCGATGGACCGGCTGCCGGGTCCGACCGTCGTGCGGTAGAAGTCGGGGCCGAGCGCCGCCGCGGTTTCCTCGCAGGCGATGCCGAACCACAACGGCGCGTCCGAGGTGTCCCGGTTCGAGGCGTCCGGGCCGTGGATCGTGTTCGGTAAGGTGCCGCGGTCTTCGAATCGGGCAAAGGTGGCGAGCAGTTCGCGGACCTCGTCCACCAGGCCGGCCGCGAGCAGGCCGCGCGCGCAGAGCAGCGAGTCGCGACCCCAGTCGAGAAACCAGGGATAACCGGCGATCACGGTTTTGCCGCGGTCCCGCCGGACGACAAAGGCGCGCACCGCGCGCAGCAACTGTCGGCTGAAGGTCTCGTCGGGATCGGCCGCGGGCGGCGGGCCATCGCCGAGGCGCAACTCGGTCGGCGCGGGGTCGGCGGGGTCCGCGGTGAGGACGAGGGTCACGCTCGCGCCGGCGGGCAGCGGCAGATCGAACCAACCCGGACTGTAGGCGTCGCCGCTGCCGGTCTGGCCGCGGCTTTGCTCGACCGGGTGGGGCAGGTTCTCGCACCACTCCGGCTGCGGATGGTAGGCGCCCGCGTCGGCGAAGACGCGCAGGGCGCGATCGGGCGCCGGTGTGAAGGCGAAGCCGGCGCGGCCTTCCAGCGGGCGGACGTGCGTGGCAAAGTGATGTTCCGCGCCGCCGTTGCGCTGGGTTTCCCAGTGGAAGTTGCGGTCCTCGATGTCGCAGCGCACGGTCAGGCGCACGTCGGCGTCGGCGGGTAACGGTTTGCCGGCGGTCTGCCCGGCGGGCGGACGACGGAAGTGGAACACCGTCGTGTTGCGGCCGTCGAGCATGTCGGCGACGAGGTCAATCTCGACGGTGCGCGCGTCGCCGGCATTGGCCACGAAGCGCCACGCCGCCGGCGGGCCCGGCGCGAACGCGGCCAGGTTCGCGGCGTCCAACGGCGAGATGAATCCGTCGGCGTTCACCCAGACGCGAAGGCGTTTTACCAAGACGTGGCGGTCCACCGGCAGGCTCGGGTGCAGGTTCGCCCCGAGAACGCAATCGTATTTCGAGGTGACGCGGCCGAGGTCGGCGCAGAGCCGCACCATGCCACCGCGGCCGTTGGTCAGGAGCGCGAGGTCCGCGGAGCCGGGCGCGGGACGCGGAAAAGCCAGCCGCGGCCCCGGAGCCAGAAACCGGATCGCGGCGACGACCAGCGGATCGGCGCCCGCGTAGCGTTCGAGGGAAAGCGTCGCGTCCGCGGCCGCGGCGGGCGGGGCGAAGCAGGCCACGTGGCCGTCCCGGACGGCGATGGATTGGCGATGCTGCCCGCCGGGCGCCGGCTGGGCGCCATTCGGCATTCCACATTGCGCACTCCGCAATTCCAAGTCAGCCCGGAACGGCGCGGTGTCCTGAATCAGCAGCCAGTGGCCCGGCGGCACCGGGGTGACGCGCTGGCGGTCCAGCAAGGTCCAGACGACCACCTTCGGGAAGAGCGCGCCGGCTTCGGCCTGGCGGATCAAATCGGCGAAGGGCGGCGCGGTGGCCGGCCCTTCTGCCGGCGGCGCTTCCGCCAGGTGGCTGGCCGCGGCGAGGAAGCTCGCCGGCGAGCGCTCGACGTGTTCCGCCAACGGGCGCCAGTCAAAGCCGTCGATCTGCTCGATCGAAACGCTCCGGCTCAACACCTCCACCGCCCAGGCGGCTTGAGCGCGGGCACGGCGGTAGGCCTCGCCGCCCAAGCCCACCGGCTGGGCCGCGGGCGCGAGGCAGTAACAGGCGGCGGGCGCCAGCACGCAGGCGAAGCCGTTGGGGCCGTGCGGTCGGATGGCCGGCAGCGGTTGGCCGAGCAGGTCGCACCGGAGCGCGCTCAGGGGCGGGGCGAGCGGTGAGTCCAGGACGATGGTTTGTTCGCGTTCGGGGTCGGCATTCACCAGCACCAGCACGACATCCTGGCCGTCGGCGGATGCGCGGCGCAAGGCATAGACCGGCGAGTCCGGGGGATTAAGCCGGGTGAGCTGCGCGCCGTCGAAGAAACAAGGATGCGTGGCGAGCAGGCGATTGAGCTGCGCCAGTTCGGCGACACAGTTCTCCGTCCGGCCCCAGGCGAGGCTGGGGCTGGCGTGGACGTCGATCTTCTCGTTGGCCAGCCACTCGACGCCGCAGGTGAAGCCGAAGCCGCCGCTCACGCTCGCCAAGGCGCACAGCCGGTTGCGCAACAGCGACCAGGCGCGACCGCGCGCCGCGAGCCGGTGGTTGTCGTGGGTTTCGCTGTAATGGACGAGCAAACCGACGCGCTGGCTTTGCTTGAAACTATGGTCGAGATAGCCGGTGACTTGCGGGCCGGAGTAGTTTTGAAACAACTCCGAATAGGCCCATTGCAGGCCGCCCTCGGTAAGCAGCGCCTCGGTGAGATCCCAGGCGCCGCCCAGGCCTTCGAGGAGAAAGATCGTCTCGGGGAACTCCTGCTGGACGCGGGCGGTGAGGTACTGCCAGGCGGGCATCGGCACCATGTAGCCGGCGTCGCAACGGAAACCGTCCACGCCCCGCCGGCACCACGCGAGGAACACCTCCGCCAGCTCGTCCCAGAGCGGGACGTTATCGTGGTTCAACTCCACGAGGTCTTCCCAGGTGACACCCCACGCGCCGGGACTGACGAACGTGCCGTCGGGCCGGCGCAGAAACCACTCCGGATGGCGCTCCTGGAGCGCGGAGGCCCAGCCGGTGTGGTTGATGACGATGTCCAGGAACACGCGCCCGCCGAGCCGGTGCGCGGCGCAGGCCAATTCGCGGAACTGGTCCACTCCCGTCGTGTGGCGGTCGAAAACGACCAGCGCCGGATCCACCGCAGTCAGATCGAGGCTCGCGTACGGGCTGCCAAAGCGGCCGAAGCGCGCGTAGGTGGTGGGCGGAGGATTCACCGGCAGCAGGTGCAGGATGCGGCAGCCGAGCGTCTCGATGACGTGCGGCAGGCGCGGGATGAGGTCGCGCAATTTCCCCGACGGCGGGATGACGGTGTAGCCCTGTTGATCGAGGCGCTGAAGCTGTTTGTCGAAAGCGTCGTCCCGCGCGCCGGCCGGGGTAAGCGTCGGCCCAAACAGGCGCGGGAAGGCGCAGTAAATGGTGTTCGCCGTACGGTAGGCGTTCGGATGGACGGCGACGCCGAGGTCCGGGCCGGCCGGCCAATGCTGCCAGCCGCGCGCGTCCAGGGCATACGCCTTGGCTTTGAACCAGCCCGCCTCGGCCAGCGGCAGTTCGAGCCACCAGCCGTCGCCGCCGCGCCGCATCGGGATGTCGCGCCAGGCCGCCCCGGCGCACGGCAGACCCTTGGCGTGCGCCTCGATGATCTCGCGGCGCAGGATGTCCGCGCGCCCGAGGTTGGTGCGCAGCCGCGCCTGCCACCCGGGCGGGAAAGCCCGCCCGTGGGCATCGCGCAGCACGAAGCGAACCCGGTCGCCAACGAAACGCACGAGGCGTTCGCCGGGCGCAGGCACCATGACGGGCGCGATGTTCTCCATGCTTGCGGGCCGGCCGTTCCGCCGGGTCGTGCCAAAGATTGGCGAGCGCGACGTAGATTGCAACGGAGGACACCAGGTTGCGCCTCGGCCACGTCCCGACGCCGGCGGGCACAGGTTGCGGAGGTCTTTGTCGTCCTTGCTCTGGAATACCAGCCCCGAGATCGAAGGCGAGGATCCGGGACGAGAACGAACCGTCGCTCGAAGAGACAGTTCGCGGACGTGCAGACAGACGAAGGCGATTGAGCGGCGGCGGCAGCCTCGCTAGAGTCGTGCCGTCATGCTCGAACTGGAAGAAGCCTTGTCCCGCATCCTCGCCGCGCTGCCCGCGCCCACGACCGAATCCGTGCCGTTGACCGAAGCCAGCGGACGCTTTTTGGCCGGGCGCGTGACGGCGTCGATCGACCTGCCGGCGTTCAACAACTCAGCCGTGGACGGCTACGCCGTGCGCGCCGCGGACGTGGTCGCGGCGCGGGCGGACGCTCCGGTGGGCCTCCGGTTGCAGGGCCGGGCGATCGCGGGCAGGGTCTTTGCGGAGGAACTCCGCCGGGGCGCCACCGTGCGGCTGTTCACCGGCGCGCCGATGCCTCGTGGCGCCGACGCCGTGGTGATGCAGGAGGACACGCGCCGCGGTCCGACGGAGGCGCAGGAAATCCTGATTCTCGACTCCGTGACCGCGGGCGAAAATGTCCGTCGGCAAGGCGACGACGTGCAGCGAGGCGCCGTGCTGGGCGAGCCGGGGCAGCGCCTGAGGGTGGGCCGGCTCAGTCTTCTGGCCGCGAGCGGTCTGTCGGCGTTAACGGTGGCTCGCCGGCCCCGGGTCGCGCTGCTGGCCACCGGTTCGGAATTAAAGGAGCCAGGCGTGCCGCTGCGACTGGGCGAAATCTACGAAAGCAACCGGATCGGGCTGGCGGCGTTGGTGGCGCAGGCCGGCGGCACGCCGGAGATCCTGCCGATCGTGCCGGACGATCCGGCCGCGACGCGTGCGGCATTGGCGCAGGCATTTGGGGCGAGCGACATGGTCGTGACCTCCGGCGGCGTGTCGGTGGGCGAAATGGATTTTGTGAAGAGCGCCTTCGAACAACTCGGCGGCGAACTCGATTTCTGGAAAGTCGCCATCAAACCGGGCCGGCCCTTTGTCTTCGGACGGCTGGGAAGGAAGTTTCTTTTCGGCCTGCCGGGCAATCCGGTTTCCGCGCTCGTGACGTTTGCGCTGCTGGTGCGCCCGGCGCTGCTGCGCTGGCAGGGCGCGAGTGAGGTGGCGTTACCGGCGTACCGCGGCGTGCTGGGCGAGGCGCTCGCCAACCCCGGCCCGCGCCGCCATTTCCTGCGGGTGCGGACGGATGGGGCCGGGGGCGTGTACTCGGCGGGCGCCCAAGCCTCTCACGTGCTCAGTTCGCTCGCTCAAGCCAGCGGTTGGGTGGACGTACCGCCGCAGACCGCGCTCGCGGCGGGAACGACGGTGAAGGTGTGGTGCTGGGACTGAGAGCAGCGCGTTCAGAACTTGCGCACCGGCGCGGCGTAAATGGGCGGCGTGAAGCTCGACGCCGGCGCGGCCGGCGGAGAGTTCAACGCCGGCAAGGATTGGCTGAACGGTTGCGCGTTGACCGTGGGCAGCGCGAGCGACGCCGGGCCGGCGAGGCCGCCCGCGCCGGGCGAGGCAAAGCCTGGCATGGTGGGCAGAGTGAACGCCGGCTGGAACTGACTCGTCGCCGCGGAGGGCGTGAAACCACCATCCGTCCCGTTGGCGGAGCCAGGCGGCGGCCCGGAACCCAACAACTGGTTGAATTCCGACAGACGCGCCTTCAGGGTGCGCGTCCTTTCGAACAGGATCACACTGTTGTCTTCCGAGCCGGGGAGCGAGGAAGCCGAGTCCGACCCGGTGCCACCAGGGAGCCAGTCACCAACCCCATTGTTCAGCGGCCGTGCGTTTGGGCGCAGGCGGTCGTCAAGCAGCCTGGGTTCCTTGTTATAGCTGGAGCGGTCCGGGTCGGTGGCGCGATCCTGCGCCTGCTTACGCGCGGGATCGGCGCGCTCCATATAACGCTCCACCACGGTGGTGGATTTCTTGTCCCGGCCGCTGGCGTCGTACTCCGGCAGGTTCAGCAGATCCTCCGGCGTGGGCGAGTCGGCCGCGTCCTCGGGTTGCGCAAACTCCCAGTTCTTGCGCCGGTCCGCCTGATCCTTCAGCCGCTTCCGTTGGGCGGGCGAAAGCGCGGGGGTAAGATAGACGGGTGCCATGACGCCCTGGAGGGAATCGCCGTTGTTAAACAAATCCGCGGCGTGGAACGGCGCCTCACCGAGTTTCAGCCAGGGGGTGCGGTCCTCCGGGTTTTGGAGCTTGGCCGCGTTGAGATTGGTGCCGAGCGTGGAGTTCACCGGCCCGGAGAACTCGATGGGCCGGCTGTAACGCTGCGCCCGCAGGGACGCTGGCGCGAGACAGCACACAGCCACCCCCAACAGGGCCACGCAGGCGCCCGCCCGACGGTTGACCGTGCTCGCACTCATTCCAGTGGTTAGAGCGTACTTCAGCGAAACCGTTCAGTCAAAACACAAATCCGCCGGACTCGGCCGCCATTGTCGGACCCCTCCCACCACCGGGTGGCGCGTCAATCCACCGGCTCCCGGCCGTCCCGCAAGTTCACCCCTTTGTCGAAGCAGACCCCACGCCGGCTGGCTCGGAGGAACTCGATCAACAGCCGGGCCGGCTCGCTGGAAAACCCACTGGCGGCCGCCGTCAGCGCGGCGCGCACATCCCGGCCTTCGCGAAAGAGGAGCCGGTAGAGCCGCTTGAGTTCCAGCCGCTGGGCGGGCGTAAAACCGGCCCGCCGCAGCCCCACCGTGTTCAGCCCGCAGATCCCGTTGTCGCCACGCGCCACGGTGAACGGGGGCAGATCCCGGCTGATGGCCGAGCCGCCTTGCATCAGGGCCAGCGTGCCCACGCGCACGAACTGATGCACCAGGCAGTTGCCGGAGAGAAACGCGCGGTCCGCCACTGTCACGTGTCCGCCCAGCGACGTGCCGTTGGCGATGATGACCTGATCGCCCAAGTGACAGTTGTGCCCGACATGGCTGGTGGCCATGAGGTAGTTGTGCGAGCCGAGGACCGTATCCTCCGCCAGCGTGTTGGAGCGGTTCACGGTGACGCCTTCGCGGAACACGTTGTGCGCGCCGATTCGTAACCGCGTCGGTTCGCCCCGATATTTCAAGTCCTGGGGCGGGCCACCAATCACGCAGCCGGCGTGAAAGACGTTGTGCGCGCCAACGCTCGTCAGGCCGGTCAAATGCACGTGCGGCCCCACCGAGCAGTGCGGCCCCAATTCCACCCCGGCGTCGATCACCGCGTACGATCCGACTTCGACGGTCGAGTCGAGCTTGGCTTGAGGATGAATGACGGCAGTCGGATGGATCATGCGGGCAGGGGGAAGTGAAACCCGAAGTTCGAAATCCGATGCGGCCGTTCCCCGCGCGGCGCCGGTTTGGATTTCGGATTTCGGATTCCGGATTTCATCACTGGTAGAAGTACCCCAGCTCCCGCAGCGACGCATAATCCCGCGGCCGTTCCGCCGTGGCCCGGCCGAGGATGACGTGGTCCACCACGTCAATCTTTAGCAACTGCCCGGCGCGGATGAGGTCGCGCGTTACCTTGATGTCCGCCTCGGAAGGTGTCGGGTCACCACTGGGATGATTGTGAATGAGCACGAGCGCGGCGGCGTTGGCGGCGATGGCGGCGCGGAAGACTTCGCCCGCCTGCACCAGGAGCATGTCCTTGGTGCCCTGGGTCAGCGGCAGCAGCTTGATCAGGCGGCGCCGTGTGTTGAGCAGCAGCACCTGGAAGGTTTCGGTCTCGCGCAGGCGGCAGTCTTCGCGCATCACGGCGGCAACGGCCTCCGGCGTGTCGAGCAACGGCGCCTCCCGGCGCACTTCTTCGGCCAGCTTGCGGGCCAGCGTGAACGCCGCCACGAGCGTCACGGCCTTGTCGCGGCCGACGCCCCGGATGGTGCGCAGGTCGTCCAGCGAAGCCCGCGCCAGCGCCTCCAGGGTGCCGAATTTCTGGAGCATCTGCCGGCCGATCTCGACGGCGTTGGCACCCTGCAAGCCCGTGCGCAGCAGGATGGCGATCAACTCGGCGGGGCTGAGCGCGTCCGCGCCTTTCTCGATGAGGCGTTCGCGTGGCCGCTCGCTGGGCGGCTGGTCCTTGAGGCGCATGCTTTGGCTCATGCGGAGGGGACGGGCCTTCGAGACTGGGAAGGACTGCGGCCCAAAATCCGAAGGAACTCGGAAATCCGATCCCCGCGAGTGACGGGGAAACCTTGCGGCCATTTCGGATTTGTGGCTTCGGATTTCATTCCGGTTTCGGGTGTCGGTTTTGGGAGTTCCGACCGCGCCCCAGGAGGCCGCCGGCTCTCCGCTTCACCCGTGGTTTCCTCAGCCCGACACCCCGGCGTCAGTCCTCGTCGCCACCATGAACGGCGCGAACTCGGCGTGGCAATGCGGCGGGATGCGCGCCTTGAACCGCGCCGCCCGGCCGCGATAGTTCCGTTCCAGAATCTGGCCGACCTGGTGCAACCGCGCGATCACTGCGGCTTGCTCGTGCGGCACCGCCAGCAGGACGAATTCGCGCTCTGGTCGCAGCCGGCCGCCCAGTTCCGCCACCAACTCCGGCAGCCCGGCCCCGGTCAACGCCGACACCGCCACGCCGTGCGGGTACGTCTCCTGCAACCGCGTCCACGCGCCGCGACCATTGGTTCGGTCGATTTTGTTGAAGACCATCACGGTCGCCTTTTCGTCCGCGCCGAGGTCCTTCAGCACCTGGTTCACGGCCTGGACTTGCTCCTCCGCCCGCGGGTGGCTCACGTCCACAACGTGCAGCAGCAGGTCGGCCTGCACCACTTCCTCCAGCGTCGCCTTGAAGGCCTCGACCAGGCCGTGCGGCAGTTTGCGGATGAAGCCGACTGTGTCCGTGAGCAACACGTTTTGGTTCGTCGGCAGGCGCAGCCGGCGCGTCGTGGGATCGAGCGTGGCGAACAGGAGGTCTTTCGTCAGCGCGCTGGCGCCGGTCAGCGCGTTGAGGAGGGTGGATTTGCCGGCGTTGGTGTAGCCGACGATCGAGGCCAGCGGCCAGTTGTTCCGCTGGCGCGCCGAGCGTTGGATGCCGCGCTGCTGCCGCACCAGTTCCAGATCACCGATGATCTTGTCGATGCGCTCCTGCACTTTACGCCGGTCGGCTTCAAGCTGCGATTCGCCTTCGCCGCCGCGCATGCCGATGCCACCCTGTTGCCGCGAAAGGTGGCCCCAGAATCGCGTCAGGCGCGGCAGCAAGTGCTGGAGTTGGGCCAACTCGACCTGCAGCTTGCCTTCACGGGTGCGGGCGCGTCGGGCAAAGATGTCCAGGATGAGCGCCGTGCGGTCGAGCACCTTGCAGTTGAAGATGCGCTCCAGGTTACGCGTCTGGGCGGGGGACAATTCGTCGTCAAAGATCACCGTGTCCACGTCCGCCAGGCGGCAGTGCTCGGCGAACTCCGCCGCCTTGCCGGTGCCGATGAACGTGCCGGCGTGGCGCGTGTCGAGTTTCTGCGTGCCTTCCCCGACGACGTGCCCGCCCGCCGTGGCGGCCAGTTGGCCCAGCTCCTCCAGGGAATCGCGCGCCTCCCAAGCGCTGCGGGCTTTCAGTTCGACGCCAATGAGGAAGACCCGTTCGGGCCTCGTGTTGCGTGTCTCGATCAGTGCTTTCAAATCTTATCGGCTCAGCGCCCACAACATACCACGGGCGCCGGCGGTGGGAAGGCCGTTTTTGGCCCTGGCGCCCTCCGGCAAGCACCGCCAAGGCGGCTGAAAGCGCCCGCCGGAAGTCAGAGCGTCAGCACGCGGTAAAACCGCTGCGTTCCCGCCGCGGGATCAGCCATCGTTTTCACGGTGCCGTCGCCCGTGACGGCCGTCAGCGGCAGCCAAGCGGAATCGGTGAGGTTGGTCTTGTACACCACCTGGTAGTTCACGCCGATCTGGGTCGCGAACGAGAATTGCGCCTGGCCGCCGCTGAGGGCGGCCGTGAGCGCCACGGGGATTTTCCGCATGAGATGCATGTCGTCGTACCACACGGACCCGCCGCCGCCGAGGGCGTGGAACGTGACTTGATAGCGCACCTTGGCCGTGCCCGCGGGGGCGACCAGGTACTTGGCGTTGCCCGCGACGGAGTAGTCGGACCAGATAGCGATCAGGTTGGTGGCCGCGAGGTTCATCCAGACCGAGGTGGGCGTGTTGGTGTCGATGACCGCCGACTTGTAAAGCACGAGCATGTTGCCGCCGGCATCCAGGAACTGCACTTCCAGCCAGGCGGTGTTCGTCCCTGAAATCGGGTCTTCGGCCGCTGTCAGAAACCAGGCATCCGCCGTGAAGATCGCGCCCGGCCCGGCCGCCACGTCCTGGTAGAGGCCATTCCACTCCGCGGAGCCGTAGGTCTGGCTTACCCAGAGGCCGCCATGCACGGACACCGGCGTGCCGCTGCCGAAATAAAAGTCGTTCGTGGTGTGGAGTCCGCCGCCGTTGAACCGCACCCAGGGATAATCCACCCCCGTCTCGAAGCCGGGATTACCCAGGACATTGGAGGCTTCGGCCACGGTGACTACGGTCAACGTCGCGGGCGTGCTGGTGAGGGATCCCGCGGCATCCGAAACCTCCACGCTGTAGCCGCCGGTGTCAGCCAGGGCCAGATTGGACACGGTCAGGGTTGCGCTCGTCGCGCCGGAGACGTTGGCGCCGTTGACGAGGTTGGTGCCGTTCTTTTGCCATTGATAACTCAGCGTCGTCCCGCCGGTGGCGACCACGGTGAACGTGGCCGTTTGCCCCACCACCCGCGTCAGGTTCGCGGGGCCGGCGCTGATGTCGGGATCCGAGGCCGCGATCTTTTCCAGGTCGAGGTCGTCGAAATAGACCGAACCGCCGTCGTAGCCCGCCGGTTGGGCGAACACGATCTGGTAGCGCGCCTTGGCGGTGGCCGCCGGCGCGGTGAAGCTGGTGACGGTGTTGGTGATGACGAACGCGGACGGATCAAGTTGGTTGGTGACGGGCAGATACATCCAGGTATCGGGCGTCGAACTGGCGTCGATGTTGGCCGAGCGGTAAAGCGCGAGCACCGTATCCGTGGCATCGCGGAAGGTCACTTCGATCCAGCAGGTGTTGCCGCCGCTGATCAAGTCCTGATGGTGCGTCAGCGCCCAGCCGGCGGCCGACCAGACGGAACCGGACGCGGCGACGGCATCTTGATAGAAACCATTGTAATTGGCCAGACCGGTGAACTGGCCCCAGGTTTTGCCGACATAGATGCCGGAGTGCGTGAGCACGTTGGAGCCGCCCGCCAAGCCGCCGTTGTAGTAGGTGTTGTTGGTCGATTCCACCGCGTGGTTGCCGTAGCCGGTCCACCCAGCGAAGGTGCCGGTCTCAAAACCCGGATTCGCCAACACGTTGGTGGCGGCCCGCGCCGCCGCGATCGGGAGCCAGGTGACAGCCAGGACGGCCGTCGCTGCCAGCAACCGTCGCGCGACGGCGGAGGAAGGCGCGCATTGCCGGAGGGCGTGGTGAAGATAGCGGCCCAGGTGAAGGTCTGGTTTCATGGTAGCCTCGTTTGGTTTGCAGTTGTATTCCGTTTCGCTCAATTCTGCGGATTTACCACCCGCGCTCTCAGCAAACCGCTTTGCGGTCCCCGGCGTCAACATCAATTCTGCGAAATGAGACCGGTCCGCTACTTGCCTACCGCCGCCCCGGAGACCGGACCGGCCAGCGGGACCGGCTCCGCGGGCGGGCTTACTTGTTGAACCGGAAATTCACCACATCGTAATCTTCCATCACGTACGTCTTGAGTTCGAGGCGTTGCTTGCCGGCGCGCTTGGCCTGCGTCTCGCCGCCCGCTTCGAGGAATTCGGCGAAGCGGATGATCTCGGCGCGGATGAAGCCTTTCTGGATGTCCGTGTGGATGGTGCCGGCGGCTTCCCAAGCGGTCGCGCCGGCGCGGACGGGCCAGGCGCGGTTTTCCTTGCCGCCGACGGTCAGGAAGCTGATCCAGCCGCTTTCCCGAAAGGCGCGTACCAACAACGCGGCGGGGTCCGCCAACTCGGCCTCCTCGGCCACGACTACGGGCTTGTTGCTGTAGAAATTGTGGGCGGAGATCGCCTGCAATTCCTCCGGCGCCAGGCCCACCTGGGAAACCGGTTGCTCGCTAACCAGCGCGTCCGCGAGCTTCTGCAGCACGGCCTTCTCCACCTCGCTGGGGTCGCGGCTCAGCCGGGTCTCGACGAAATCGAGGTCCTTCATCAGCAGATCGCTGAGCGTGGCGCGCCCGGTGAGGACGGCATCGGCGGTGAGCATCTCCTTTTCCTCCACGACATCCACTTGGGCGTAGGTCTTCTTTTGCGCTTCCACCAGTTGGTCGGCCTGGTCCAGACGCGGGTCTTTGAGGTTGTGTCGGCCCAGCGCAAGGCCGGGAACGCCAAACAGGCAAATCTTCATCCGCACTGGTTAGGCGGGCGCCGGGGTGGGGTCAAGGAGAAGCCGGCAAGAAACCCGAGACTCGCAATCCGGAAACGAGGGTGCGCCGCCAGCCTTCTGGATAATAAGGCAGCCCAGCGACGCGGGGTCGCCGCGCCCGCGCCGCTTGGCCCCGGCGCGCTTCAGAGCGGCCGCAGCCAGATGTTGCGGAACCGCACGGGACAACCGTGGCCGCCGAAGCCCAGCGGGCCTTGGCTCACCTTGTGTTTGTATTCGGGCACGATGCGATGGCCGGTCTCGCCGTGGATTTCCTCGTTGAGTTGCACCAAGACGCCGTTATGGAAGACCGTGACCCGGGCCGGTCGCGCGAGCCGGTCGCCGTCGAACACCGGCGCCGTGAAGACGATGTCGTAGGTCTGCCACTCGCCGGGCGGACGCGTGGCGTTGACCAACGGCGGCGTTTGGCCGTAGATGGCGGCGGCCTGGCCGTCCGGATAAATCCTCTCGTTGTAGGAGTCGAAGATCTGGATCTCGAACAGGCCCATGAGGAAGACCCCGTTGTTGCCGCGGTTGTACCACGGCCCTTCGAAGCCGGCGGGCGCCATCCACTCGACGTGCAGTTGCAGGTTGCCGAACTTCTGCTTCGACGTCAGCATGCCGTCGCCCGCCACGATGCAGCCATCCACCACCTTCGAATCGGACGGCTCCCACTGCGCGAGATCCTTGCCATCAAAGAGCACAATGGCGTCGGACGGCACCGGCGCCGGCTGCGGGGCGGGGCCGGGGTTGATGCGCTTGGGCGCGGGCCGGTCGGGATCGTGGACGAGCCACTGGCACCAAGGCAATTTGGGCGTGTCCTTGTAGCCATAAACGCCAGAGCCGTCCTTGGCATAAACCAAGTCGGCGGCCGGCGTCGTCGCAGCGAGCCAGAGAACGGCGTTGGCCACGGCGAAGGTCAAGGCGGCGGAGAGGATTCGGCTGTTCATAACATCGTTCGTTTGATTCAGGAACCGAACGCCACGACTGGCACTCAAAGAGAAGGGCGGACCTATGAGTCCGCCCTCGCACGTTCAGCCTGGAGCCGGCTTACGGGAGCGGCCAGCCTTCGCGGTTGACGCGCCGGACGAATCGGGCGGCCTCGGGGGCATTCTTGGCGCGCATTCCGGGGCCGTCCCAGTCCAGCGCGGTGCCTTTGCCCACGCGCAGCGCCACACAACCGAGCAGGATGATCTCGGTCAGGTAGGCCGCGATGTCAAACCGTGAATAGCACAGACTCGGATTGTTTTCCTTGATCGCCGCGATCCACTCCAGGTGCTGGCGGCGGTCGGCGTCACGCACGTCCTGGAAGCGGCTGCGGGGGATCGTCTGCGGGATGGCCTTGACGGCCGGGTGCTCATTGGCGGGCTTGTAACCGGCATCGTCCGCGAGCTTCAGGAAGAACTTGGCGCCGTAATCATCCGGCGAAAAGATCTTGCCCTGGTCGCCGACGAGCAGCGCGCCGCTGCCGGGCAATTCGCCCATCATATCGATGATTTCCTTGGTCACGTCCCGATTGGGCCGCAGGAGGGTGACGGACTTGTCGCCGGGATTGCCGTCATACCACCAGAACTTCACCGGCGGCAGGCCCTCGCGCTTGGGAAATTCAAAGCGGATGCGCGAGGTCTTCGGATAGGTCTCCGGATGCATCTGGCTGCAGTCCTCCAGTTCGACAACATTGGGGTAGCCGAGTTTGGCGGCGCGGAACGGCATGTTCGAGGTGTGGCAGGCCATGTCGCCCAGCGCCCCGGTGCCGAAATCCAGCCAGCCGCGCCACTTGAAAGGATTGTAAACGTCCTTCTTGTACGGCCGCATTTGCGCCGGACCAATCCAGACGTCCCAGTCCAACGTCGCCGGCACCGGATCCGAACCGTCCGGCCGGTCGATGCCCTGGGGCCAGATCGGGCGGTTGCTCCAGACGTGGATTTCCCGCACCGGGCCGATCAGCCCGGCGTGAACGCATTCCACCGCGCGGCGCAGGCCGTCCTCGGAACTGCCCTGGTTGCCCATCTGGGTGATCAGCCCGGTCTTCTTGGCGAGGCTGCGCAGGTGGCGCGCTTCATAGACCGTCTGCACGAGCGGCTTCTGGCAATAAACGTGTTTGCCGTGCGTCAACGCCGTCGAGGCCACGATGCCGTGGCAGTGGTCGGGCGTGGCCACGATCACGGCGTCCACGGAATCGACCATCTCCTCGAACATCTTGCGCCAGTCGCGGTAAAGTTTCGCCTGGGGATACCGCTTGGACCGGCTGTCCAGCGTGTTCTGGTCCACGTCGCACAACGCCACAATGTTCTCGCTCGAACAATGGTCGGTGTCGCTGGAGCCTTTGCCGCCGGCGCCGACCACGGCGATGTTCAGCTTCTCATTGGGGGAGATGAGCCGGGCGTGGGGCGCCGAGGCGCAGCCGGCGAAAAACACGCCGCTGCCGGCGGCGCCGAGGACCAGGCCGGTGGATCGGAGGAAGTCACGACGGCTCACGGAGGAAGCCGTCCCGCGGAGATGGTTGGGCTTTGTCATGGAGATAGGACTAACGCCGCCGGGGAGGTATTCACAAGCTCGAAATTGCGGATGCGCCGGCTCACAGCGGCGCCCAGTACCGCCAGTTCACGTCCGGAAAAAGGTTGTCCGTCTCTTCGAGCGGGCCCAGCCAGCGGGCATCGACCGCCCCGCCGGTGAGCTGTTGGTACAGCTCGGCAAAACGGAGCAAATGGTCCCGGACCCGCTGGCGCGCGTAGTCCGGACTGGTCGCGGTGCGGAGGATGAACGGCCAGTCGCTGGCCTGGGCGAGCAGCAGTTCGCGCGCGGCCTGCCGGAGGGCGCGCTCCTGCAGCGCCGCGGGCGCCGGGAACTTCCGCGCCAGTTCGGACATGCGCTCCTGCGCCACGCGCAGGTGGGGAATGATCCATTGGTTCGCTTCGTTGAGCCAGGCGCGCAGGTGGCCGCCTTCGCCCCAACTGGATGGCGCGGGCGCGGCGACCTGCTGGGTCGGGTTCTGATCCAGGTATTCCTGCGGCGTCGTCAGCCGCACCGCGCGCTGGCCGGAAGCCGTTTGGCGGACGAGGTGGTCGAGGAACTCCGGCCCTTCGTACCACCAGTGGCCGAAGAGCTCGGCGTCGTACGGCGCCACCACCAGCGGCGGGCGGTCCATGATGCGGGCCAATCCCTGGATCTGGGCGGCGCGGGCGCCCAGAAAGTGGTCCGCGTGCCCGGCCGCGGCCCGGAGCGCCTCGTCCCGCACGTAGATTTCCTTCTCCGGCCCGGGGCCGGTGACACGGTGATATTTGAGGCCGGTGAAACCGCGCGCGTCCGGCGAGGGCAGGTAAGGCTGCACGTACTCGAAATCGAGATCGAAGCCGAGGTCACGGTAGAAATCGCGGTAGCGAACGTCGCCCGGATAGCCTTCCTGCCGGCTCCAGACCTGCTTGGCCGAGTCGGGGTCGCGGCCAAAGACGGCAAGGCCGTTCGGCGTGAAGATGGGCGCGAAGACGCCGTGACGCGGCCGCGGGGTCGCGTGCAGCAGGCCGTGGGTCTCCACGATGAACCACCGCACGCCGGCTTCCCGCAGGACCGCCTCCACGCCGCTCGCGTAGGCGCACTCCGGCAGCCAGAGGCCGCGCGGTTCGCGGCCGAAGCAGGCGCGGTAGTGGTCGCGGGCCACGAGGATTTGCGCGCGCACCGAGGGCGGGTGGCCGGCGAGCAGCGGCAGGACCGCGTGCGTGGCGGCACAGGTGATGATCTCGATCCGGCCGAGATCCTGGAATTCCTTGAACGCCAGCACCAAGTCCCGCCGCCAGGCCAGGTAGCTTTCGCGGATGCTGTGGAACCGGTGGTGGTACATCAGCGCGAGTTGGTGGCAGGCGGGTTCCCAGCGGGTGCGGAGGATTTCTTTCTCGGCGAGTTCCAAAAGGCCGTCCAGGTGCCGCAGATAGCGGTCCTGCAAGAGCGGGTCGCGCAGCATCGAGCAAAGTGTGGGCGAGAGCGAGAGCGTCAGGCGTGCCGGGATCCCGTCGCGCCGCCAGCCCTCCAGGAGTTGGACCAGCGGCACGTACGTCTCCGTGATCGCCTCGAAAAGCCATGATTCCTCCAGAAACCGCTCGTGCTCCGGATGCCGGACGAACGGCAGGTGGGCGTGCAGGACGAGGGCGAGGCAGCCGTGCATCGAAGGTCAGAAGTCGGAAGCGGGGGATGAAGTCCGAAGCCCGAAGTCCGAAGCCCGAAACCCGATGGACAACCCGACACCGCCGAACGCATTTCGGACTTCGGACCTCGGACTTCGGACTTCGGATTTCATGCCCTTAATCGTCGAACTCCTCCGCCAGCCGATCAGCAATGACGGCGCTCTTGATCAGCAACCCCGCACCGAGGACAAACGGCACCGCGTAGAAAACGCAGCGGCCGACGGCCAGCCGGGGCGGGCGTTCGCCGTCCGACTGCGGTGACGACGTGTTGCCGGCCGCGGCGTGCGCTTGTTCATATTGCTTGCGCTGGAGCGAGTGTTTCGCCACCTCCAGGCCGATTTGCATCCCGCCGAAAAGCATCAGCCCCAGCGCGACCAAGCACAGGACAGTCAGGATTCCCCTGCGGTAGGGATTCATTCCGGCGCGGGCCAGGGGGTCCCGCCTTGGGGATGTGCCGGCGGGGGCGAGGGTGGAAGCGCGCCAGCCTCGCCGCCCCCGCCTCGCATGTCGCGGGTGAACTCCAAATCCACCCACCGCGCGTCCGCACCGTCGGCGGAGGTCGCCAGCACGGCCAGCGCATGGCGGCCGTCCGGCAAAGCGAACCGGCAACTGAAGCTCCCGTCCGGGCGCAGCGTGATGGGGCGGCCAGCGATCGAAACCACGGCGTCCGGTCCGGTCGCGCCGTAGATCACCAACTCCGCGTTGACTTTGAGGCGGAACGGCTTCGCCGGCGGCGTCGGTGGCCCGCCGGCCGCGCTGGAAATGCCGCCCCGTTCTGTGGCGGACAGCGGCACCGGCACCGCCGCCAGCGACGCCAGTCCCTCCGGCCTCTCGCCCGCGACCATTTCCGTGAACGCCAAGGACTCTTCGCGAACCTCCGGTTCGATGCGAGCCGTTTCGGCCAGCGCGCGTTCTGCCTCCACAGCGAATTCCGGAGTGACCAATCCCGGCGCGGCCTCGGATTGGATTCGATCCATTGCGTGGAGTGGCAGCGGGGGGTCCCCCAGCGCGACCTTCTGATCGCCAGAGGTCCGGGCCAGCGGCCGCAGTTTCGCGAGGGAGACTGCGGTGGGGAGGGTGGCGTACCGAACCGAAGGGTCAGCCGACATTCGCTCCGGCGGTGTTATTGTTGCAGTGGAAACGCAAATCGAACTCCATCGTCCATCGGGCCGATGATAGCCCAACTCGGCAATGTACTGCGTCCCGGCCCGCCCCACGTGGACGAACCAATGACGCGACTCCGGATGCACGTGCGCCTGTGCCGCCAGCGCGCCGTCGAGTGAGTCCACACGAATCCGGAGAACGAGGTGGCCGTCCGCGGAACACGCGTTGTAGTGTCGCTGCTGCTCGCGCGTGAGGTCCCAGTGCGCGTAGAGCCACTGCGGATCCCGCGCGGTCAGGAACAACCGTTCAGTCCCGTAACCTTCCGGCAGTTCACCCATCCTCCCTCTGCTGGTCGTGGGCGGCCTCGCCGGCACCCCGTTGTGCTTGCGCGGCGGCGCTTTCGAGTCCACGAGAGGCAGCGACCAGTCGTTCTCCAAAAGAATCGGCGGAAATCGCAGCCCGAATTCGCGCGGCGCTCTGTCACGAGCCGTTTTCAACCTGGCTGGTTTCGCCTGCGGGGAACGCGCACGCGCCTCGACGGCAGTGCCAGCCCGGTTGGGCGAACCCGTCCAGCCGTCAGGCTCCGAACATTCCGGGTTCCCGGCTGCCGGGGTGGCCGCGCCAGAAAGCACGGAAAAGCCCGGTTGGCTCCTGGCAGTCTTCGTACCGGGAACCCGCGGCGCCTGGGTGGCAGATCGGACTGTGTTCTTTGCCGACGACTTCTTGTCTTCCATACGAGCAGGTGGTTGCAGCCTGGCCCTGCCGGCTGTTGGCGGGCGAAGGTTAGCCGATGGATCAAGCGAGGCAACGGGAATTTGAACGGATTCCCCATGCCGCGACGATTCATCCCAAATCCAGCGACTGAAGACACAGCCAGGAAACCGAAACCGCAGATGGGAGACGGCTCGAACGTGTCACCTTTCAGGTGTTACCAGACCGTCTTCTCAGTCGTTCGCCTCTGCGTAAATCTGCGTTCATCTGCGGTTCAACTGCTCGTTTGGGGTCCACAGCGGCCGGCGATGGACGAAGTTAGCTTTTGTCGCCCAGGTTCGAGGATGAGGTTCGACGCCCAGCCACGCGCGAGTCTTCGCCGACGAAGATTGGCCCGTCAAACCTCCGGCCGTCGCCTCACCGCACGCTGGGAATTCCACCGGACTGTGCTACCTTCCGCCCGTATTTGTAGCGAACAACCAACAACATTGCCCGTGCCCGCCACCGCCTGCCACTCCGCGTCGCGTCGCGCCGGCGGGAGTTGGCTCTGGCTCATTCTCGCGGGTTTCACGTGGGGTGCCAGCGCCGCCCAAGCGGGGCCGAGTGTGAGGATGCTGATCAGTACGAACTTCTATGTCGTGACCGGCACCAACGCGGCGGAGATCCACGCGTCCACCGTTCAGGGCCGGCCTTGGAAACAGAACTCCGACTACGACGCCGAGACGACTTGGAACGCCAAGTGCGCCTTCAACTACCAGCAGGTAGGAGGGGCGGTTTTCTCGCTCTCTTCGTTTGAAGTGAAGGCGACCGCGACCGTGACCCTGCCACGCTGGGTGCCGCCGAAGGGCTATGAGATGGACCGGGACCTGGCGGCACGTTGGTGGCAGTACTTGAAGGGGTTGAGCCGGCACGAACAGGGACACGTCCAGATCGTGCGGGAAGCGGCCCTGGAGATCGAGCGCCGCCTCTCGGCTCTGCCAGGCTTCTCGTCCGTGAAGGAGTTGACTGCGGTCGCGAACCGCACGGCCAAGGAGACGATCGATGAGGCGCACAAGCGTGAGCAAGATTACGATCAGGAAACCCAGCACGGCCTGACTCAAGGCGCGTTTTTCCCGCATGGAAGCGTGAAAGCCACGCAGTCCGATTGACTGGAAGCCGGTTGCGCACACGCCATCGTCGGACAGCCGCCGAAGCAGGGCAGGTGTGTTTTCGTCGCTTTTCGAAGGCCGAATGGCTGCTAAAAAGCGGATTAAAATATTGGCGCAGTGGTAGTTGTAGCACTGGATTCTCCATCGCGCTGCGGCGGGGTGGGTGAGGAGCAATCGCCGAGTTTCTCGCCGCGGCCCGTCTAATGTCTTGAGTCAGGTACGCGGCGTGCTAAACTCTTTTCTGTGAGTGAGGCATCCAACACGCCGATCTTGGAAAGACCGGACTCTCAGCAGTCGGGGGAGAACCACCTTGCGTCCAAGAAGACCCTGATCATGGTCACGTGCGAGGCGTGCAACACCAAGGTCTTCATCCCGGGCGATCTCGCTCCCTTGTCCAGCGTGTCCTGCACGAAGTGCGGCCACGAGATCATGATGCCCATGCGTCTCCGTCAGTTCGACCTGCGCTCCGAGGTCGGCAAAGGCGGAATGGGCAAGGTCTATCGCGCCTACGACACCGTGTTGGACCGTTTGGTGGCCGTCAAACTCATGCGGCCGTCCCTGGCTGCGGATGAGAAGGCACTGGATAATTTCTATCGCGAAGCGCGTGCCGCCGCCTCGCTCAATCACACCAACATCGTCCACATTTACACCTATGACGAATTGGACGGGCAGCGCTACCTCGTGATGGAGCTGGCGGACCGCGGCAGCTTGGACGTGCGCATCGAGCGGCAGCATCGTTTGCCGGAGCTCGACGTGCTCGACATCGGCATCAAGATCGCCTCCGCGCTGGACTTGGCGCTCAAGCACAACCTCCTCCATCGTGACATCAAGCCTGGCAACATCCTCTTCAACGCCGACAACGAACCCAAGTTGGTGGACTTCGGCCTCGCCCGGCGGGTTGATGCCGTCCTCGATCCGGAGGAAGGCACTTGGGGCACGCCGTATTACGTCGCACCCGAGAAGGTGCTGCGGCAGAAGGAAACGTTCCTCTCGGACATGTACAGCTTGGGCGGCACGCTCTACCACGCGCTGACCGGCCACGTGCCGTTCGAGGCGCCGACGGTCGAAGAACTGGTCGCCGCGCACGTCCACACGCCGCTGACGGCGCCCAATTTGGTCGTGCCCGAGATCACGGCGCCGACCAGCGAGGCGCTGGCTAAGGTCATGGCCAAGCGGCCGGAGGACCGCTTCCTGAGCTATGATCAGTTCCGCATGGCGCTCGAAGCGGCCCGGAGTCTGTTGTTGGTCCAGCGCTACAACCAGCCTTCCCCCGGCGACTCCAAAACCAAGACCAGTTGGTGGAAGCGGTGACCCGTCCCCTGCCTTCCTAAACCGCCCCTCCCGCCAGCCCTCCCCGCGGTCGGGGGCTACCGGCCAGCCGTCTCGAGTTGCCCGATCAGGATTGCAATACCCAGCCCCGTCAACAAGGCGATGGAAAGTGTGAACCGGTCGTGTGAGTGGAATTGCAGCTCGGGCAGGAGGTCGCTGCCGGCGATGCACAGAAACGAGCCGGCGACGAAGGCCAGCGAGCAACCGAGGAAAAGCTGGTTCTCCCGGGCAAATTGGCTGGCCCCGAAGTAGAACAGTGCGACGCCCACCGGTGTCACCAAAGCGAACAGGGCATTGAGCAGGTGCCGCGAACCTCGGGAACTGCCGCTGGCGGACATCAAGGTGGTGATGGCCATCGCGTCAAACGGCTTGTGGAAGATGACCACCAACGCGATGCCGAGCCCGACCCACCGGCTGTGGGCGGCCGCCCCCGCCGCGACGCCCGCCGCGAGCGCCAGTCCGTCCAGCAGCGAGTGCAGGCTCAGGCCCAAGGCGGTCCCAACCCAGGAAAGCTGGCGGGCGGATTTCTCCGCGAGCGTGTCGCCGTGCGCCCCGTGGGTGTGGCTCTCGCCAACGCCGTGCCCGGAGTCACTGGCTTCCGGGTCGTCTTCCGGCAGGTCGTGATGGTGGAAATGAAAGAACCGCTGGACAAAGAACATCGCCAGGAATCCTCCCAGCACCCACGCCATCGCGCGGTCCAGCGAACCCAATTGCTCCGCCGCGTCCGGCAGCAGATGCAGCAGCGCCATGCCCAGCATCAGACCGGCCACGAGACTGACGGCTATTTGCAACCGGGCGTGGGTGAGCCGCAGCAGCAGCGGAATCCAGCCCCCGCCCAGGGAGGCGAGCAGCACCAGCGCGCAATAGAGCGGCAGCATCACGCCGGGATTGCTGGTGAGGGGGTTCATGGTTCCGTTCGCATCGTCCGAAGCTGCGCACGAAAGCGGGCTTCGTCAATTCTACAAGTATCGGCGGCTCCCGCGCCGACGAACGCCGCTTCCGTCGATTACTCCACTTCCTGCGTGACCGCTTGGAGGATCGCCTGTTCGCGCCGCTGCAGGAGTCTTCCCAGGGGTGCCAGGCTCCACCGGTAGAGAAAGGCCATCCCCACCAGCCACAGCCACGAGAGGATCAAATTCACCGGCCCGCCGGGCAGCCAGCCCATGCTCTCCGCGAGCAACCCCAGCGCCGGCGGGAGGAAGATGGGCGCCATCACCACGGGAAACAACAGGTGGGAAACAAAGACCAGGGCCATCATCTTGGCGGGTGCCTTGGTCGGCTTGAGCGAGCCGGCGGCGATGCGATAGGGCGCCACAATGGAAACGAAATTGCCCGCGAGGCTCAGCAGCAGGAAGGTCGAGGCAAACTGGCAACCGGCCGCGGCCGCCGCCCAAACCGGCACGCGCAGTGCCAGCGCGACGAGGACCAGGAAAACCAGACCCAGTCCGCCCCCCAGCGGCAGCAGCGAGAGATTCTTGGCCAGCAGAATATGCCGGCGGCGCGCCGGCAACAGGACCAACGCGCGAAACCCCTCCCGGTCGAAGCCAAACTGGTTAAACAGCAGCGAGACCAGGCTCAAAAAGGTGAAGGCGACCGCGCCGGTGGCCAGAAACGGCTTGGCGGCGCCGGGCATTTTCAGGCTGCGGGAGAAGAACATCGCCGCGAATACCAGCGGCATGACGATGTTCATCGCCAGCATCATTTTCACCTCCGGCGCCCGGGTCAGCGAACGGAAGAAAGCCAGCGCCAGGGCGGCGGCCTCCTCCGGAAGGCCGGGCAGCTTTCGCTCCAGGAATGGCCGCCGCCCGGTCCGGACCACGGGCGCCGGCGGCGGAGGCTTCTCCGCGGCGCGCGTCGGTCCGCCTTGATAGAAACGCAGCGTGGACCGGTAGGCGCGCATCAGACCCAGCCCGCCAACGAGGAAGGCGCCGAGCGAACCGCCGACCGCCGGCCAGACATCGCCCGCCGCCAACGCCCCCGCCCCGCTGGCGAGCCACAGCGGCGGAAGGAACTTCTGCGCGGCCTGCAACGTCGGGGGCAGGGCCGGCCCCGCGGGCGGCGCTGGTTGCCCCGGCGCCAGGGTGCGCGGGGGGGGCCGGCTCCAGATGCCCGCCACGTTCAGCAGGTTGGGAAGCTGGCCCAGAAGAACCGCCGCCATCGTCACGACGGCGACGACGGTGCGCCGGCGGCGCTGGTTCACCATGAGCGCGATCAGCCAACCACGCAGGCAGTACGTCCAGGCCGTCACCATGAACACGAAGCCCGCCAGCAACGGGAAGAGCAGCAGCAGCAGCAGCCCCCGACTCCAGACCAATCCGGCGCACAGACCGAGCGCCCCCGGCAAGAACAGGACCAAGGGCAAGCAGAGGTGCGACGCGGCGTAATTGACGAGGAAGATTTGTCCCAGCGAAACCGGCAGGTGGAGCAACCGACTGAGGTCGATAGCTTCCGACCGTTGGATTTCGGTGACCAAACCCAGCAGCCAGATGAAGAGAAAGGCGCCGACGATCACGTCCCAGACCAACAAAAGCGTTGGCGGCGAGGCCTTCGCCAAACCCAACGCGCCGCCAAGGATTCCGCCCACCGCGCCGGCCCCCGCGGCCACCAAGCCAAGCACCGTGAACAGCACCGTGAACGCGGCGTTCGCGGGGTTGCCGCGGGTCAACTGGTTCCGCGTCAGGCGCCAGCGCAACCAGAGGACCGTTCGCAGTTGGCTCCCGTTCACCCGCGCGCCTCCCAGCGGTCGAGAACCACGCGGTGATCGTGCCAAGCAAGGCAGCCAGGAAGAAGCCGCAGGGGCCGACGCTTCGCTTTCACGACACCGGTTGTAACCGGCATCCGCTGGCGAGACAAGCGCGCAGCCCCGAACCGGCCGACTCGCGAGTCCCGGCTAACTTACTTTGCGGACGCTGTTGGTGCCGCCAAAGGGATTCGGCACACGCAAGACGCACTCCGGATCATCGCGCCAGACTCCGTCCACCAGGAAGCGATAGTGGTAGGTCCCCGGTTCCAATTCGACCGTGGTACGCCACAAGCCGCCGCTTTCCTTTTTCAGGCTGACGGGCAACTTCTGCCAGTGGGTGAAGTCGCCGACCAAATGAACGCTCAGGGCGTCGGGCGCGTTGAAGGAGAACGCTTGCCGGGACTTGGCGCTGGTTTTCTTGACGGGGGTTTTGGCGAGAGTTGCGGATGACTTCACGGGAAACGAATCGGTTTTGATTGGGTGTCTGCTTCAGCCCGTCCGGCCGGCGCCGGACGGGCCAACTGCGAAGAGCGGTTAGAATTTGTAGATCACGTTCAGGGCGAGCAAAAACGCGTTGTCGCGCCCCGTGGTTGGGCCGGGAGTGGTCATGTAGGGACCGCTGGCGTCGAGCGCGTGGTCCCACCGGAACTCAGCGCGGGTCATCACGTTTTTCCACAGGTCGTACTGGAGCGTCTCCGTGACGCCAAGGGCGCGTTTGGCCAGCCCCGTGCCGGCGGCGACGCTGGCGGCCTCCAGGTAGCCGCTCTGCGTGAAGTAGTCCACGCGGGTGTTGAGGGCCAGTTTCTCGGTCGCTTGGACGAGCAGGTAGCCGGCGGCGGCGGCTTGATAGCCCGAATTGTTTCGCACGCCGGCGATGGTGTTGTCACCCAGCATCACGTAGTCGTAGGCGGCCCCCACCTTGAGGGGCTTGAGCGGTGTGTTCATCGTGCCGCCGATATAAAGGCTGGTCTTGGTCACCATGTTGAGCGCGTCGTAGCCGTTGATGGCGCCCATGACCAACGTCGAGCCCTCGAGGAAGCCGGCGCTCTTGGGCGCGGTGAGCGTGACGGCACCCATGTAAGTTTTGAACGACTCCGCCTTCATCGGGGTGCCGCCGGGCGTCGTTTGAAAGCTGCGCGCGTTCACGCCGGCGCTCCAAGCGTCGCAAATGCCGAATTGCGCGGAAACGACCGAGGAGACTTGGTACGAGGTCAAGAACCCGGTCATCTGCGTCGGCTCGATTTCGTAGCCGTAGGACCGGGTATAATTGGGATTGTTTCCCGCCTCGAAGACTTCATAGCCGAGGATTTCGGTATAGGTGCCGAGCTTGAAGTCCAAGCCGTTGCCAATCGGGGCGCGCAGTTCCACGTAAGTATCCTTGAGGGCGAAGTCTTGCATGCTGCCGGCGATGGAGGGGTTGTAACCGACCGCATCCGGCCCGTACACCATCGTCGCGTTGTAGCCTGCGGACCACTTACCGGCGTCGGTGTCCGCCGCCTTGCCCAGGGTGATCTCCACCATGTCCAGGTTGAAGCCATCGGCCTTCTTGCCGCCCGAGACGCCGTTGGGCGTGTAGGCGGGCAGATCGAGATTGCCGGTGCCCAAGTTCCAGTGGGCGGAGGTATCCACAAAACCGCTGAGCGTCGTCGGCGTCAACGCCGCGACGGAGAGCTGCTTCTCCTCCGCCTGGGCCACGCCGGCCAAGCTGATCGCGCCCAGGGCGCAGAGTCCCACCGTCCATTTGTTGGTTTTAGCCATGTGTTTGCTCACAGGTTGTTCTGGTTTCGATTGTTGCTTGGTTCTTTGCTGCGCCATGACGCGGTCCTCAATCGGAGTCCGCTCGCATCACGGTGTGGAGAAGCACGGTATATGCCAGCGTTCGGTTTCCCTGTAACCTCGCGGATTTGAGGGGCTACCATCTCAACGACAATGGAAAAGCGACAACGGTCCCTGCCGGAATCTCACCGCGCTGGTCAAATCGCAACAACGACCGCGCATCCAGCCGGGCCTCAGGACGCCCCCTTATGCCGGAAAAACCACCACAGAAACAGGAAGAGAACAATCTGCAAGACGACAAAACCGGCGATCATGGGCAGCAGGCGGAAGCGCGTCTTCCAAAGCTGCGGAGGCTGCAGACGCTCCCATCGGTTGGTCAGCGGAACCTTCTCGTAATCGTCCAACTCCGCTTGCATCGCCGCCGCGGAAGGATAGCGGCCCGCCGGGCTGCGCTCCATGGCGTGCAGGATGATTTCCTCCAGCACGGGTGTGAGTTTCGGATTGATTTTGCGCGGTGCCACCGGGTCGCCGGTCAGGCGCGAGTTCATAACAACATAGGGATTCTCCCCTTCAAAGGGCACCGCGCCGGTGGCCATTTCGTAAAGGATGGCGCCCAGGCTGTAGATGTCCGTGCGCTCGTCGCCGCGCTTGCCAGTAACTTGCTCGGGGGCCATGTAATCGGGCGTTCCCATCGCCGGCGTGAACCCGACAAACGTCATCCGTCGCGCCTGGGTGGACTTGGCGATGCCAAAGTCCATGATGCGGAGGCTGCCGTCGTTGCACATCATGATGTTCTGGGGCTTGAGGTCGCGATGCACCACGTTCTTCCGGTGCAGGTAATCGAGCGCCGCGCAAATGCGGCTCGCGATCTTCGCGGCATCCGGTTCCGGCAGTGGCCGCACCTGGCGCAGCACCTCGTCCAACGTCTGGCCATCCAGATACTCCATGACGATGTACGGCCGGCTCTTCTGCTCCTCGACCGGGATGATCTTGAGAATGCAGGGATGATCCAGTGTCTTGCCGATCTGCTCCTCCTGCTCGAAGCGGGTGAAGGTGGCCACGTCACTCTCGAACCGGAGGTGCGGGACTTTGATCGCGACCGGCTCGCTGCGCATGAGGTCAGTGGCTTTGTAGATCATCGCCATGCCGCTGCGGCTGAGGCAATCGGTGATGAGGAACCGTTGGTCCAGGAGGTGCCCTTCCTTGAGTTCGTCGCTGCGCTTCGGCGCCTCCGCCTCCTGGTGCAGAGTGGCGCCGCGATAGGAGATGACTTTGTCCACCTGATCAATACGGATGACTTGGAGGGAAATGTTGTCTTCCCCCTGGCGTTTCTCGGCCAGTGCCAACAGGCTCCGGCACGCTTCCGCCGGCGCGAGATGCGTCACCGCCTCGCAAATCTCGGCGTCGGTGACAAACCCGTACAAGCCATCGGTGCAATGGACGAGGAAGTCTCCGTCGAAAACCACCTGGCTCAACGAATCGAACCGGCAGATCGGATCGCCGCCCAGGCTGCGGGTAAGCTTCGAGCGCAACGGGCTGGTCATCGCATGCCGTTCGTGGATCAGCCCGTGTTTCGCCTGAAAACCGAGGTAGTTATGGTCCGTGGTCAGTTGCCGGATCCGGCCGCTATGGATCAGGTAAGCGCGGGTGTCGCCGACGTATCCGATCGTGACCTCATTGTTCCGGAAGATCGAAACGGTAAGCGTCGTGGCCATCCGGCCGTGCTCGGGATGGCGCAGGGCGTCGTCATAAACGGCGCGGCTGGCGGCGTCGAACATCTGGCGCAGCAATTTGCGCGGCGCGGTGGCCGGCTCGGCCGCCTGGAAGACGCCCAACGCGGACTGGACCGCCAGTTGGCTGGCGATTTCCCCCCGGTTCTGTCCGCCCACGCCGTCGGCCAGGAGAGCGACGCTGCCCAAGTCCCGCTTACGATCCGGTGACTCCGGCTGCCAGAGGGCGGCGCAGTCCTCGTTGTTCGGCCGAACGAGGCCAGAAACGCACACCTCGGCGCAGGTCAGGTCCATGGCAGTACATCCGAACCCCGCAAATCCCAACGCTCCGATGCGGATGGGGCCAAACGCAACCCCGCCGGGCGAATGACCAATAGTATCATTGTCTCATGTCTCATGGCCGTCTTCAGCTTGACTCCGAGCTTGGATTCGCACGGGGGGTGGCTTCCTGGCGGCTTCCACGCGTTGTTTTGCGTGAGCGGACGCAAGCCAGGAATCACCGCTGTGGCTAGGAGGATAGCCGGCGGAGCGTCGTGTCGCCAAAGCAAAAGCGGCTGGTCACCCGTCACGGAATGACCAGCCGCCCCCGAACCAGTCCGAAGCTAGGCCGTCGCCACGACCGGCTTCTGACTTAGCAGGATCTCCCGCCCCTTGGCTTTGCTCGAACGTACGAAATACCAGGCACCGTAAAGACCCCAGACCAACGCCACGCCCAAGGCAAGATATGGCTCCTTCCAGCTCATGCCGGAAATCGAGAACGGACCGATGAGGTAGAACAACATGCACAGCAGGTTGGCCAGCAGTCCGAACACCGGCACCACGACGTGTTTGAAGGTGTTGAAGGAGTGATGCTCACGAAAGGCCACGATGGCCACCCAGTTGGTCAGCATGTAGAGCAGGAACGTGCCGAAGTTGCTCGCCAGCGTCACCACCAGCAGGCTCTGCGGAATCTTGGCGGCGGTGTCGTGGTTGATAATGCCGAAGCTGTACCAGAAGTTCTGCGGCAGACCCTTGATGGCATCCGCCGTGAGCGCCGCGCCGCCGCAGAAGTAAAACATCACCGAGAAGATCCCGATGACCGCAGAAATGATCGCGAGCGTCCAGATGGCCCGGTGGGGCGTGAGCCGGGTGCCGTGCAGCAACCCGAAGTGGGACGGCACTTCGTCGTCCCGCCCCATGGCGTAAGTAACCCGCGCGCCGGTGTTGATGCAGGACAGCGTCGTGCCGATTAAGGCCAGGAACACGGTGAAGGCCTGGATCAACATGAACGCCTTGCCCGCGGCGGGACTGCCGAAGAGCCAAGTGCCGATGATCACCATCATGTCGCCCAGCGGCGCCGGTGAGCCGCTGGCGGTGGTCATCGTGTAGCCGCTGTTCAGAAAGTAGTTGGCGGCAAAATATTCTATCAGATAGCAGACTACGCCTTGAATCAGCAGCGAGAGCAGGACGGCCCGGGGGATGTCGCGCTTGGGATTCTTGGCTTCCTCGCCCATCGCGGTGACGGACTCAAAGCCTACCAAGATCAGAATCGCGATGCAGGCTTGAATGATCATGTAACTAAAGCCGTGCGGCGAAACCACCGACTTGGCGGTCGCGTGGAACTCAAAGGTGTCGGTGGGATTCTTTGGGTCGGACCCCTTGTCGATTGCCACGTCCGGCGCGTAGCTCAGCGTGAACGCTTTCGGCGTCTTGCCGTCTTCCGCCATCTCATAGACGTAGTTGCCGTCCTTGTCTTTGATCGGATGGCCGTCTTTGTCGTTGGCAATGACCTTGTTGATGGCGACGCCGTCGGGATCGAGGGTGTAGCCCACGGAGCCGTGCGGGTGGTTCGCGCGGTAGGCAATCGCCATGCCGGAGAAGACGAGCAACGCGCTGATCTGAATCACATTGATCGCCACGTTGACGGTCGTGGCGCCTGTCACGCCGCGGAAGGCGATGTAAGCCACGCCCAAGGCGAAGACCACGCAGAACAGACCCATGAACAGCGGGCTGGGCACGGACGCGGAGAACGTGGCGGGCCACAACTGGCCCAGTAGATAACCCATGAGCAGGGCCGTCACGCCCACCATCACACCGGGATAAATCCAGTAGTAGAGGTGGCTGGCCCAACCGATCACGAACTTGGCCAGTCGCGCAAACTTAAACGACGTGGTCTTGGCCGCGAACGCCTGTTCGGCGAATACATAGGATGACCCAGCGCCCGGATAGAGCTTGGACAACTCGGCATAGGAGATGGCCGTGGCGAAGCACAGCGCCAGCGCCGCGACGATTCCGAACCACATCGCGCTGCCCGCCATCGGCGCGCCGTAGAGGGATTGCTGCGCGAACGTCAGCCAGAGGAAGGCCCCCGGCGCAATCAGGGCCATGGCGTTCATCGTCAGGCCCGTCAGGCCCAACGTGGGTTTCATCGTGGTGGTGCTGTTCGCTGCCATACTTTTGTTTGGTTTGTTAGTTAGTTCTCTGGACTGTGTCTCACACGGCACGCCCGGCCAAAGCCGTTCGTCCGATAGCCGCTTGGCGACCTGAAAGCAGGGGGTATGCCAGCACCAGAAGCAGGCCCCGATCAAGGGCCGTTCCCACCCTCAACACCGCTGGAGCCAACGAAGTCCTTATTACCCTGGTCAGAAACGCTTTTCTTGAAGTCCGCTGGAAACGACCGCTCCCGCGTGGGCGAAGTGCACAAGCTGGCCAAATCTAGCCAATCCGAAAGCCGCAGAGCACCCGCTGAGGAGTGGCGAACGGCTCCGGGCAAACCGTGTTTCTTGAGTTTACGAGGGAAACTGGTTGTTCAGCGGGGTGAAGACGCTCTGGCAAACTGGTTGCTTTCGACGGGTGGTGGATTTCATGCGCAATCGGCACACGTTTGAGCTTGCGACTCGCTGTTCGAGGCCGCGAAGCGACGGGGCTTCGTGGATTTATCTCGGCGGCGCGTTGCGCTATCCTGGGACAATGCCAATGGGAAACCTCGCCAGCGGGAAACGCCGTTTCTGCATTTGCTTTGCCTGGGCTTCCAACCTCCTCATCCTGACCTGCTCGCTCCTGTTTTGGCGGCCCGCCTTAGCGACCGCAGCAGCAGCCGAAGCCGACCCTGCCGTGCAGTCGGCATCGGGTTTACCTGTCTCCGCTTCGCGGGGCCAGACCGAGCCAGCGCCGGCGCAGCGTGGGGAAGGCGGCGACCAGTCCGCAAACCGCGGCCCCACTGACGCCGCGCCGGACTGGGTTCCGGTGGTGGCGGCCGCCTTCCTGGCCATGTTTCTGCAAGCCGGCTTCGCACTCGTCGCCACGGGCTTGTGCCGCGCGAAAAACGCGGCCCACATGGTGACGATGAGTCTGTTGTCCTACGCGCTGGCCGGGCTGGGTTTCTGGGTGGGCGGTTTCAGAATCTTGTGCGGCCACGAAGGCTTGTTCTTCGGGCCTCCGGGGAACAATGCGCGCCTAGCCGCTCTGTTTCTGCTGCAAGCGGTCTTCGCGGCGACGGTGGCCGCCATTCCCGTCGGGGCCATGGCGGAACGGTGGCGGCTCAAGAACTTCCTCCTATACGGCGTGTGGGCCGGTCTGCTGCCGTACGCGATTGTCGGCCGCTGGGTTTGGGGCGGCGGTTGGTTGGCCAGCCTGGGACGAAACTTCGGCTTGGGACACGGGCAGGTGGACTTCGCCGGTTCCTCGGTCCTGCATTTGTGCGGCGGCATGATCGCGCTGGCCGGCATCGCCGTGATCGGGCCGCGACTGGGGAAATACGGGCCTCCGGGCCGGGCGCGTCCGATCCAAGGGCACAACCTCGTCTATGTAGTCTTGGGCACGTTCATCCTGGCGTTCGGCTGGTTCGGGCTGAACGCCGGGATGAGTCTTGCCGGCGAAGATGGGCGCATCGCCGTCGTCGCAGTGAATACCTTCCTCGCCTCGGCCGCCGCGACGGTGGCCGGCTGTCTGGTGATGTACTGGATCTTGGGCAAACCGGACCCGTCCCTCCTGTGCAACAGCCTGCTGGCCGGTTTGGTGGCGATCGCCGCGCCGTGCGCCTTCGTCAGTGCCGCCGCCGCGGTGGCCATCGGGGCCGTGGCTGGCGTTTTGGCGGTGTGGGCCGTGTTTTTCTTCGAGAACACCGCGCGCCTCGACGATCCGGTCGGCGCGCTCTCGGTCCACGCCGTCAACGGCGCTTGGGGCGTGCTCAGCCTGGGCTTGTTCGCCAACGGCAGTTTCGGCGCGGGTTGGAACGGCATCCACCGGCTGCTCAAAGCAGGCGTCGCGCAAACGATCACCAGCGACGGCACCTCGGAAACCGCCGCCCGGCTCCGCGATCTGCTCGCGGCTGGCTGGACGGACCAGGGCGTCACCGGCGCCGTTGGCACTTGGTTCGGCGCGCCCGCCAACGACGGGTCGCAACTGGCCGCCCAGTGTGTCGGCCTGCTGGCTTGCGTGCTCTTCGTCGGTTGTTTCGCGTGGATCTGGTTCCGGCTTTCCAATCTCCTGGTGCCGATGCGCGTCGCGCGGGAAGACGAACTGGCTGGCTTGGACCGGGCCGAAGTCGGCGTCGAGTGTTATCCGGACTATCATCTGACGGACAAGTCGTCTCCTCGAATCTTTTGACCGTGCCGGAAGCTTTGGCGCCGAGCGACCGAATTCATTTGACGAGTATCACTTTCGGAGCTTTCTTGCGCGGCAGCAGCCTAAATCCGGTTTCCTTCCTGAAGCCGGATGCGGGGGAACCGCGATTCCTCGGAGCAGTGGAGGTTCCGAGGATGGGGCGAATGGAGCCGGGCAACCGGCGCCGAGGCCACTTTCAAGGCCCAGCCCGTCAGCTAACCTCGTCGGCGTTTGGAAGGGCAGTCCTCAACACCCGTGACGTTCACGGGAGACAAGACTTCCCAGACGGCAACCACGCGCGGCGCGGGGCTTAGCTCCGGCCGCGCCATCGTTCTGCAGTCGTTTCGATATGAATCTGGGCAGCAAGTTAAAGACGGTCGTCATCGGAAAATCGCGCGATCTCTCGGATGAGGGCTTGTTCCACAAGCTCTCGCTCATCGCCTTCTTTGCCTGGGTCGGCTTGGGCGCCGACGGCTTGTCCTCCTCGTGCTACGGTCCCGAGGAGACCTTCAAGGCGCTCAACGGTCACATTTATCTGAGCCTGCTGGTCGCGGCGGCGTCCGTGGTGACGGTGTTCGTCATCAGCGCCAGCTATTCGCAGATTATCGAACTGTTCCCCACCGGCGGCGGCGGCTACCTGGTGGCCAGCAAGCTGCTTTCGCCCACGCTGGGCGTGGTGTCCGGCTCCGCCCTGCTGATTGACTACGTCCTGACCATCACCATCTCGGTTGCCAGCGGCGCGGATGCCCTCTTCAGTCTGTTGCCGGCGGCCACTGTGTCCTACAAGTTGGCCGTGGAGGTGGCCGGCGTCTGCCTGCTGACGCTGCTGAACTTGCGCGGGGCCAAGGAGGCCGTGCTGCCGTGGGTGCCGATCTTCCTGGCGTTTGTGGTGACGCACGCCTTCGCCATCGGTTACGCGGTCTGCACCCACGCCGCAAACTTTCCCGACCTCTGGCAGCACGCTTCCGCCGAGGTCGCCACGTCGCACAGCCAACTGGGCTGGCTAGGCATGGCGCTGCTGGTGTTGCGCGCCTACAGCATGGGGGCCGGCACCTACACCGGTATTGAAGCCGTCAGCAACGGCCTGCCGATCCTGCGCGAGCCGCGCGTCCAGACCGGCAAGCGCACGATGCGCTACATGGCAATCTCGCTGGCGCTCACGGTGGCCGGCCTGCTGCTTGGCTACCTGCTGTACCGTGTCCAGCCGCAAACCGGCAAGACCCTCAACGCGGTATTCTTCGAGCAGCTCACGGCCGCCTGGCCGCGCGGCGCCGCCTTGCCCTTCATTGTCGTCACGCTCGCGTCAGAGGCGGCGCTGCTGTTTGTCGCGGCGCAGACGGGCTTTCTGGACGGCCCGCGGGTGCTGGCGAACATGGCGCTGGACCGCTGGTTTCCCAGCCGGTTTGCCACGCTCAGCGACCGGTTCGTCACCCAAAACGGCATCCTGCTGATGGGCCTGGGCGCGCTGGTGCTGATGATTTGCTCGCGCGGCTCGGTGGATTTTCTGGTGGTGCTTTACAGCATCAACGTCTTTATCACCTTCAGCCTGTCCCAACTGGGCATGGTGCGGCACTGGTGGCAGGAACGCCGGGCGCTCGCCGGCTGGCGAAGGCGGATCGCCATTAACGGCGTCGGCTTTGTGATGACCACGTTCATTCTGATCTCCTTGAGCGCCCTCAAGTTTTTTGAGGGCGGTTGGATCACCCTAGTCGTCACGGGCCTGCTCGTCGGCGCGGCCTTCCTCATCAAACGCCATTACCGCCGGACCACGCTGGACTTGCGCCGGTTGGACGACCTAGTCACCGCCGCCGAAGCCGACTGTCCCAAACCCGTGGCTGCGGGCGACGCGCCGGCGCCGCTCGGCCCGGCGTTCAATCCGCACGCCAAGACAGCCGTCGTGCTCGTCAACGGCTTCAACGGCCTGGGGTTGCACACCTTGTTCGGCATCTTCCGGATGTTCCCCGGTCTGTTCAAAAACTTCGTCTTCATTCAAGTCGGCGTGGTGGACGCCGGGAACTTCAAAGGCGCCGCGGAAATGGAGAATCTCCAGGCGCACCTCCAGGCCGAAGGCCAGCGATATGAGAATTACCTGCGCAAGCGGGGATTCTACGCGGAGGCGGTATCGGCGATGGGCATCGATGTCGTCTCCGAGGTGGAGAAGGTCGCCCCGCGCGTGCTGGCCCGGTTCCCGCAGGCGATTTTCTTTGCCGGGCAACTGGTGTTTGCCCACGAGAGCTTTCTCACGCGCTTTCTCCACAACTATGCGGTCTTCGCCGTCCAGCGCCGGTTTTACCACGAAGGTCTGCCGCTGCTGATCCTGCCAATCCGCGTCTGAGGCCGGCACTGGTGGAGACGACAGGTCAAGACTCATGTGTTCAAGCATCGGAGTCGTTGACGATCGGGATCCGGCGTGCGTCGAGTTTTCCGGTGGCTCAGGCGCATGCGGGTGGTGTTAATTCCGCTACGTAGGTGGCTAAATTTGGCCGCTGCGATCAAAAAGAGACTACACATTCACTGACTTGGTTGCCTCGATAGCCGGCAGATGAGCTAGTAGAATCAAGGGTTCGTCATCTGACGGATCCCCGCCGGTGCAACGGTGGCACAACCACTGCTTGCCGGCAGGCGTCGAACCCGAACCTGCAGAGCATGGCGATTTCCGGTTCGCAAACGACCGGACACGATGGATTGTTGAGCGCACAAATACTGCATGAAGAAGATCGAAGCGATTATCAAACCCTTCAAACTGGAGGAGGTGAAGGAGGCCCTGGAGGAGACTGGGGTCGCAGGTATGACGGTGAGTGAAGTCAAGGGCTTCGGGCGCCAGAAAGGGCACACCGAAATCTACCGGGGAAGCGAATACACAGTGGACTTCC